>JBCBPD010000207.1:0-1631 GCA_039820925.1 Bacteroidota bacterium | reverse complement strand
TCATTACCAATTTCTATCGTATATGGAACCCCTTCTGCAATGGGCTGAGCAAATTCTGGAAAAAGTTGATTGTTCGCAAAGGTGAATCCGCTTTGCTTGCGAACCGAAAAAAAAGCAGGATGTGTACTTACAAAAGTATGTGTTGGATGATTCCCAAAAATACATTTTACATATGGACCTATTGAAGTATACTTGCCAATTTTGGCTTTGCTAATTAGAGACTCCATACCGATGTAAGAGGCAAAACCAAGTTCGGAATTTATCAATTTGGCTTGCGTGGACAAGTAGTTACTACCTCCAAAAGAACTACCTCTTGAAAAATAGGATTTGGGACCAAAACGCACCTTTTTGCTACGCTTTAGTTGAAATTTTCTAAAACTTAGAAATATTCTGCCCAAAAAACGCTTAATCAAGGTCATCAATCTTTTTAATAAACTTTGCGGGGTTTCCTCCCCAAATTTCGTTTTTAGGAATGTTTTTTGTGACTACCGAACCTGCACCAATAATTGCATTTTCTCCCACTGTGACGCCTTTTAAAATAATGGAATGTGCACCAATAAACGCATTATTTTTAATGCGAATTTCCCTTTTTGCTGAAATATCCGTTTCAGGCTTTGCTCGTTTCTTAGGATTCAAGGCATGAAAGTCGGTATCGTAAATTTTCACACTACCCCCAATTTTAACAAACTCTCCAATGCTTACTTTTTCATGGGCAATAATAGCGGCGTTGGAAATTCCAGTATTGTTGCCGATTTTCAGAGTTCCGTTGGTGCCTAAATCTAAAATTAATTTCGTGTCTCCTCCTATGGGATTTGAGCGAAGTGAACTATTGAAAGCTACATTTTTACCTAGCTTTAGTGTTCCTCTTCCCGTTATCACCAAACGTCCATTTATTTTTGGAAACGTTTCGAATTGCACACCTTTCCAGCTGAAAAGCAGTTTATGATATATTAAATCAAAAAACTGTTTTGGAAGAAATATAATTTTTAGAATAAAGCCCATTCTATAAAATTGGTTTGCTCAGGACCGTGTGCTATTGCAAAAGTAAATCTTGAATTCGGATTTACTTGTTCTTCAAAGGTTTTTGTAGAAACCATTGATACATCTTTTCAATACCCATGTCCAGTTCCACAGTATGTTTCCAACCCAGTTGTTGGAGTTTGGTCACATCCGTGAGTTTTTTCATGGTTCCATCTGGTTTTTCTGTATTGAAGGCAAAATCTCCCTCAAAGCCGAGCTTTTGCTTAATCAGTCCAGCCAAATCCCCGATACTGATGTCTTTTCCTGTACCGATATTCACATGGGTATTTCGGATTTCTTTTGACCCCGTCTCATAGGTGTCACTAAAATCACGTTTTTCCATAATGAATACGCATGCATCCGCCATATCCTCTGACCAAAGGAACTCGCGCATCGGTTTTCCGCTGCCCCAGATTTCTACTGAAACATGGTTGTTTTCATCTCGCGTGATACCATATTTCTGAAGCACCGCAAGTTTTTCGGATTCGGAACTGTTTCCTGAGACACCCTCAATGGGTAAATGGTTTAAGTCTTTATCAATCGTTGTCCAATCCGAATTTTCCAACGCTTTACCCAAATGTATTTTTCGAATCAGCGCTGGAAGTACATGT
>JBCBPD010000206.1:0-1685 GCA_039820925.1 Bacteroidota bacterium | reverse complement strand
CACTTTTGAGGGTTTTACTTCAAATGCGAGTGATATGTCATGCAATAGGGGTTCTTGTTTTAACTTATTACCAGGTAGAAATTACGACAACATGGTTATTCTAGTTCCGCGAGTAAGTGATTAAATAATATCTAAAATTAAAGGCCGATAACGCTGATGTGAGTGGTTATCGGTTTTTTATATTTTTAAATAAGGAGCTAAAAGTAATTTCTTGTCAACATAACATGAAGGCTTCCCTGTTTTTGAAGGCTTCCCTGTTTTTCGGACAGTTTAAAAATCAATTATTTTTAAATCATGAAGAAGAGCAGATTCACAGAAACACAGATCGTTGCGATGTTGCAACAGTACGATTCAGGGATGAAAGTGACCGACATCTGTCGGGACAAGGGCATCACCACGGCCACCTTCTACAGTTGGAAGCGTAAATATGGTGGTATGGATGCCCAGCAACTCAAAGAGCTCAAATCGTTACAGGAAGAGAACCGTAGGCTCAAGTCGATGTACGCCGATCTTAGTCTTGACCACCGCATCCTAAAGGACATCATTGAAAAAAAGCTCTAAGGCCCTGTGGGCGGAGAGAGCTGGCGGAAGGTATAGTGGAGGAAGAAGGTCTGAGCATAGCCAGGGCCTGTACGATTGTATGCCTGTGCCGCTCAATGTGGTACTATCACAGCCAAAGGGACGACAGCCAGGTCATCGACAAGTTGACCGAGCTGGCCGAGGCCAAACCTAACCGTGGCTTTGATTGGCTCTACAACCGCATCCGCAAACAGGGCCACAACTGGAACAGGAAACGTGTTCTGAGGGTATACCGCCTATTGGGGCTGTCCTTGCGCAGGAAGACCAAGAAACGGTTGCCAAAGCGGATAAAGGAACCCTTGGAAGTCCCCGATGCGCCAAGGGAGGTCTGGAGTGCCGATTTCATGTCCGATAGCCTTATAACGGGAAGAAGTTTTAGGATATTCAACCTGATGGACGACTTCAACAGGGAGGCACTGTGCATGAGGGGCAACTTCTCCATGCCGGGCATACGGGTGGTGGAATACATAAAAGATGCCATTGAGGTGTACGGCAAGCCCTTGGCCATACGGGTGGACAACGGCCCCGAGTTCCTCTCAAGGGTTTTTGTCAACTATTGTGAGGTCGAGGATATCGAGATAAAATACATCCAGCCCGGCAAGCCCAACCAGAACGGATACATTGAAAGGTTCAACCGCACATACAGGGAGGACGTACTGGATGCCCACTTGTTCAGGGATATCGAAGAGGTAAACCTGGAAACCGAAAGGTTCAGGGAAGAATACAACTGCTTCCATCC
This sequence comes from Bacteroidota bacterium, assembly GCA_039820925.1. Taxonomy (GTDB): domain Bacteria; phylum Bacteroidota; class Bacteroidia; order Flavobacteriales; family Flavobacteriaceae; genus Flagellimonas. Next base: position 367 of record JBCBPD010000206.1, on the reverse strand, counting down.
CCATAAATCATTGGGAAGGAGCAGTCCAAAAGAATATTTGAAAGAATTTTTAAAGGGGCATGCCCCTTTAAAAAACCAATTTGTTTAATTTAACCGCTGTACGAAAAGGGGTAAGTCTTCAATTGTAGTTCGTTTGCCGAATATAATTGATTACCTTATTTTCAGCAGTTGCCAAAGTCACATTAATAAGTTTGCCTTTGTTCATCAAAAAATACTTGCCAGTTTCCTTATCTATCCACTTTATTTTTTTTTCATTTTCTAGCTTTTGAAAAGCTGATTGCATTTCAGAATTCATCTTTCTCTTTTTACCTTATGTTGAAATCGTTAATTTATATTTTCTGTAAAGCACATACCATACCCGTTTTTG
>JBCBPD010000205.1:0-1734 GCA_039820925.1 Bacteroidota bacterium | reverse complement strand
TGAGCTAATTCTTCAGGAGAAAGTTCGTAGATATTCCTATCTAAAGGTGCGCCGGGGTCAATTTTGTTTTTAATTCCATCTAAACCAGCGCAAAGCATTGCAGCAAAGGCTAGATAGGGGTTACAAGTTGCATCGGGACAGCGGAACTCTAAACGCTTGGCTTTGGGATTATCACCGGAGAGAGGAATACGCACGGAAGCGGAACGGTTTCCTTGAGAGTAAGCCAAGTTTACTGGTGCTTCGTAACCAGGAACCAAACGCTTGTAGGAGTTGGTACTTGGGTTAGTGAATGCTAACAATGCTGGTGCATGTTTGAGAATTCCACCAATATAGTGAAGTCCCATTTCGCTCATTCCCGCATACTTGTTACCTGCGAATAGAGGCTTACCATCTTTCCAAATGGATTGGTGGGTATGCATACCGGAGCCGTTATCCTGGAATACTGGCTTAGGCATGAAGGTAACGGACTTACCGTATTTCTTAGCTACGTTCTTGATAACGTACTTGTAGGTCATCAACCAATCGGCTGCTTCAACTAGCTCACCAAAACGGAAACCTAATTCGCACTGACCACCGGTAGCTACTTCGTGGTGGTGTTTTTCAATAGGAACGCCGCATTTTGCCATTTCCAGCAGCATTTCTGTTCGCATATCTTGAGAGGTATCGGTTGGAGAAACCGGGAAGTAACCTCCCTTATAATTTGGTTTGTAACCGAGGTTAGGTCCTTCCTCTTTACCAGAATTCCAGCGACCTTCTACGGAATCTACGTAATAATAGCCCGCATTTGAAGTTTGGTCGAAACGAACATCATCAAAGATGAAGAATTCAGCTTCTGGCCCAAAAAATGCTGTGTCACCAACACCAAGTGAATTTAAATAATCAATTGCTTTTTTAGCAATCACCCGAGGACAGCGGTCGTACCATTCACCCGTCCGGGGTTCTTTAATACTACATACAAGGCTGAGGGTGGGTTCTTTCATGAAGGGGTCGATCCAGGCAGTATTTGGATCTAGCACCATTGACATATCTGACTCGTTAATGGCTTTCCAACCCCGAATACTGGAACCGTCAAATGGTACACCATCGGTGAAAGAACTTTCATCGATTTCGCCTTGGAACATTGTTAAATGCTGCCAAATCCCTGGCATATCGATGAATTTCAGATCAATCATCTGAATATTGTTGTCCTGAATCATTTTCAAGACTTCTTTTGGGGTTGTCATGGTTACTCCTTATATGCCGATACGCAATGGATTAATACTGAAAAATTCACAAAACTCTGTTGACCCTCAGAAGTTGGAACCACTTTTTGAAAGGCACCTTTAAAAGTTTTTCTTCAAAAACACTCTTAAAGGAACCGTTGACACACCTGGAATATCCTAATTACAGCGAAATCATAAAAATGTATCATTTGTAACGGAAAATCCACTCTAAAGGTAATGTTAACCTTTTTGTAAATCATCTACACAAAAATAAAAGTTCATCTTATGAGGGTCAACTTTGGCATAGAATCCTTAAGTAGTATGGATTGCTTTTTGCCAGATTTTGGTTAAGTTAACACAAAATACATTTTTGCTGTAAATTAAGCCAAATTAATATCAAAATCTTAGTTAGGAATAATTGGGGGATAATAAAATGCAAGATGCCGTAACAACTTTAATTAAGAATTATGACGTTACCGGACGGTATTTTGATAGAAATGCAGTAGATTCGCTCAAATCTTATTTTGAGAGT
>JBCBPD010000204.1:0-1750 GCA_039820925.1 Bacteroidota bacterium | reverse complement strand
GGATATGAAGTTCATGGATTGAAGAGACGTTCATCCCTCTTCAACACAGACCGTATAGACCACCTTTATCAAGATCCGCACGAAACCGACAGGAAATTCATCCTCCATTATGGCGATATGACGGATAGCACTAACCTTATCCGACTTATTCAAGAAATTCAACCCGACGAAATCTATAACCTTGCTGCAATGAGCCATGTTCAGGTTTCTTTTGAAACACCTGAGTATACAGGTAATGCGGATGGTCTAGGAACGTTACGGATTCTTGATGCCGTTCGACTATTAGGTTTAGGTGACAAGACTAGAATCTATCAAGCATCCACCTCCGAGTTATACGGTAAGGTGCAAGAAGTACCACAAAGCGAAACAACGCCTTTTTACCCGAGGAGTCCGTATGCCGTAGCCAAAATGTATGCTTATTGGATTACCGTAAACTACAGAGAGGCCTATAATATGTATGCCTGTAATGGAATTTTGTTCAATCATGAGTCACCCATTCGTGGGGAAACTTTCGTAACTCGAAAAATCACTCGAGCAACCGCAAGAATTGCGCTGGGACTTCAGGACAAATTCTATTTAGGGAATCTGGATGCCCAAAGAGACTGGGGACACGCCAAAGATTACGTACGCATGATGTGGATGATTCTTCAAGCCGATGAAGCTGAAGATTGGGTAATCGCTACTGGGAAAACCACCCCTGTGCGAGACTTCGTTCGTATGAGTTTTGCAGAAGTAGGCATTGAATTGGAATTCAAAGGGCAAGGCGTTGATGAAAAGGCTTATGTAAAGTCTTGTTCCAATCCAGAGTATCAGCTTGAAATTGGAAAAGAAGTACTGGCGGTTGACCCTAAGTATTTCAGACCTACAGAGGTTGACCTTTTGATTGGTGACCCTTCCAAGGCCAAGAATAAATTGGGATGGGTTCCAGAATATGAGTTAGCAGACCTTATTAAGGATATGATGCAAAGTGACCTCAAACTCATGCAAAAAGACCAATATTTGAAAGACGGCGGATACCGTATTCTCAACTACTTTGAGTAGGAATGGAAAAAACTTCTAAAATCTATGTTGCCGGACATCGTGGATTGGTCGGTAGCGCATTGGTAAAAGCCCTTCAGAAAAAAGGGTATTCCAATCTGGTCTATCGAACACATGCCGAACTCGACCTTACGGATTCAACAGCGGTTGCGACCTTTTTTGAATCGGAAAAACCCGAATACGTTTTTCTGGCCGCCGCAAAAGTTGGTGGAATTGTCGCGAATAATAAATATCGTGGTGATTTCATCTATGCTAATTTGATGATACAGAACAATGTGGTTCATCAAAGCTATTTGCACGGGGTCAAAAAGTTATTGTTTTTGGGCAGCACATGTATTTATCCAAAGTTGAGTCCACAACCCATGAAGGAGGATTATCTGTTAACAGATACTTTGGAATATACAAACGAGCCTTATGCCATTGCCAAAATAGCTGGCATAAAGCTCTGTGAAAGTTACAATTTACAATACGGCACCAATTATATTTCGGTAATGCCTACCAATTTATATGGGCCAAACGATAATTTCGACCTCGAAAAATCACATGTACTTCCAACGCTTTACCCAAATGTATTTTTCGAATCAGCGCTGGAAGTACATGTGATTTTTCGAGGTCGAAATTATCGTTTGGCCCATATAAATTGGTAGGCATTACCGAAATATAATTGGTGCCGTATTGTAAATTGTAACTTTCACAGAGCCTTATGCCAGCT
>JBCBPD010000203.1:0-1752 GCA_039820925.1 Bacteroidota bacterium | reverse complement strand
CTTTTGACCTTTCATCCCCGCTTTACGGATTGAAGACCATTCGCTACCGTAGGGGAAGTGCTTTTACTCCTGCACCTGGAGAGTAGGACTTGTTTTTTTTAAGCTATCGCTCCTCTTGTCGTGCTTTATGCTCGACGGGATTTGCTCACCTACATGGTTATTGAGTTATCATTAACTGAGGATTAAAGTGCGAACTCTACCAGTACTGGTTACTCAATTAATGTCAGTTGTCCCTTCAATACTGAATTGTCGGGTAAGGTTTGAGGCTCGCGACTCTCCCCTCCCCTAAGAACCGTGCTTGTCAGTTACCTAACACACGGCTCAAGTCATACTTCAAGCCTTGAACTTGGTTTTGCTGTGTTCCTGTTTATGGCACGCTACGTGTAGGTGGATTAGATTCTCAGTGTCGTTACTGCCACCATCCTTAACAGGAATTATGTGATGGGTTTCCATATCTTCACCGTTAATTAGGAATTGTCCACAATTCGGGCATTTATAATCTTGATTTTTGGCTACTTGGTCGTATTTACTACCTTTTGCCCAATATGTTTTGCCCTTTTTGGTATTGCGTTTTTCCCAGTAGTTGTCTAATTCTGCATCAAAAGGACTAGCTGTTCCTTTGACTTTTGTATGTCGAACAATTGGCGTTTTAGCTATGTTATACAGGTGTAGAGGTTTTTCTTTTCCTTTCCTACCTTTTGTCATACAGCAGAATATCCAATCTACTCCGTTAACAACGTGAAAATATTTCTTTTTCACCCATTTAAGTCTTCTTTTAAGGTGTCTACGCTTACACCAGTTCCAGAGATATGACCACACACGGTGTGATATATATTGGAATGCCTCTTTACTAACCACTGTACAGTAGTAGTTGGCAAAACCTCGGAGAATCGGATTAAGCTTGTTAATTAAGGCTTCTTGCTTGACTGTTTTCATGCTTCTGATAATATTTCCCACCTTTTTACAGAAGGCTAAGACCTTTGCTTTTTGGGGTTTTGTCAAAAGCTTTCCTTTATAACATCGAGCATTAAATCCTAAAAAGTCAAATCCATCATCTATATGTAATAGCTTGGTTTTCTCATCACTGAATTCTAAACCACGTTCGATTAACCATTGCTTGATTTTGGGGATAATTTCCTCAATTTCCTTCCTGTTTTTGGCAGTTATCACAAAATCATCGGCATAACGAATTACACCCATTTTCTTGTTGTGATTTCCAACGAGTTCTTCCAATCCATGAAGTCCGATGTTAGACAATAATGGTGAAATGACCCCGCCTTGAGGAGTTCCTGTATCCGTTGGATTATGTATTCCTTCGTATACGTATCCAGCTTTCATCCATCCTGATATTAAATCCACATAAGGTGCAGACCCAATACTTTGTAGAATGGTTTTGTGGGCAAGGTTGTCAAAGCAGCCTCGTATATCAGCATCTAGAACCCATTTGTTTCTTCCAGAGTGGTTATCTCTAAATCTATTAAAGATTTGTTCGATAGCGTCATGGCAACTTCTGCCAGCCCTAAAACCATAACTATTAGGTTCAAAGACTGCTTCCCATTCAGGTTCTAGATAATTTTTAACTATGTTCTGTGCGACTCTATCCACTACAGTAGGGATGCCGAGAGGACGCTTCTTGCCATTTGATTTGGGTATAAATACCCTTCTAGTAGGTTTTGCTTTTGGCATTACCCAATTATTGACAAGTTTTACTCTACCTTCTGGAGTTTCAATCACCTCCCTGTCTACTCCAGG
>JBCBPD010000202.1:0-1786 GCA_039820925.1 Bacteroidota bacterium | reverse complement strand
CCGAACCATTATTAGCCAACCATAGTTCATTGTTCGAATCAAAAGTCATGGACGTTGGATTGAACGGAAGGTCTTCTCCACTAATTCTTGTGGAATCGTATTCGCCTTGGTTGTTGAGCTCGAGTCGGTATAACCCAGAGAAAGAACATAGAAAAAGTGTTCCGTCCGCAGCGAAAGCTAAGTCGCCACCATTGGTTTTATCCAAACCATTGATATCCCACTCTGACAAAAAAGTTCCGTTTACAGGGTCGATGGAGTACAATTTAGCACCGGTTGAAAAATACAGCAGGCCATCTTGTTCACTGTAATCCAATCTTGGACCTCCTCTACCTAAGTTGCTGATGGTAGTCCAAGAATCGTTGGTAATGTCATAACGCATCAGTGGATTAGGATTGCTTCGTCCTATGGAGTAGACATATTTGTTTTGTTGGTCAATGGCCGCAGTGTAGCTGCCCATGGGCATATCACTGATGAAAGTGTATGTCCCGTCAATAGGGTCAACTTGAAACAAGTCTCCGCTTCCGTTAACGCAATACAAGTAGTCTTCAACCAAACCTCTTCCTGCTCGTGAGCCTTTTCCAGTAGTTGGTGTATGGACATAATTCACATTGCCATCGTTGATGTCAACTACAGAAGATGAATAGGCAAAACCATCTTTTCTTCTGATGTAAAGCTTTTCGAAATAGTTTGGCACCACAAAAGAGTGCTCAATGCCACCCGCTACGGGTGTACCGGTAAAAATCAAGTGATTTAGGTTGTCTACGGAAATATCCGTTTCCGTAACCTCTTCGTCATCTTCATTCAGATAGGTGACAGGAGTATTGGTAAGTCTTGATTCTTGATAGGCGTACACGTCGTATCGTACACCGCTAGCATTATCGCTAATGGTCAAATTGACGGTTTTATCCGTTTCAAACTCAAAATCGTCGGGGATTTGTAATTGTGTGATTTCCAACTCTTCAATTGGGGTTGGTGTTTCTGGATTTTCCTCGCCATCAGGGTCGATTACGGTTTCGTCAAAACTGTCTTTTACACAAGAAGTAATGCTCGCCATAAGTAGTAGGGCCATTATGGAGCCCATGATTCGGGACGTTTTCATCTCTATGGTTTTTTGTAGGATTTGATGTAAAAACTCAGACCAAAAGTACTTATAAACCCAAATCGAAAAACGTGATTCGTGATTAGACGCGATTAAGTGTCGATGAATGGTTCAAAAAGTCCGTTAATCTTTTTTACAGTACTTGAACGAAAAAACCTACAAACTATTTAAAATAATCGATGAAAGGTCGTTTTGAATGGAATTTTCCCAGCAAAAGAGGTCGTGGGCTTAGGTAAACGCTTTTTTCTTTCCTAAGATGAAACCAATATTGAAGATAACGTACATGGTAACAATAAGAATGCTTAATACCGTTTGGAAATGATACTCTACCCAGATTTCATAACGCAAGTACCCGGTGAGTATTAGAAATGGGAATAGCGAATAGAAAATGGCTAGCCCTACACTAACCCAGAACATCAAATTGTCGACTTTAGGGAATTTAAAAGTACTATTCGCCTTTTCCAGAAAATACAAAACAATGCAGGCTACCAGCGATAGAGAACCAATTGAATGTGCATAAAATAGACCAATGTGAAATGGGTCTTGGAAAAACAAGCTTAAGAAGTATGTGGAAAAGGCGAATAGTACTTTTAAATTCCCTAAAGTCGACAATTTGATGTTCTGGGTTAGTGTAGGGCTAGCCATTTTCTATTCGCTATTCCCATTTCTAATACTCACCGGGTACTT
>JBCBPD010000201.1:0-1820 GCA_039820925.1 Bacteroidota bacterium | reverse complement strand
TATGAACATTGGAAATCCTAACGAGATTACCATTAAACAATTCGCCGAAGAAATTATCAAGCTTACCGGAACAGATCAAAAAATAATCTACAAACCGCTACCCAAAGACGATCCTATGCAACGTCAACCAGACATCACTAAAGCCAGGGAGATTTTGGGATGGGAGCCTCAGGTTGGTAGAGCAGAGGGTATGCGACGAACCTTTGATTATTTTAAAACCTTAACTAAGGAAGAATTGAAGAAAACCGAGCATCGCGATTTTGCTGCCCATAACCGCAAATAAGGTTATTTTAAATACCCTTTGACTGTTTTTAAATTCTTTTGGTTTTTGAAAATGAGACTACTCTTGTGTTTCGAGATCAATCATTGGCACTGAAGGCTTCCCTGTTTTTCGGACAGTTTAAAAATGAATTATTTTTAGATTATGAAGAACGGAAAATTCACCGAGACACAGATTGTTGCGATGTTGCAACAGTACGAATCAGGGATTAAGGTTACGGACATATGTCGAGGCAACGGTATCAAACCTGGCACCTTTTATTCATGGAAACGCAAGTATGGTGGCATGGACGCCCAACAGCTCAAGGAACTTAAATCCTTACAGGAAGAGAACCGTAGGTTGAAGCAAATGTATGCTGACCTGAGCTTAGACCATAGGATTTTGAAGGACATCATTGAAAAAAAGCTTTGAGGCCCTGTGGGCGGAGAGAACTGGCGGAAGGCATCATCAAGGAAGAAGGTCTGAGTATAGCCAGGGCCTGTATGATTGTATGTCTTTGCCGTTCGATGTGGTACTATCGTAGCCAAAGAGACGACAGCGAAGTGATCGAGAAGCTCACCGAGCTGGCCGAGGCCAAACCGAACCGTGGCTTTGATTGGCTCTACAACCGCATCCGCAAACAGGGCCATAACTGGAACAGGAAACGTGTGCTGAGGGTCTACCGATTATTGGGTATGCAACTTAGGAGAAAGACCAAGAAACGGCTCCCTAAACGGATAAAAGAACCTTTGGGGGTGCCGAACGCGCCCAGGGAGGTATGGAGCGCGGACTTCATGTCTGATGGCCTGATTACGGGAAGGAGCTTTAGGGTGTTCAACCTGATGGATGACTTCAATAGGGAGGCGCTCTGCATGAAGGGGAATTTCTCCATGCCGGGAATACGGGTGGTGGAATACCTGAAAGAGACCATAGAGGTTTACGGCAAACCTTTGGCCATAAGGGTGGACAACGGCCCAGAGTTCTTATCCAGGATATTTGTCAACTACTGCGAGGTAGAGGACATAGAGATAAAATATATACAACCGGGCAAGCCGAGCCAGAATGGTTATATCGAAAGGTTCAACAGAACCTACCGTGAAGATGTACTGGATGCGCATTTGTTCAGGGATATCGAGGAAGTGAACTTGGAGACTGAACGTTTCAGGGAGGAATACAACCGCTTCCACCCGCACAAATCATTGGGAAGAAGCAGCCCATTAGAATATTTGGAAGAATTTTCAAAGGGGCATGCCCCTTTGAAACATCATTTTATTTAATTTAAACCCTGTACGAAAAAAGGTAAGTCTTCAAAAACAGGGAAGCCTTCAGAATCATTAAAGTGTATTGGAGGCGTTGAGAATCCATTCATTCAGCTTAGGATTGGACAATGTTTTTTTGAATTGAATAATATTGATAGAGCTAAAGAATACTTATTAAGAGCCTACATGTTATCTGGGGATGAAATATTCAATGGCGAAAATTTAAAGTACAAGAAAATCTTAGAATGATTATGGCAAAACTATATCATCAATTCTTTTTTGAGTAATGCTATCTAGTTTTG
>JBCBPD010000200.1:0-1913 GCA_039820925.1 Bacteroidota bacterium | reverse complement strand
TGTCGATGCACCCGAACCCACGGGGACTGGGTCCTTCTTATAGTTTACAGCACCGTTCGACCACGAACGGGACGATGAGCTCCTCGGGGAACAACATCGGCCCGGTGGCTTCGAGCTTCCCCAGATACCTCAGATTGGTGCGCAGTGGCGACGAGATAAGCGCGTACACCTCTTCCACGAACGGGAACTGGGCGTTGTTGGGCAGCCGCACGATACAGATGCCGAACACCATATACGTTGGCCTTGCGGTGACCTCTCACGACAACGGAACCTTGAACTTATCGGAGTTTGATTCCGTGTCCGTTCAAGTCAACACCAATAGTTTTCAATCCAATGTTTCTGATTTTGATGGTTTTGCTGGGATTTCATCCGCGAAAGCGAATAACGGCGACAACATCGTTTTGACACCCAACCCCACATCTGATTTTGTGGATATCACTTTACCTTCTGAAGCGAGTATTTCTAGAATTAGGGTATTTGGTTATAATGGAAGACTATTACGAACGGTAGAAACGAATGAAATCGGGAATGTATCGGTATATACGCTTGACGTCCGTGAACTTCCCACAGGAATTTATATCATCAATGCCCTAAACGATTTGGGTGAAACCTTCGAAAGCAGATTGGTTATTCAGCGATAAAACCTACTAATAAAAGGTTTCGATAGTAGCATTAATAACAGGTAACATTGCATCAAGGGTCTTATTGGAAATTTTGATTTCTTTTAAGGCCCTTATGTGTTGCATGCGATGGACATCCGTGCCAACAAAATCGTAGAAGCCCTTATCCAACAGGGAAAGAGTCATTTTTTGAACTTCTTTGCCGTAGTAGCCTCCAATGGAGAGAAGATTCATTTGAAAAGCAATTTGCTCTTCTTTAAAAGCGGCATACTTCTTAGGCTTTTTATGGAAGTAGACATACCGTTCAGGGTGGGCCAAAATAGGAAACAACTGTTTTTGAAGGGTACGCTCCATGGCATAATCAAAATTGATACTGGCTTGGAGGTAGCTCATCTCGACTAAAACATGGCTTGGTCCTAAGGTTAATATGGTGTTAGTATCCAAAAGTGTTTCATAATTGTCATCGACCATATGTTCCGCTGCAATATCAATATGTACCTCGATGTCTTTCTCTTTTAACACTTTATGAAGTTCACCATTCGACTTAGCAATACTTTTGGGTGTATTTTCGTAATAGTGATGCATAATATGCGGAGTGCAGATAAAACGATTGATACCCAATTCTCCCAAAGCCTCAATCAAAGCAATTGAATCATCGGTATTTTTTGCCCCATCATCAATACCTGGTAAGATATGATTGTGGATGTCCACCAATCCCAATAGGTGGTCAATTAAGAAGTTCTTTTTTTGAAAGATTTGGAGCATGGTTTGTTTTTATTTTCCGATGCAATATTTTACAATCCCCAAGAATAAAGGGGTGGGGACGTTTGAGGTGGAAAATAGGTGAAAACCTTTGTTTTCTTTTAGTACTATTTTGTTTTGCATAAAGCCTTTATTGTAATATAATATCGCTGTCTATATTCAGTTTTTGGTGCAAAGCTTTAGCTACTTTTAAGGTGATTTCACGTTTTCCATTTAGATAATCACTAATTCTGGAAGCACTGGTGTTTAAAAGTGCAGCCAAATCCTTTCTCTTTAAACCCATCTCAAACATACGAAGTTCAATCATTTCCTGTAGAGTGGGTAACCCCATTGGGAAATTGATTTCCTCGTACTGCTCAATAATATCACTGACTTCAATGAGTTCTTTGGACAAAGGAGAATCTTCAGGGGTGTTGTTATCAACCTCCTTTAGAAGTTCTTCCAAACGAAGATTGGCTTCTACATATTGTTTGTGAGAAATTGTGCTCATAGCTTTTACAATTTATCGATGTTCTTTAATCTACTATAATC
>JBCBPD010000199.1:0-1981 GCA_039820925.1 Bacteroidota bacterium | reverse complement strand
CAAGCACGTTGGTTCTGTTTTGAAAACCTAACTTTCTAATGTAAGTGGAAAAACTCTTGTAACGCTTAAGGGCCGTTTCATCAATGTTTCTACCTTCAATTTCGGTAGTGATTTGGAATTTTGTTTTTGGTTGTACTTTTTGCGAAACAACCACTTCCTCCAATGCAATCGTTCGCTCAGAAAGATTAAGGCTCTCTTCATTTTTCGGAACCTTCGGTCTAATAGTAATTGGGTTTCGATGCCGTAACCATTTGGAGTAATCAAAAGAGTCCTTTTTAGTAGTATTGAAATAGAGTTCGGCCTTAGGTTTTCGAAGCTTCCCTTTCTGATTCAGAACACTTATAAGAATGGAGTCTCCTTGGAAAAGTGGTAGTTTACCCGTAAAGCTTTTGTTTGACGCAAGGTCCAAAAGGTTCATTGTCCCAAAAGACTGGGACATTATGGAAACCTGTTTTTCAGTTTTGGTGTCGGCATCTAAAATTTTACCCTGAAGTGGAATGTAGTTTTCACTTGCATATGAAATCGGTCTTGCGTCCATGGAACTAAGGTTCCAACCCAACTTATCCGTTCCTTCCATCAGCAATCGGGTATCTAGCTGATAATTTATCGAACGTTTAATGCCGTCAAAAAAATAATTGCCCTGCACTAACTGTTGTTTCAAGTAAGGTTGCACAAGAAAAGAGGAACCTATTCCATTATTTGGGGAATATGCGCTTGACTCTGCAGGAATTACGGAGACGCTAATGTTGGCTGATGCGCTTCCTTTTGGGAGTATAAAGTCTAGCTGCAAGGAATCTTGTGCTTTGTTGAGACAGTAATCCACTTCAACAGGAAATACTCTTTTTTGGGCTTCATATTGGTTGAAAAATATTCTTTGGGCTAGCGGCTGCATCGTCTCATCAAGTAGTACTGCTGAATGGACGCCATATGGGATTTCATTACGGTTTATCGAAATAACAGTGTTGTCTTCATCCCGGGCATATTCCTTTTTAAAGGAAATATCGTTTGTAGTGTAAATGGCTAGGGTGAACTTTTGGCTTTTTTTGGAATCTGTTAAAGAATCAGACCATTTGGGTTTCAAGAGAATGACATCTTCGCCTGTGTTATTAATGCTAATACCTGATGTTGCATATAAATGCTTTTCAAGTTTTTTGGTCATCCAAGCTCCGCTGGAATTTTGAAATTTTAAAGAATACGATTGTTTTGGGTCCGCAAAAAAACCAAATCTACCTTGCCCTAAAGCATTCGTTTGGATATTGGATTGTATTGGAACACCTTCATCGGTTATCAGTTGAATCGCATCGGTTTCTATTGGATGTTGGGTTTCGTCTAAAACCGTAATCCCAATGGTGTTAAAAGCGTTGGGGACTATATGCTGCCCTTCTGGTTGCAATAGAATGGTAACCTCTTCCTTCATGGATTGCTCCTTTTCCCGGGTGGCTCCAACGATGTTAATCTTTTGAAGAAATGGGGTTGCCTCCTCAAAATTTTTCATGTAGTGCGTCCAAGCCATCACAGTGTAGGACTCAGCAACAAACGTTGAATCGATTCCAAAATCACCGGAGCACATACCGTTATTGACCAAAAACATCTTTTTGACCAACATATCACCTTCCTCTGAAAAAATACCCACATGCAAATTAGTGGTCTCGGCAGAGGGTAACTGGTTAAGTCGATTCTGGATATAAGCCTTAAACCATAAATGTTCCCCTTTTAAAAAAGTAGTTTTGTTTAGATGAAGATGAATATTTTCCAGCAGAAGGGGAGAGGCATCCGGGGGAGATGTTTTTTGAGTGTAACCCACCATTAGCCAAATAAAAGCCAAGAGAAAGCAACAATGTCTTTTTAAACCGAGCATTGTTTTAAAGATAGCGTATTCTAATTGCAAAATAATGGCTATGTTTTAGGTGTATTTATACCATGAATGATGATTTTTTCATCTAGATGTATAGGGCTTCAGGATGAAATCAAATATGGATTT
>JBCBPD010000198.1:0-2039 GCA_039820925.1 Bacteroidota bacterium | reverse complement strand
TTTACAAAAAGGTTAACATTACCTTTAGAATTGTTTTTCTGTTACAAATGATACATTTTTATGGTTTGCCTATATTTAGGATATTCCAGGTGTGTCAACGGTTCTCTTAAACTTTTTTTTGAAGAAGAAAATTTTAAGGGTGCTATTCAAAAAGTGGTTCCAGCTTCTGAGGGTCAACAGAATTTTGTGAATTTTTCAGTATTAATCCATTGCGTATCGGCAGATAAGGAGTAACCATGACAACCCCAAAAGAAGTCTTGAAAATGATTCAGGACAACAATATTCAGATGATTGATCTGAAGTTCATCGATATGCCAGGGATTTGGCAGCATTTAACAATGTACCAAAGCGAAATCGATGAAAGTTCTTTCACCGATGGTGTACCATTCGACGGTTCCAGTATTCGGGGTTGGAAAGCCATTAACGAGTCAGATATGTCAATGGTGCTAGATCCAAATACTGCCTGGATCGACCCCTTCATGAAAGAACCCACACTCAGCATTGTATGTAGTATCAAAGAACCTAGAACTGGTGAATGGTACGACCGCTGTCCTCGGGTAATTGCTCAGAAAGCAATTGATTATTTAAATTCACTTGGTGTTGGTGATACAGCATTCTTCGGACCTGAAGCTGAATTCTTCATCTTTGATGATGTTCGCTTTGACCAAACCCAGAATGCAGGCTATTACTACGTAGATTCCGTAGAAGGTCGCTGGAATTCCGGTAAAGAAGAAGGTCCTAACCTCGGCTATAAACCAAATTATAAAGGAGGTTACTTCCCGGTTTCTCCAACCGATACTTCTCAAGATATGCGGACGGAAATGCTGTTGGAAATGGCGAAATGCGGCGTTCCCATTGAAAAACACCACCATGAAGTAGCTACTGGTGGTCAGTGTGAATTAGGCTTCCGTTTTGGTAAATTAATCGAAGCTGCTGATTGGTTGATGACTTACAAGTACGTTATCAAGAACGTAGCTAAGAGATACGGTAAATCAGTTACCTTCATGCCCAAGCCCGTATTCCAGGATAACGGCTCCGGTATGCACACCCACCAATCCATCTGGAAAGATGGTAAACCTTTATTCGCTGGCGATAAATATGCAGGAATGAGCGAAATGGGGCTTCACTACATTGGTGGAATTCTCAAGCACGCACCAGCATTGTTAGCGTTCACTAACCCAAGCACCAACTCTTACAAGCGTTTGGTACCCGGTTACGAAGCACCAGTAAACTTGGCTTACTCTCAAGGGAACCGTTCCGCTTCCGTGCGTATTCCTCTTGCTGGCGACAATCCTAAAGCCAAGCGTTTAGAGTTCCGCTGTCCCGATGCAACTTGTAACCCCTATCTAGCCTTTGCTGCAATGCTTTGCGCTGGTTTAGATGGTATTAAAAACAAAATTGATCCCGGCGAACCTTTAGATAAGAATATCTACGAACTTTCTCCTGAAGAATTAGCTAAAGTTCCTTCTACACCAGGTTCTTTGGATTTGGCATTGGAAGCTCTTGAAAAAGACCATGATTTCTTAACCCAAGGTGGAGTATTCACCGAAGACTTCATTGAAAACTGGATTTCTTACAAGTTAGATACAGAAGTCAACCCAATGCGTTTACGTCCTCATCCCTACGAATTTTCTCTTTATTACGACTGTTAATCCACATCATTTTGTGAAATTGAGTTAATTCTACATAGTTAAGAATTATAAATAAAACCACCCTTGCGAGGGTGGCTTTTTTTTAAAAGAGAGGAGGGAAAAAAGGGGGATAGGGAGTGAGGGAGATGGGGAGATGGGGTAGAAAAGAGACAGTGAGGAAAAGTCTCATACTTCTTACTTATTATTTACTACTCCTAACTCCTAACTCCTAATCCAAAACAAAACGCATCCGTTGTTAAAATCTAAAATTGCTTTAACTCATTGTCGCGTTGCTGCGGTCATAACTTGTCCAAGCGCTGGGATTTATCTTTCCCTGAATAGGATTCCAGTAACGAGATGTTTCTCCTGGAAGACCAATTTCTTCTCCCGCACGTTCGAGCATTGACT
>JBCBPD010000197.1:0-2122 GCA_039820925.1 Bacteroidota bacterium | reverse complement strand
TTTTTATGTTTTATGCTTTGAACAATAAGTCTATTGGGGTTGTACAAGGGGGTACAACCCAAAAAGAACCGCGTTGCAAATATACTTATAATTATCTAATTATCAATACACTACACATGTAGCACAATGTACTACATCTGTAGTACGGGGCACTATACCAGCTTATAGAAGCACAGTTTGAGCGTTAAACGATCATTTCGTACGTTAAACGATCGTCTCGCACTTTTTAGGCACGAAAAATCCCAATGTATAATTTCTTCTACTTTTTAACTTCAAGCATCCCCAAAGAACAAACACGAGCTATTTTGTGTATTTTGGTGCAAGATTTTAGGGATGCAATTCACTTTTACTTTTTTCTATCCAATCATAGCTCTACAGGATGTCAAGAATGAACGATACAACACAAAAGCTCAAAGGCTTTATTTCATATGCACATGCTGATGAACAATATTTTACCATACTGAAAGAAGGATTCCTCAGACATGGCAAACATTCCACCGTTATTGGTTCCAATCTTTGGACAGACAAAAAAATATTGCTAGGTACCCAATGGCACCAAACAATACAACAACAAGTACAAGAATGTGATTTTGCAATCTTTTTGGTCAGTGCCAATTTTCTGTATTCGGAATACATCGAAAAATTTGAGTTTGACAAGTTCATTGAACGGCAGGAGAGAGAGGGTTTCCTTTTTTTCCCAATCCTAATTGATGCCTGTCGATTTGATACATGGCCCCAACTCAGCAAACATCAGTTTTTCAAGCCCAATGGCAAAAACTATGGGATGCCCGAAACTGGAAATCGATTTGTCTTTGGCGATTTGGTACAATTCAATATACGAGGGGAACTTCTTCCCAACCCCAATAGGGAGCGTTATATAATGGATGCACTAACCCAAATGGAAGCATCCCTCAGAGAACACCAACAGAAGGAAAAAATTCAGAACACACTACCTCCTCTCAAATACTTTCACGTCCAGTCAATGACAGACATAAAGCCAATGGATTTTCTGGCCACCCGTGCAAAACCAGATCAAGGTTTCCTCGATTATTATTTCCATAGGCCCTATCTAGATAATCGTCTCAAGTACAATCAGGAGAAGCAAAAAGCAACCATCATTACCGGAAAGCCACTGGCAGGAAAAACGCGATCAGTATATGAGCTGTGCAATGGGATACCCAATAAAGAAAACTTTCTTTTGCTGCGCTTCAATCGCCAAGACATTGAACAACACGACTTTCTTCTCCCACCTGAGAACTTTCACACAGTCCTATTCATAGATGATTTTGAAAGATTTGTTGGCATAGAAAACATCCATTGGGCACTAGAAAAAGCCTTGGTAGCATCCAATATTTGGGTCGTAGCAACTTGTCGAAAAGATCAGTTGGCTTTGATCAAAAGTCAATTTTCACATCTGTACCACAACTTTGAAGTCAAGGAAATTCAGCCATTGAGTAACGAAGAACGCAAAACGATTGAGAAAGCATCTCCCAATAAAACCAACAAACGCTCAGACGGAACAATTGGAAGTTACTATTTGCCTTTGGATGAGATGAAAGAAAGGTTCGACAGACTTCCGGAAGAAGGGCTGGAGAGAATTATTTTTCACGCTTGCAGGGCGCTCCAATATTGGGGCAATGGACAGGAAAACAATGGATACAAAATTTCAAAAATAAAAGAATATTGTCATCGACACCTCAGATACCATTTCAACATAGAACGGGAAATCTCCCTCTTTGAATGGGAACAAGCATTCAAGCATCTGAATAGAATGAACTTACTCAATGCTTCCCCAAAACAAGAGGTGGTTTTTGTAGAAGATTTGTATTTGGAACGATTTATTACCAAAGACGAAACGTTTTTGAGGCAGGAAATACTGCGATATTTCCCATCAGTCATAAACTTTACAAAGTTTGTATACAGAGCCCTAAATTGGAACGACGCACTCAACATCATTCAGACAATGAAACGCGAAGGGCTTAAACCTAATGAGGTCACTTATTCTTCGCTGCTCACAAAAGCGCCCAATTGGAACGACGCACTCAACATCATTCAGACAATGAAACGCGAAGGGCTTAAACCTAATGAGGTCACTTACAATTCGCTGCTCACAAAAGCGCCC
>JBCBPD010000196.1:0-2125 GCA_039820925.1 Bacteroidota bacterium | reverse complement strand
TTATAATTCGTACGTAGGTTTATTCTACGTGCGAATTATAACTATCTTTTTGTAAGAATGTTGCATGAAGACCGGGCAATTGGTCGAAAACCAACATTTACCACCTTTGATTGAAAGTAAAGAAAACAGCAATCCAGTAACATTTTTGAACATTTTGAATCAAAAGCCCAAATGTTTCCCATGCTGATTATTAAGGACCTATGATTCTTGTTTCATATCGCTTTGTCCCCAAATCCTTACCCTTGACTTTTGCGCGTGGATCCTGTCGGGTTTTTGTAGTGTTCTAGCAGATAAGCGTAAAGCAAAAAACCGATAGGGCGCAACCTACCGTTTATTGGAGACGGAGTCCTTCCTTTTTGCCCACTTTTGGAAATCCTTGTAAATGACCGGGTGGTCTTCAAAGTAGCCCCTAAGCTCGTTCATGGCCCCTGCCCTTCCCTGATTGAAGGCCTCTTTCCTATTCTCCTCGAACCTCAAGTAATAGTACCCGAAATAGGAAAGGGATATTGTTATCGCACAAATTGCAACGCAACATAGCGCCAATAGCCATTTGGGAACCAAAGTAGCGGATTTGATCATCCGTTGGGTCTCCATTGTCCTTTTTCTTTGGGTCTCCATTCCCCTTTCCTGCTGTCTCAAAAAATCCTTGATATGGTATTCTATGTTGGAGGAATCCGCCTTGATCTTCAAGTTGTCCCACTTCTTGGTGAACGCTTCCAGTTTCCCTATCGAACGGTTGAAGCCTTCGATTTCCTCCGTCAGCAGTTCCATCATCTCATCCATCTTTTTCATAATGTTTTTTTTATTCGTTTCTATATTCCTATGCCCGTTTCCAGTCCTTTTTTGATGGTCTTCTTTACGATTGACTTGGCAAGCCTGAGGGCTATGTTCGTGCTCAGCCCAACGGTGTTCCCCATGAGCTGGACGGTTTTTGAATCTTTCACAAGAATGCCTCTTTCACTGTTCTTGGAGAGTTCGATGGCCAAGTTGCTGATGGACATCGAACGGTGTACCTCGCTGCCCTTTAGGTTATGTCCCTTGTATTCGAATCGAAAACCTTGCAACTTGTTCGATTTGTTGATATGGGGAACGACCTTAACCTCGTGCCTCTTCATGTATTTGATGTATTGGTCAAAATCCCCTGGTTTGTTCTCTGCCATAACTGATTCGTGGATTCGTTTTATTTGGCTTCGCATTTGCCTGAGCTCATTCTGCTTTTCTTGTTGCACGTCTTTTACTGTGGTCAATCCCATATCTTTGGCAACCTGTTGAGCCGCCTGTTGGCTGCGTTTTCCGATAAAGTTGTCTTTGTAAGCTTTCCCATCAAAACCGATGCGATTGACATATAAATGAATATGGACATGTGGTTTATCTCGATGTACAAAAGCAATGGCCTGATTGTTCTTGAGGTTCATTTGGTCAATAAACCTTTGCGTGAGTTCCTTAAGTTTCTTTTGACCTAGGTTTTTGCCATCTTCAATGGTGGGACTCAATACAAAGCTCAGGGTGTTGTTCTTGCACCTCTTGTTTTGCTCTTGGATTATCCTGAACTCCCCTGTGATTTCTTTTGGGGTCCGTCCGGCCAGATGCTGGGAGTGAACGATTTCAGCGTTCTTTTCCTGGTTCCAGCCATAGCCAATAGATGCCATGGTATGCGATATGGATTTGCCCTTCCCTATCATTTCTTGAAATTGTAAAGGTGCTTCCTGATTTCCTCGGCGAGCTGTTCCACTTCCCTAGCAAGTCCGGGATTGCGCTTTTTGAACATGTTGCCGATCCGTGTAAAGTTGTTCTTGTACTTTACCAACATGGCATAATGCTCCAACTGTTCCTCGGTCAAACGTTCGATGATGTTGTTGCCGAAAGCGGAACTACGGCAGTATTCCGAAAGGGAAATGCCCGCCCTTTTGGCCCTTTTTTTAAGCACCTTCTTTTCGTAAATGCTGCACCTGAACTTGATATAGTCCCTTTTCATTTTTTCCCCTTTGCGAATTCTAAGAGAAAACCAAATCATTGGACAAAATTCTGTCCATAGACTTCCACATAGGGAGTTTGCCTCTTTACCACTGCGAACATCCGGTTCACCAGTTTGCAGCAAATTGCATTGACAATGACCTTATGATCC
>JBCBPD010000195.1:0-2135 GCA_039820925.1 Bacteroidota bacterium | reverse complement strand
TTTGCAAGGATTCTTATCAACTTAGTCCTGGCTTTGGAATAAGATGAAAATCAAATACCGAGGTCAAAACATACAATACAGTATAGGTTGGACCGCTGCGTTCCCAGAGACACCACACCAAGAAACGGGCTAGGGGAAATGTGCAGCGGTCCAACCTATACTGTATTGTATGTTTTGACCTCGGTATTTGATTTTCATCTTATTCCAAAGCCAGGACTAAGTTGATAAGAATCCTTGCAAAATCGTGTTTAGATTGACGAATCGAGGGTTTCAATTGATGGATTCCATTTGCTTTACAATTTGAAGTGCAAAATGAAATTTTTTGAATACTAGAAAACCAAAAAAAGGAACGAACACACTTAAAAATGGTCCGCTCCTTACATGAAAATGAACACTAGAATCGTTAAAGTTTGCTTACCTTATATTTTTAGAATACTAAGGCTGGCTGTTCGGTCTTTTCCCTGGAAATTGGAGCTTTGGGTAAAGCCAAGGCGTTTTTTCGAAACCCTTTGAATTCTACTTGGGCCAAGTTGCTCAAATACCCTAGCGTGTCTTCATAATTGTTAAGATTGACACCTATCTCCCTAAGCCTGTCACGTAAAGCCTCATGAGAAAGGATATCACGGTTTTTCATGTATTTTTTCTTCTTCACTAAAATCATTTTCAGTGATTTTACATGGCATTTTGGGGTGTTGTAATTTGAAACACCATCAAATAGACACTTGAAGGTCAGATATACCTTTCCAATATTTTGAAACACGTTGGCGGTATACCCTTTTGAAGCATTATGAATAGGAAGCTTTAAACAAGTCTCTTCAGTCTCCAAATAGCAGAACACCAAATGGGATTTGAGCACCTCTTCGGTGATTTCAGGGATGTTCAATGTAAAAGACCAAGTATTACTTCGTTCACTCAGGTCGAAACTGTATAGTTCAACAGAATCTCCCAAGAAAGGAAGTCCCTTTGGTTTGGAGGTATTGTTTTTTTGCTTGGCGCGCGCGCTCAAAAAAAGCGGATATGCGAGAATGATAAACGCGCACAGCAATGACCAGTATAGCACAATTTGTTGCATGTTTATGTAGATTTTGATTTGGGATTATTTTCTGGAACAAGAAAGGAATAATACTAAAGAATAAGGGCCGCCAATGTATGGAAGCCCTGTTTCAATTGACCTGTTCTCATTACGGAAAAGCCCTGTGCAGTAACAATTTAAAGAAGTGTAGTAGGAACGTTAAGTCCCACTAAAGTGATGCGTTTTTCAGTTCATCCAAGTGCTTTAGTTCTCCCAAGACTTTCTCCACATCATAATCCATAATTTTTCTGGTACTATAGCTTCTTTTAATATCGTCTACATAGGTATGGATTTCAAGAGTGTAATAATTCTCGAGTTCGAATATGGAGTTTTGTGGTTCATTAGTGAAGAAATTCAGATTTCCTTTACCATAAGCTCTCGCGCTATAAACGATTTTATGTTCTCGCTCTAAATCATCTATCCATTCAACGGTTACCTCGGTAAAATCATCCATTCGCTCTTTGAATTTGTAAAGGGCCTCTTTTGGGATGTTTCCAGTTTGATATTCTGATTTCACTAAATCCAATATCCATTTTTCCAAATAGTTGTCTACATCATTTCTCATTTTCAAATACTTATACGTTTACGGCCATGGCCGGTGTTTTTTGATTTTAATGAGGTTGATTTGAGTTGGTTCCAACCCTTTGAGGTATCGGGTTGCGTGTTAGGAAAAGGAAGCGGGGTTAGGTTTATGCAGGTCGATTATGGATTCGTCCAAGTATTCCTTAACCATGCTAAAGTTCTGGTTCGAGCCATATCACTTTCGGGGATATCATCAAAATCGAATCCGTGGGGAGCACCGGAATAATATTCCAACGTTATAGGCGCGCCTTTGCTGTTCAAAATATTCAGCATGCACAAAGTGTTCTCTGACAAAGAATCTTCAGAAGGAACGTGGTAAAGAATGGGGGCATAGGGCATGTAAACATTATCATCCAAATTAATTAGACCACAAGGCTGTCTTCCCCAATAGTTATAACCTAAATGCCCTCCATAGTAAAAAACACCACTAGCAAACCCAATATTTGGTTGCAGTGGGGGCGGCAGTACTCCATCATTATTG
>JBCBPD010000194.1:0-2308 GCA_039820925.1 Bacteroidota bacterium | reverse complement strand
TGCATGCCTGCTTGCGAAGACAAGCCCTGCAAAGTGAAAAGTGGAGTTTGCAAC
This sequence comes from Bacteroidota bacterium, assembly GCA_039820925.1. Classification (GTDB taxonomy): domain Bacteria; phylum Bacteroidota; class Bacteroidia; order Flavobacteriales; family Flavobacteriaceae; genus Flagellimonas. The sequence continues at coordinate 2,254 of JBCBPD010000194.1, read as the reverse complement.
ATAGCCTTGATTTGGCTACATTGCTAGATACCGTAAGGGAAAAGGTAGGCTTGCGCTTCCCTTTTGAAGTGTAGCGCTATTTGGTTTTCTTTTTTCCTTTTTTTACGATATTTGATTTTCATTGAAACCTTGAATATGGGAATGAATAAGAACACCGTACTAGCTTGGGCCACCTGGATTATGATTTTTGTTGGTATGGGAATGATAGCGCTTGGCGCTTTTAAATATGATGAAGTAGCGGGATACGGATTTGCCGCCGTAGGGATTGGTTTTTTAGCGGTAGCTTGGGTTTTCAACGCACTTAAAGGACGGGTTTAGTCCGAAACATAATTACCAAAAACTTTTAGGATGTCAGACGATAAAAAAGTCATCTTCTCCATGTCTGGAGTCACTAAGACTTTCAAGACCGCGAATACGCCGGTTCTTAAAAATATTTACCTCAGTTTTTTCTACGGAGCCAAAATTGGTATTCTTGGACTCAACGGTTCGGGGAAATCAACTTTATTAAAGATAATTGCGGGAGTAGACAAAAACTATCAAGGTGATGTGGTCTTTTCGCCAGGGTATTCCGTTGGTTATCTGGAACAAGAGCCAGAACTCGACCCGAACAAAACTGTGTTGGAGGTCGTGAAAGAAGGGGTAGCGGAAACCGTCGCGATTTTGGATGAGTATAACAAAATCAACGATATGTTTGCTTTGCCAGAAGTTTATGAGGATGCAGATAAAATGCAAAAGCTCATGGATAAGCAAGCAACACTTCAAGATAAAATTGATGCTTCGAACGCATGGGAGTTGGATACGAAGCTGGAAATAGCAATGGATGCATTGCGCACTCCTGAATCTGACAAAAAAATTGAAGTACTTTCGGGTGGCGAGAAACGTCGGGTAGCCCTTTGTCGCTTATTGCTTCAAGAGCCAGATGTATTACTTCTGGATGAGCCAACCAACCACTTGGATGCGGAATCAGTACATTGGTTGGAGCATCACTTGGCTCAATATAAAGGAACCGTCATAGCCGTCACACACGACAGGTACTTTTTGGATAACGTAGCAGGATGGATTTTAGAGTTGGATAGGGGGGAAGGCATCCCTTGGAAAGGAAACTACTCCAGTTGGTTGGACCAAAAGTCCAAGCGATTGGCTCAAGAAACCAAACAAGCTTCCAAAAGACAAAAAACACTAGAACGCGAGTTGGAATGGGTGCGACAAGGCGCGAAGGGTCGACAAACCAAGCAAAAGGCAAGACTGAAAAATTATGATAAGTTATTGAGCCAAGACCAAAAGCAACTTGAAGAAAAACTTGAAATCTACATTCCCAATGGACCCCGTTTGGGAACCAATGTGATTGAAGCGCAGGGGGTAAGCAAAGCTTTTGGGGATAAGTTACTCTATGAAGATTTGAATTTCAACCTTCCGCAAGCAGGAATCGTGGGGATTATTGGCCCGAATGGAGCGGGTAAAACCACCATATTCCGAATGATAATGGGTGAAGAAACTCCTGACCAAGGTTCGTTTTCGGTCGGAGAGACGGCTAAACTGGCTTATGTGGACCAGAGTCATTCCAATATTGACGTGAACAAAACCATTTGGGAAAACTTTAGTGATGAACAAGAGCTCATCAACATGGGCGGCAAACAAGTCAATTCCCGAGCTTACTTGAGTAGGTTTAATTTCTCAGGAAGTGAACAGAACAAAAAAGTGAATATGCTTTCGGGTGGAGAGCGAAACCGTCTGCATTTGGCCATGACTTTAAAAGAAGAGGGCAATGTGCTACTTCTGGATGAGCCAACGAACGATTTGGACGTAAATACCCTTAGAGCCCTTGAAGAAGGTTTGGAGAATTTCGCGGGCTGTGCGGTCATCATTTCTCACGACAGATGGTTCTTAGATAGAATTTGCACCCACATCTTGGCTTTTGAAGGGGATTCACAAGTGTATTTCTTTGAAGGTTCCTTTTCGGATTATGAAGAGAACAAGAAAAAACGTCTGGGTACCGATATCATGCCACAGCGCATCAAATACAAAAAGCTTATTCGATAAGGATTTTGGCTTTGGGCTGGGCCTTTTTCCAGACGCTCAGAAATCGCGCTCGATTTTCTTTGGAATTATAAAGAAACAAATAGGTCACTTCGGTGGCCTTATTTGATTTTGAATCTACACTATCAATACCGACGCCACTGACGATAACCAAATCGATTTCTTGAATTCCTTCAGGTAAAAAGGTTTTGCCACCATTTGAACCAATAAAAAGGAT
>JBCBPD010000193.1:0-2362 GCA_039820925.1 Bacteroidota bacterium | reverse complement strand
ACCTTATTGAGCAAGATAGATGGGCGCATTGATTCCATTTCAATTACTTCAGGTCAATTGGTTTCTAAGGGGCAAATTCTCGCCGTTCTCCAAAGTTCAGGCAATCCAAAGGACATATTCTATTTGGACAGTATTTTGAATTCTGAAATCACACTTTTGACGACTTCCAATTTATATGAAATCTACCCAACCACCTTGGATTTAGGTCCTGAGATCCAAGAGGCATATCAAAATTTCATACAATCTTATTTAGGCGTTCTATTGCTTAAAGAGCTCAACATAGGCGAACAAAACATATCTAGTCTTGAACAACAGGAGTCCAAACTTGAAAGTAGAATCAACTCCAAAAGGAGACAGTTGCGAAATGCCGTTGAAAAATTGAACACAGGAAAACAAGAATTAGATCGCTACCAAAAGCTTTTTGATAAAGGGGTTTTTTCTGAAAGTGAACTCAATCTCAAAAAGCAAGAATACTTGGACCTTGTCAATTCAAAAAATCAATTCCAAGAAGAATTGGAATCATTAAGAGGTGGCCTTTTAGAAACGACAAACCTAAAGGACAATACCATGTCCGGACTTGAAAAAGACAATCTAAGAGAATACTCAGACCTCCAATTGAACAGGCAGGGCCTTGTAGCGGATATTACTAGCTGGAAAGAGAAGTATGTTTTCCAAAGCCCCATAAATGGCAAGGTTTCCACCTATGACACTTGGTCCAAGGACCAGGAGGTTTCAACAGGAGAAAACGTACTTTCCATAATACCCAATGACCCAGAAACCATATTGGCCAAATTAAAAGTCCGAGTTAACAATACCGGTGAATTAAAGATTGGGCAGCCTGTGATTATCGACCTTGATAACTATCCCTCGGAAGAATGGGGCACACTTTCAGGTAAAATAAAATATGTCTCCGACATTCCAAAACGAGAGGAAACCCCCTATTATGTGGTGGATGTTGAATTAAACAACTTGACCACAGATTACAATAAGAACATCGAGTTTAAACAAAACATGAGCGGTACTGGACGTATCATCCTAAAGAAGTTATCTTTAGCAGAAAGAGCATTTTACGGATTTAGAAAACTGTTTGACCAAAACTAACTTGAAAAAACATACATACATATCAATTACCCTAATCCTAATTTCAATCGGGAATCTCCTGTCTCAAGAAGAACCGTGTACGCTTGCTGAGAAGAACCTTATCCCAATGACCAAGGATTCTTTATTGTCAGTGGCGGACAGCTACTATGGAAACGAAGCTTGCCTGGATATCGTTTTTCCATATATGCTTGAACTGGGCACTCAGGACAAAGACAAAAGTTTTCTCGCGGAAACCTATCGCTTAATGGCATACTCCTATGAAGGGGAAAAGGGACTAGCTTACGCCGATTCCCTAATAATGTTCGCCAACGAAAAGTCGGACCACAGATATGCTAGCTCTTATTATACCAGAGGGACAGTCCATTACTACAATGAAAACCCAACCGCCGCAATAATTGATTTTCAGACGGCCTATGAAAAAAGCATGGAGATTGGAACGACGGAATTAAGTGTCTTGAGCTTAAACATTATTGGAATGATCAAAAGTGAGTATTCCAATGACAAGAATTCAATCCTGTTGCACCAACAGGCCAAAAGGATGATCAAAGATCTGGAGGCGGACGACCAGGAAAAAGCGGACATGGAAATCTATACCAACGACAAAATTGCAATTTATCACCTTAGAGCAAAAAATCCAGACTCCGCCCTTTTCTATATTAAGCAGTCCCAAGATCTTATGAAAGAAAATAATTTGGATGACTTGGAAAATTCATTCAAAATCCTGGAGGGTCAGGCATATTACTTTAAGGAGGAATATTATAAGGCGGAAGAAATACTAAAAGCCGCATTAAAGGAAAGCGATGGCATAAGAAGCGCGGACATACTATACTACCTTGGCGACATAGAAGGGAAAAAAGGAAACCTTGATGGCAAGCTCAAAACTTTCCAATCCATCGATTCAATTATGGACGAAGAAGACGGGCCGATTGATACCACTGATAGGGTCTACCTCTTTCTTTTGGACAACGCAAAGAAAAGCGGTGATATTGAAAACCAGCTTAATTATTATGATAAGCTTATCAATTATGACAGCATCATTAAAGCTAATAGAAACGAGATTGGAGATTTTGACCCCCCTGGCTACTCAATAAATGATTTAATCAGTAGCAGAAATGAGCTGTTGGTCCAAAATAAAACTAGGGGGAATTGGATAATTTTCGTGGTCGTTCTTCTAGTTATAGCCATGGTCACGGTTTTCTATTTTGTGCAGCTCTACAAAAAGACGGCAAGGAAGCTTCAGCAACAACTTTCCAAAGAGATT
>JBCBPD010000192.1:0-2449 GCA_039820925.1 Bacteroidota bacterium | reverse complement strand
CGTTGGCTACGGGCAGCGTTATTCTTCCCTTACGTCATCCGGTACACACGGCAAAAGCAATTAATAGTATTCAACTCCTTTCAAAAGGAAGGTTGATTTTGGGGGTAGCTTCCGGAGACCGTCCCATAGAATATCCAGCATTCAATCAAAACCTTCAGGATAAAGCAGCGCTATTTCGAGACAGCTTCTTATACTTAAAAGCCTTGCAAGAAGACTTCCCTCGCTATCAATCTAAGTTTTATGGTGCTACCAATGGAACCATAGACCTATTGCCGAAATATGCCAATAATACTCCTATGTTGGTTACGGGACATTCAGGACAATCCCTTGAATGGATTGCTCAACATAGTGATGGTTGGCTGTACTATCCCAGAGATTTTAGAACCTTACGAACGGTAATGCATCAATGGAGAGAGGCACTTTCAAATACGGAAAGCCAATGGAAACCTTTCATGCAATCCCTTTATGTCGATTTAACCCAAGATGCGAATGCGAAACCCTCACCCATACATCTGGGTTTTAAATCAGGTACGGAATATTTGAATTCACACTTGAAACTACTCGAATCGCATGGAGTTAACCACGTAATCCTGAATTTGAAGTACGGTTCGAGATCTGCCGAAGAGGTCATTTCGGAAATTGGAGAAAAAGTGGTTCCAAACTTCTCTTAACAGACCCACACCCAAACGTTCAATATCATTTTGAAAGGGGTTTATGAGAAGCCTTAGTATCTTTATGAGGCAAAAACTAATCATCAACATCTAGTTTCTTCTCTATGTTCATTATCAACCTTACCTACCAAGTTGAACTCCAAAAAATCGACGCACACCTCGAAGCACATGTAAAATTTTTGGAGGAGCAATACGCTCAAGGATACTTTTTAGCTTCCGGGCCCAAAGCACCAAGGAATGGTGGGGTTATCTTGGCAAATGTGAAGGATAAGAATCAATTGGAAAACATTATTGCCAAGGATCCTTTTAAAAAACATGATTTGGCCCTTTACGAGGTCATTGAGTTTATTCCCAGAAAAACTTCAACGGAACTTGACTTTTTACAGCATTCATAATTCGTGACCTTAAAAAGAACCCAAATACCAATGTGATTGTCTTTTATGATTTTTCAGAATACCTATTATGAATAAAATAGTCATTTTTGGAGGTACTGGTTTTATTGGTTTAAGTCTTGCCGATTATCTGAAGTCAAAAGGCTATCATCTCATTTTAGTTGCTCGCAACATGCCAAAAAAAGCTGTAGCTCACGAATTTGTGAAATGGGATGCACATACTTTGTACCATTGGACGGAAGTTTTAGAGAACAGCACTGCCATTGTAAACCTAGCTGGACGCACCGTCGATTGCATTAAAACACCTGACAATTGCGATGTTATTCTGCGTTCACGAGTAGACTCCACCAAAATTATTGGAAAGGCTTTGGAACGAACCAAAAATCCGCCCAAGGTCTGGGTTCAAATGTCAACCGCCCATATTTACGGAGACCCGCCTTCCCAATTGTGTACTGAAAATTCCACCTTTGGTTATGGTCTTGCTCCTTTTGTAGCTAAGGCGTGGGAAGCCGCCTTTGAAGAGGCATTGCCCAAAACCGTGCGCGGGGTAAAATTGCGAACGAGTTTTGTTATTGGGAGGAATGGCGGAGCTTTGAAAAGTCTCAAGAGAATCGTAAAAATGGGGCTCGGCGGCACAGTAGGTTCTGGCACACAAGGAATGAGTTGGATACACGAACATGACATGAATGCCATCATCCAAAATGCCATTGCGGACGAAACTTTCACGGGGGTATATATAGCCAGTGCGCCAAATCCAGTATCCAACAAGGTGTTTATGCGCCTTCTTCGCAAGAAGGTTAAAATGCCTATTGGTCTTCCTGCACCAGAATTTTTGACCCGCATCGGAGCGAAACTGTTGTTTAGAACGGACCCAGAACTAGCGCTCTATGGACGCTATGTAAAGTCCAAAAGACTGGAAGAAGAAAAATTTGTTTTTAAATTTCCAGTATTGGAAGACGCTTTAGACGATTTGTTGGACTAAACTTTAGATTTTGATTACAGACCTCATCAGCGATATTGGAAAAATCATGGTGTTTTTGTTGCTTTTGTTAGCAATATTCCTATTTACTGTGAAGGGGAAAAACAAACGGTCAAATGTACTTTTCGCTTTGTTTCTGATAGTGACCTCATTCGATATGTCCGCGCTATTTTTAGAGCATTTTTATACTGACAACTTAGCTGTAAACAATTTTCGGGTAGCGTCGGTACTTCACCAGATGCCATTGTTTTACTTCTATGTAAAAACCATCTGCTATCACAATTACAAGTTGCACTGGAAAAGTCTTTGGCACGCCTTCCCCTTTTTGCTTTTTATAGTGCTTTTTATTAGCCAAGGGATGACGGATAAAATCTTTTACTGGTATGGAATAACGACCCAATTACAGT
>JBCBPD010000191.1:0-2456 GCA_039820925.1 Bacteroidota bacterium | reverse complement strand
TTTTCGTCTACTGCACGGTAGATGAGCTCCAATTTGGTCAACCGGTCGAGTAGGGCAGTCATGGCCCCGGAAGTAATCAAAACGGATTGCATCAACTCAGTCGGGGTTAGGGCATATGGGGCTCCGGAACGACGCAAGGTAGCAAGAACATCAAGGTCGGTATAACAAATACCAATATCACAAAGTGCTGAGCTCGCTCGCTTCTCCAAGATTTTGCCTAGACTTAGAATACGTCCCACAATGCTCATGGCTGACGCATCGAGTTCTGGGCGTTCTGTTTTCCAGTCTGAGATTAGGGTGTCAATAATGTCTTTTTCCATAGCTGTAGTACCGATAGAACGAAAATAACAATAAATATCTTGATGTAAAGATAAATTTGTTTAAGTTTGTAAAGTATCTTGATATAAAGATAAAATCAAAAAACGACATCATCATGAAAAAACAAAAAGTATTCTTGGCATTATGCCTTGGCGGACTCACCATTTGGTCTTCCTCTTGTGAACCTAAAGTAGCAACTGAAAAAGCTGTTGCTGAAACCTCCATTCCGAACGAACCTTTCAATTATGAACCCACCGTTTTTCCAAAAGACACGACAAAACTTTGGATGGGCGAGGGGAACATTGAAAGTGATACGGTCTTTATCGTAGGCGAGGGCGGACCACACAATCAATTGTACTTTGAGTTTAGTGGGAAAACCAGCTGGTCAACCATCCCCAACTTTTTCAATTATTACCGTGTGCATATTTTTCAGTCCACCATGCTGAATAAGGACATTTATCATTGGCGCGAGGAGTTCACCGAAGAAATGGCCATTCTTGAGGCCGATAATTCCACTGAAATCCTGCATCGTGCCATTGATTATTGGAAGCGTAGGGGTAAAACGGTTATCGTCGCTGGAACTTCTTTTACCGCGATTTTAATTCCCCATTATTTGACCACAAGAGGAAATCATGCGGATAAATATTTGATGAGTGCTGGACGTTTTGACGTACCCGTCGAACGGTGGAAGCATTACTTTCGGGGGGTCAATTCGAGGTATCAACCAGATGGGAAGACCTTGGTGTTTCAAGACACTACCCGCGGACCTAATCCGTTTCGAGGCCCATATTATTTTAAGGTTACTAAAGTAAAGCAAATGATTAAAGCCGTTTTGGGTAGGTATCGCTACACAGAAGAACTTCAAAACATGGACCTTTCCAACCTTATCGTAGCGTATGCTACTGATGACACTAAAGTGGGAGCTTTGAGTCCGTCGGAGTTGGAATGGCTGAAAATGAAAGATGTACCCGTCTATGCTACTGATGGAGGTCATTCTGGTCCGGACAGAAAGCTTGTTGAACTTATTAAAGATGGCACTATAAAACTTTAAGTATTTAATACGGATATGAAAATTTTGATCGTTGGCGGAAACGGAACTATTGGTAAAAAGGTTTCCGCCTATTTTAAGGAATCGGATGAAGCAATTATTGCGGGTAGGACGCAAGGAGACGTCTTGGTAGACATAGCCGATAGCCAAGGCATAACTAAAATGTTTGCCCAAATAGGACCCGTAGACGCTATTGTTTGCATTGCTGGTGAGGCCAAGTGGGATACCTTTAAAAACTTGTCCGAAGAAGATTATTATGTCGGTTTGCGAAGTAAGCTGATGGGTCAGGTCAACCTCGTCCGAATCGGTTTGGATTATCTGAATCCCAACGGGTCCATAACCTTGTCTACCGGAATTCTAGCAGATGACCCTGTTGTGCTCACGGCGAGTGCTGCGATGGTCAACGGTGGCATCCACAGTTTTGTAAAGGCCGCTGCATTGGAACTTGAGCATGGGCATCGCTTAAATGTGGTTTCTTCCGGAATGGTAGCGGATGCTTATGAACGCTACAAAGATTTTTTCCCAGGACACAATCCCATTCCAATGGATAAAGTCATCAACGGATATGTCCGCAGTGTAAAAGGAAAAGGAAGTGGGGAAATTATCAGAATCTACGATTGAGTTTTACAACCGAAGTCGAACCCAAGCCCGTAATATGTAGGAAAAACCGATGCAGGATGTAGCCCTGTAGTGGGAAAACGTGCATCTTGTAGAAAAGGTGCCCAAAAAAGCCCGAAAATAATGAATCCAGCGTTTGACACAACGCAGCCGTTTGACCCCGTAACCGGAAAACCAATTAATGGATTCATTCACACTCCGGGTTAGCTATCGGGGGAGGCTGCTTTTTTTATTGTAGCTCGTTCTCCAAAATAAAACGCAAGGCACGTAGTTTTTGGTCAATGCTCCATCTTTTGGCTACTACGAAAAAAGAAGCTTGTTTTTTCTGTTCTTCCAATGCTTTACGGTATTCCAACACATGCTTTTTGTTGTACATGTCGTTGAAAAAAAGCACCGCTCTTATCTGATTGACCAGTTCTTGGTCAGTACTAAATTGGAAGGGTTTGTTTGTGGTTTGGGTTAGGGTCGTATC
>JBCBPD010000190.1:0-2464 GCA_039820925.1 Bacteroidota bacterium | reverse complement strand
TTGGAAGGCGAAAATCACGTCTTTACCACGCATATCAAATTAAAGAACATAGAAAACCTCGACAATATCATTCAGCTGAAAAACCAAGTAAGGGAGCTATTGAACGAATATGGTTTTGAACATTATACCGTCGAGACCGAATTGTATAACGAACACTGTAAACTGGATGAAAAGGTCATTGTTTGAGATTCCCAAGATAGACCGTCCCTCGGAGGAAAATCTTATACGTATGAAACTTGGAAGAAGATAATTTCACTTAAAGTCCAAAATAAAATGTCAAACTAAGTAACTGTATATGGTCATTCGGTCCGTTCATAGAAAAGCCCTGGACCATCACAGGCCCACCAGGTGCCCACTAGTTTCGTTTCTGATTCGAATCTAAGAACTTCGCTAGGTTCGTTAGAACAATTGCCGACCAGAACGCCCTTTTCCTGATAATTAAACTCAATATACCTTCCATCAGATAGGTTGATGATACTGAAAGTACCGCTGTCTTGAAGGTTTCCATCCTTGGTATTGCGGGTTTTTATAAATGTGCTGTCGGAAGATAATAGATAATGCTCCTGCCAGTCCATATCCTCTCCCGTTCCTGGGGGTACCCCGGCCATCATACCTGACATGGACTTCAGGTCCCATCTTTGGGGAAAAACACCAGCCTGCAGATTCACACCATCATTGGATTCATTGCTATTAGTGGAGCACGCCAAGAAAAATATTAATGGTAAAAACAAATACTGCTTTTTCATTTTGTTATTCTATAACTGTAGCTAAGATGATGTAAAACCAAAATGGTTGCTGTTCGTTGACCGCAATTTTTATTTAACTACATTGGGATAGGCTTTTAAAAAATCAAACACCTTTCAACACCACAATTTCTTTTTAAACCTTAACTAACGACGTTTCTATTCCCGAGCCCCTGCGGAAATTGAAAAACCCTTCAGGTTTTCCAATACCCTCGGAGCAGCGTAAAAGCACAAGCGGCGAAAGGCCGCTTGACCTTTCTTCTCCCTTGCCACATTTACATTCTACAGGAGCATGGTCGTCAAAAGCGACATTACATCCTTATCCTGCGGATTTGCCGAGAGAAAATGTTAATTTGATGAGATGCTTCTGATTCTTAAGTATTTCATGCTTGCCTGTTTCGCTTACGTGATTATCAGGATTGTGGTACCCTATCTTATCCTTTTTATGAGATTCATGTTCAACGAAGCTTTTAAATGGGACAAATACGTTGAGAAACCGAGATTGGTGTTCTATGCGTTGGGGCTTTTCTCTATGAACTTGGGGTATAATGGCATAGTGGAACCATTGGAAAGGTTCCCCATATTTTCCTATGCCACCGGGGGCTTTCTCTTTTTGATAGGTATGTTCACGACCCAACTGACGTGGAGTAAATGGTTTGAGAGAATCTTTATTCCCAAAATAAAGGAGAAATTAAAGACCTCCAGAAATTTCAATGTTTCAATCAGTGAGTCCCAATTGGGGAAACTCTACGATAATTTGGTCCGCTATGATATGGTCATCATCGATAAAACTTCACAAGATGATTTTATCCAATGCTTTTTAAAAGATTGGGATGAACATGATGCGAAGATTCATCTGAAGTTAAAAAACCCTGCTTGTAAAGAGTTTTACGAATTGTTCAAGTTGACCTTTCCCAAAAACGAGTTGCAACTTATTGATTTCATCAAAAATTCAGATTTGCTAAGGCGTGAGGATGGGCAACCCTATAACTATGATACTGTTAGAAACGCCCTGACCAGAAACAGAGTTTCCAAAAGAAGTGAGGAATTGGAATCAGTATTTGCTTCATTTTCATAAAACTTGCTTGCATTGTCCTCTTTTTTGCTTGCACTACATGCAATGCAAGCCTTTCCTTTTGTTTCCCATATTAGTTTGCTGAAAGAATTCGATTAAAAAGTACAAAAGCTTTTGTCCATTGTTTCACACAAAAATTTAAAAATGGATTATTTAAAACTAGAGGAACGTCTTGAACGTATAGAACGATTACTATCCAGCAACAAAGAAGTCTTGACATTTGAGGAGGCCTGTGAATACATGGGCGTATCACGAAGCTTTTTGTACAAGCTTACTTCAAGAAGACAGATACCGCACTCCAAGCCCAATGGCAAAATGATATTCTTCGAAAAGAAGAAACTCAATCTTTGGCTATTACAGAACAACAGAAAATCAAAAGCTGAATTGGAAGCGGAAGCACTTAAATATGCGATTAGAAATAAGAAGAATTGATGATGGATGGGGAGAGGAGCAGGCGAGCGAAATCAGCATGAAAATGATGATTGAGTGAGAATTCAAGATGTGTCATTGTCATGACAAATCTTGCTTTTGCTCCCGAAGGTCCTTTAGATTAAAGGCCCTTTTGGTCGCAAAAGTTAAAAAACATGTTGATAATGTTTCAAGAGGGGATTCTTAAGGGGAGACTGATAACTTATAAAACAGTTAA
>JBCBPD010000189.1:0-2471 GCA_039820925.1 Bacteroidota bacterium | reverse complement strand
GAATCTATCGCTGCAATAGGGTATAGTCTTTTCCTTTGTTTAAAAGCTTACAAAGTATTGAGTCGAATATTAAAGGATGATAAGATAAAAGAGTGGCTATTCAAAATCTGGAAATCGACGCTTATTTTGATTATTACCTGGGCATTGATGACAGTATTACACGATATAAATAATGATTTGTCATTTTTAATAACATTCCTCTATATTACTGTTTCAGTATGGCTGTTTTGGATAATATATAATGGTGTTGTTAATATGAACCTTATCATAGACAGAGTTGCCATTCACCAAAAAATACACGGTAAAGACGTTTCTGACGAAGTTGCGAGTATATCTATAAGTGAAACTTATGGCAGTGAGAGAACACAAGTTATTGATAACGAAAAGAAAAGTGAAAAATTAAATTTGCATTTTAAAAAGATAAATGAACTTGTATACAAGAAAAATTTATTTCTCAATGAGGATTTAGGCATTGAAGACGTCGCAAAAAAAATAGGATTCAGTCCAGGTTATGTATCACAAATTATCAAAAATTCTACAAACAAAAATTTCACCAATTGGATTAATGATTTTAGAGTATCCAAGGTTAAAGAAATGCTATTGCACCAGGAATTTGTTGAAGATTGACACTGTCCCAATAAGTGTGTAAATTAAAAATAACAGGGGTTGGACTTTTATTAGAGTCTGACCCTTTTTTCATAGATCGTTAGGAACTGGTTTAGGATAATGCCCCAGTTCCTGATGGGCATCGACCATTTTTTGGTAGCTTCCCTTGTTGCCAAATATACAGATTTCATTACGGCTTCATCGGTTGGGAAGGACAGCTTGTTCTTGGTGTATTTTCTGATTTTTCCATTGAGGTTTTCGATAAGGTTAGTGGTATAGATGATTTTTCTGATTTCCAATGGGAACTCAAAAAAGACGGTCAGCTCGTCCCAATTGTCCCTCCAGCTTTTTATGGCATAGGAATACTTGGATTCCCATTTTCTTGCAAAGTCATCCAGGGCGGCCCTTGCGGCCTTTTCATTGGGTGCATTGTAAATGCCCTTCATATCGGCGGTGAAGGCCTTTTTGTCCTTCCACACCACATAACGGCACGCATTGCGTATTTGGTGCACCACACATATCTGGGTCTTGGATTCGGGGAACACGTTTTTGATGGTATCGGTAAAGCCGTTCAAGTTGTCGGTGGCGGTGATCAATATATCTTCAGTGCCACGCGCCTTCATATCGGTCAGTACGGACATCCAAAAGGCCGATGACTCGTTCTTTCCCAACCAAAGCCCCAGAACCTCCTTCTTGCCGTCCCTACGGAGCCCTATGGCCACATATACCGTCTTGTTGATGACCTTTGATGATTCCCTGACCTTGAAGACGATGCCGTCCATCCAGACAATTAGATAAACAGGCTCCAATGGACGGTTCTGCCATGCAACGATGTCAGATGCGACCTTCTCGGTTATACGTGATATCGTAGAAGTGGACACCTCAAAACCATAGGCCTCGTGCACCTGCTCCTCGATATCGCTTACCGACATGCCCTTGGCATAGAGCGATATGATGATGTTCTCGATTCCATCCACCATATTGCCCCGTTTGGGAACCACCATTGGGTTGAAACTGGAATCCCTGTCCCTTGGAACGGTTATCTCACTTTCACCGAAACTGGTGCGGACCTTCTTCTTTGAATGTCCGTTTCTGGAATTGGGATTGGACGAGCGCTCGTTCTTGCCATAATCCAAATGGGCATCCAGTTCGCCCTCAAGCATCTTCTCGATGCCACGCTTTTGCAGTTGCTTCAAAAAACCGTTGAGCTCGTCACCGGTCTTGAACTGCTTGAAAAATTCGTCGTTGAATAATTCCTCGTTCTTCATAATGTGTGCAATTTAAATTTAGACAAAAAATATCGGGGGTCATGACCCCCGATATTTTCTATTTACACACTTTATGGGATACTACTTAATTATACCACACTTGCTATTGGTTTGGAAGCTGGTTTTAAATCCAAGTCTTCATTTTATGCTACTTTCAAGAAAAGTACTGGATTAACTCCTGCTAATTTTAGAAAAACAAAGTCCTGATTTCCACACTTTGTTGTTTTTCGCACATTGCTACTTTAGACCCTTCATAGTTTTGTTGGAAATTAAAGTCGATGAAGTTTAAATTTTTTTTGATTGCAGCATTCTTTTATGTTCAACTTTCTGCACAAATAATTGATAATTTAGACATAGCAGTTCAAAGCGAATCTATATCACTTCCCTTTTCACGAGTAAGCCCAATACACCCGGGTATTCAAATTGGAACCTCGTTTAGAAAAAGACTAAAAGAAAAGTCCGAACGGAATTATAACCTTTACTTAGGATTTTATCATCATAAAGATGTAGAAAATGGAATTTATTTACGGGGTGAATACGCCCACACATTTATTCTTTCCAAGAAAGTAGGCGTTATTTTACCTGTTGGTCTCGGGT
>JBCBPD010000188.1:0-2488 GCA_039820925.1 Bacteroidota bacterium | reverse complement strand
GTAACCTTGAATGTCTCTTCTAGAGGTCTCAAGATTATCAACAAAAAGGGAATTTCAGCAGTATTGAAAGAAATGAAGGCCGCAAAGTAGGTCAGCAAAGCATACGATAATGGCAAAGAAAGGCAATAGAATTCAGGTTATTTTGGAATGCACCGAGCATAAAGCTTCTGGCATGCCGGGAACTTCCAGATACATCACCACAAAAAATAAGAAAAACACTCCTGATAGAATGGAAATCAAGAAATTCAATCCCATTCTTAAGAAAATGACCATTCATAAGGAGATAAAGTAATACGACCATGGCAAAGAAAACGGTAGCAACACTTCAATCGTCATCTAAAAGACTAACTAAGGCCATTAAAATGGTAAAGTCACCTAAAACCGGTGCCTATATTTTTTCAGAGGCGGTTATGGCCCCTGAAATGGTCAACGAGTGGCTTTCCAAAAAGTAGAAAGTACAACACAGTATACAAACCGCTCCTTGAGCGGTTTTTTTGTTTTTAGACCTTTCGCTTTCTCCCCATAAATCCCATTTACCAGTTTAACAAAACTCCTCTTACTTTCCTATCTTTGAAGACTTTCTTGAGAACATGAGTGTATTCAAAAATATTTTTTCCAAACAGAAGAAAGAAACCTTGGACAAAGGGCTTGAAAAGTCCAAGGACAGCTTCTTTGGAAAACTGGGTAAAGCTGTTGCCGGAAAGTCCAAAGTAGATGATGAGGTGTTGGATAATCTTGAGGAAGTGCTCGTTTCTTCAGATGTGGGTGTAAACACTACCCTAAAAATTATCGACCGTATTGAAAGTCGCGTAGCAAAGGACAAGTATTTGGGAACGGAAGAACTCAATCAAATCCTGAGAGAAGAAATTGCGGGGCTGCTTTCTGAAACCAATGAAGGTAACTATACCGATTTTGAAATTCCTTCCAATAAAAGACCCTATGTGATTATGGTGGTAGGAGTCAACGGTGTTGGAAAAACCACTACTATTGGCAAGTTGGCCAGCCAATTTACCAAGAAGGGTTTGAAAGTCACCTTGGGAGCAGCCGATACGTTCCGCGCTGCGGCCATTGACCAATTACAGGTTTGGGCAGACCGAGTTGGGGTGCCCATTGTGAAACAGAAAATGGGGAGTGACCCTGCTTCCGTCGCATTTGATACGTTGAACTCCGCAGTGGCCGACGAGGCTGATGTGGTGTTGATTGATACGGCTGGGCGTTTGCATAATAAAGTCAACCTGATGAATGAACTTTCCAAGGTGAAACGAGTGATGCAAAAAGTGGTCCCCGATGCGCCACATGACGTACTTCTGGTTTTGGATGGGTCCACAGGCCAAAATGCATTTGAGCAGGCTAAGCAATTCACCAAAGCGACCGAGGTAACCAGTTTGGCAGTGACCAAGTTGGATGGAACCGCAAAAGGAGGTGTGGTTATCGGAATTTCAGACCAGTTTCAAATCCCGGTTAAATATATTGGTGTTGGGGAGGGAATTGATGACCTTCAGGTATTCAATAAACTCGAATTTGTAGATTCTTTTTTTAAGCTATAAAATGAGGGTAAAAGGATTATGGTTTGGGATACTCGTATTGCTAACCATATCCGATTCCATTGCCCAAATAAACCATCCTAAAGCAAGTCCGCTCACTACCCTAGAGCAGTCTGTTGGGTTATCAACCATATCAGTAGTCTATTCAAGGCCCGCAGCACGGGGAAGACACCTGTTCGGTCCAGACGAGAAGGGAATTCAGGGTTTGGTCCCTTATGGTCGTATTTGGCGACTAGGGGCAAATGAAAGTACCAAGATTACGGTGGCTAGTGACATGCACGTACAAGGAAACTTGTTGCGCAAAGGAACGTATGCGCTTTATGCATTTCCTAATGAAAAGACTTGGGAAATTGCGTTTCACACGAATCTTACCCACTGGGGCGATGGCAGAAAGGCCTATAAACCGGAAGAAGACGCTTTTCGGATTACGGTAAACCCTCAATATGTCTCTGGTTTTCAGGAAAACTTTCTCATCACTTTTGATGCCATTACCCATAATAGTGCGGTTATGAAAGCTGTTTGGGGTAATCTTCAGGTTTCCATTCCTTTCGTGGTGGATACCAAATCGCTTATGCTGAACGAAATTGATAAGCAAATCAAGGAAAACCCTACGGCGCAAACTTATTATGAGGCTGCAAGATATTTTCAAGAAGAGAACGAAAACCCAGAAAGGGCACTGAAACTCTTGGAAAAAGCTATCGAATTAGGAGGGGATACCTATTATTTCCATAGAGTGAAGAGTTTGGTCGAAGCGCAATTGGGTCAATATAAAAACGCAATTGCTTCGGCGGAGAAATCACTTCAATTGGCTGAAGCCTTGGGGAAAGATGAATTCGTAAGAATGAACCAAAAGAACATTGTACTATGCCAAGCAAGATTGCCCATACCAACAGCGGTAGGTGTATTTTCCAGTTTACTTTAGTTGTGCTTGCCATAGTACAATG
>JBCBPD010000187.1:0-2506 GCA_039820925.1 Bacteroidota bacterium | reverse complement strand
ATTTTCAATAGCATTAATGGCTTTCATGATTCCGAAATAGTCCATAATGGAAACTTTTCAGACCAGTTGAAAATAGGGGACCACAACATCAAGATTTTTGGTTTCTCCAGCACGTCCCACTTTCCGAACAGCCCCCGTGTCATAGAGGCCGATAATACGGTGCCGAGAAGCAATTTTGTTTCCAGGGGAACATTTGATGAGCTGGGCATCCATTTTCATTTCGACCATGTATGCCACCAAATCATTAAAATCCCGAAACAAGACCAAGCAAAAGAAGTATTGGAGATAAGGAAGACTTCTTATAAGTCATGGGCAGGTTACAAAAAATCCATACAAGACGGTTTTGATACTTTAGAAAAGTTTGAGGCTTCAATAGATAATGAGGATAATAAACTTTGCTATGTCCATAACAGTATTATGCTTTTTGACAGAGACAATGAGCGCCTGGAGAAAGCAACAAAACGCCTGGGGGAGATTTTCAGCAATAAGAGCCTCCAGCCCATGGATGCACGATATGAATTTGCCCACAATATCTATACGGGATCAATCATAGGGCGCGAGAATGAAATAGCGGATGACTTCTTCTATATGAGTTCATTAAAGGATTCCGTACCGCTTATGCCCATATACGGCAACTTCAGAAATGATAAAACAGGTCTGGTTTTCCAAGACAGGGTTTTCAGAGCTCCCCTGGTTGTCGATGTGTTTGACCTAATACGAAGGCATATAGCCGCCAGAAATGGAATGATTATAACCAGTACCGGCGAGGGGAAATCCAGCACACTTATCAATATCTCCTACCAGTCCCTATTGTTCAATGTGAAACTGGTCTTTGCCGAGTTTGGGCAGAGCCTTAGCTTTTTGGTAAAGCTTTTCAAGGACAGGGCCGCACACATCAAGTTTAAGGCTAATGAACCCATGGGAATCAACCCTTTTGTTCTCAGAAAGCCCATCGATCCAATCAAGGTAATATCCGTCACAGGATTTATCCTGAAACTTTGGAGAAAAAACCTAGAAATGATGCAGAGTGAAGGACCGTTTTTTGTGGCCCTGAGTAAAATCGTATCAAACTATTATAAGAACACCAAAAGCAACCATGACTTTGAAAGCTTTTATTGGTATATCCTGAATAACTGGGATAAAATCAAAGCAGAGGAAAAAATCAAGGATAAATTCCTGGACCTTGATGAGTTTGAACTTGTGATGAGCCAATATATAAAGGGTGGGCTATATGATTTCATTTTCCAACCAAATCCCAGCCTACACAAAAGTGTGGACGAAGCGGATATTGTAGTTTTTGAGCTCACGGAGGTTAAAAAAGACCCCTTCCTTCTATCTATAATATTGACTTCTTTAGAGGATACTATCAACAATAATATTTTGTCCGATAGGTCCAGATTTGGCGGGGTCATCATGGAAGAGTTTGGGGAGACCGCCGAGTTAAAGGATCTTTTTGGTGGTGGCGATGTTTTAAGCTCCGTGGCCTGGCTCTACCAAAAAATCCGAAAAGAGAACGGTTTTATATGGACCGTACTTCAGAACATCAGCCAATTGCCCGATAACCATTATACAGATAACATTATTTCAAATGTACAGCTATTGATGACCCTAAGCCTTACGGAAAAAGTGGTGGGAGATATAGTGGACAAATTTAAAATTAAGGACGAGGACCATATCAATATGATGAAGTCCTGCCAAAAGCAATTTGACACCCATCCAAAGTGGTCAGAACTGTGCATCCGGTGGGGAGAAAAAAGAGCAATGGTGGTACGCCAGGAATTTGCCCTGGAAAAGTTTTTGGCATTCCAGACCGATGGTGATATATGGGACTGGATGAACAAGGATTACCAGGAAACGAATGACATGGTTAAAACCATTGAAAACACTAAAAAACATTACAACTATGAGAGCATTAAATTTATTGATAGCCCTTTTTTGCAGTAGCCTATTGGCTGCACAGATAGGGACTACAGTGGTTTCTGCCCCGGCACTTGAAACCATTGCCGCCAAAGATGCAGCGAATACAGCACAGACTCTTACCGAAACCGCAAAGCAAACCACTGAATTGGCCAATACGGCAAATATGATTAACCAGACTTTGGATTGGGTACAGAAGGTAAATACCGTCATATCTACCGGAAACCATACCTACAATATCATAAACAACGTATCCGAGGTAGGGATTCTCATTGACGAGATTTTTGAAGCAATAGGCCAGGCTGAAGCTGATGGCGAGAGCAAAAAGGTAATTCGCTTATTATTGGAATCTACCTCCAAAATCTTGACAGAGAACGAAACGGTATCAATTGATTTAAATGACCTGGTTGTCGATAACCGGCTTATCATGGACGATGCCGCAAGACTTCAATTTCTGAAGGACCTTGAGGAAAAAACAAGGAGGCTCAAAGCGGAATGCTATAACACATTATTGTTCATTAAAAGACTATGAGCATTTTTGATGACATAAGATCTGTTGCAGAAGCTTTGTTTGGGAGTGGCCCATCAT
>JBCBPD010000186.1:0-2519 GCA_039820925.1 Bacteroidota bacterium | reverse complement strand
TTCGTTCGGCTTCTTCAATAATGAAATGGGCAATTCTATCCTTGGCCGAATGACCAGGATTAAACGATTCCATTTTGGCATAATACGAACCTGTTAAAGGTTCCGCTATGGCATTCAATTGAACAAGGGGGGTACTACCGATGAGCTCTAAGATGTTATTGTAGGCCTTAATAGGTTTATTCATAACTGGTTTAGATGAGGAGTAAACGTACTAGCGCTCCGATTATTCGGTGCAAAAATAGCATTTTTTATTTTAGGGGGTTTTTCCTTCCAAATCCAATAAAAAGGCGTATTCCTTAGCCGTTTCTTTAAGGGATTCGAATCTTCCGGAAGCGCCACCATGGCCTGCATCCATATTGGTGTCCAAAAACAAAAGATTGTCGTCCGTTTTCATCTCACGAAGCTTCGCCACCCATTTTGCAGGTTCCCAATACTGTACCTGAGAGTCATGTAGCCCCGTGGAGACATAAAGATTTGGATATGCTTTTGCCTCAACGTTATCATATGGAGAATAGGTCTTGATGTAATTATAGTATTCCTCATCATTCGGATTTCCCCATTCGTCATACTCTCCTGTAGTGAGTGGAATAGAATCATCCAACATGGTGGTGATGACATCAACGAACGGTACTGCGGCAATAACCCCATGATAGAGTTCGGGAGCTATATTGACCACAGCTCCCATTAAAAGTCCACCGGCGGAACCGCCCATAGCGTATAAATGTTCAGAAGAGGTATACTTCTCAGCTATCAAAAACTTGGAACAATCCACAAAATCCGTAAAGGTATTTTTCTTGTTGAGTAACTTTCCATCTTCATACCAAGGTCTCCCAAGATATTCGCCGCCACGGATATGTGCAATGGCGTATACGAATCCCCTATCCAACAAACTCAAACGAACGGAGGAGAAATAAGGGTCAATGGTGCTACCATAAGAGCCGTAAGCGTACTGTAGCAGTGGACTAGAACCATCCAAAGGAGTATCTTTTCGGTAGACCAATGAAATAGGAACTTTCTTTCCATCTCTGGCTGGGGCCCATAAACGTTTGGTTTGATAGTTCTCAGGGTCAAACTTACCTCCCAAGACTTCCTGTTGTTTCAATACGGTCTTTTCACCCGTGGCCATGTCATAATCCACCACGGCGTAGGGTGTACCCATCTCGTTAAAGTAATATCGTAGTGTTTTGGTATCAAAATCGAGGTTTACAGAAGTGCCTGCCACATACGTTTCACTATCGAAAGGAAGGTATTTGGAATCACTGCCATCCCAGCGAACGATTTTCAACCGGTTTAGACCATTTTCACGTTCTGACAACACATAATAATCCTTAAAGATTTCAATATCCTCTAACAACACATCCGCTCTATGCGGAATAAACTCCTGCCATTTAGAAGCATCCGTATCCGTCAAATTTGTTTGCATCAACTTAAAGTTGGTAGCGTCATCTTTGTTCGTAAGGATATAAAATTGGTCATCATAATGGGAAATGGAATATTCCAATCCTCTTTTACGCTCAGAAAACACCCGAAACGTTCCATCGGGTTGATTGGCTTCTAGAATGCGGTACTCTGTCGTCAGCGTACTAGCAGACCCAATAATGATATACTTTCTTGACTTTGATTTATACACAAAGGCACTGTAGGTGTCATCCGTCTCGTGGAAAACGAGTTCATCTTCGGCCGAAGGTGTTCCCAATTTGTGGCGGTAAATACGGTCTGACCTTAGGGTTACTGGGTCCTTTTTGGTGTAATACAGGGTCTTATTGTCGTCTGCCCATACCGAAGTTCCAGTTGTATTTTCAATTTTATCGGGATATACTTCCCCAGTCTTCAAATTTTTTATCTGGATATGGTATTGTCTACGAGAGATGGTATCTACTCCAAATGAGGCCAAAGTGTTATCTGGGCTGATGGATATTCCTCTTAAGTTGAAAAACTCATGGTCTTTTGCGAGCACGTTGCAGTCGAAAAGAATTTGTTCTGGGTTGTCCAAGGTTTCTTCATGACGACTAAAAATGGGATACTCTTTGTTGGTCTCGTATCGTGTTACGTACCAATACCCATTCAGTTTATAAGGTACAGAACTATCGTCTTCTTTGATTCTCCCCTTCATTTCCTCAAACAAGGCCTTCTGAAAGTTCTTAGTGTGGGCCGTAGCCTTTTCATAATAGTCGTTTTCCGCGGTCAGATAATCTAAAACCGCTTGGTCAGTGCGGTCGTTCATCCAATAATAGTTGTCCACACGGGTATCGTTATGCAGTGTAAGTTCTTTTGCGATTTTTTTAGCAACCGGGGGTTGGTTCTCTTCCATGGACTGGGTTTTCTCTTTTTTACAAGCGAGCACAAAAGTAAGGCAGGCCGCCATAAAAAGGGTTGGTTTTCGATAGCGAATCATAGGTGTTTTGATACGACCATCTTGGGATGCCTCATCAACCAGAATATTCTCTAAGCGCGCCTTAGCTTGCTTCATTTTCTCTTGGGTTTCCTTCAGTTTGCCCATCATGCCCATTAAATCTCCA
>JBCBPD010000185.1:0-2532 GCA_039820925.1 Bacteroidota bacterium | reverse complement strand
TCGATGGTTTACAAGTCTCTTCCCTGAAAATGTTGGCACAGAATGGAAACAATTCCCATAGGAAAATGAACCCCCATAATACTTGAATACATTTTAAGTTTTCTATACAAGCAAAAAGGGGATTTGGAAACTGCCGAACTCTGGCTTCAAAAACATTTTGAAAAGCAATTGAACAGCGAGGAAGAAATGGAAATGTTGAGCAATAGAATAAAAAGCTAATCTCGAAATTCCCGAACTTCATCGCAAGGTTGATGTTTTTTCTTTAAACGACCTTTGTACAAGCCATTCAAACCTGTAGTTATGAAATCCCAATTGGTACACCACAGTTATCTAATCGATTTTTTGACGGATGATTTTGACTACGACCGAATCGACCCGCCCCTTCAAAATTTGGTAAACTCGTATCTGAAAAATTATAACATTCCTGAATTGGAGGAATGGACCCTTCAGTTCACAGGATTATTGGGTGGCCTTGATAAGATTTACGTCTGCTTGAAAGGTAAATCGGATACCAGAATGAAATACAAAGAAATAACCATTCATATTCCGATACCACCAAAAAACAAGGTTTCTTGGGGTGTTCTTCAAGACCAAGTTCCCATCACACGAGGACCCAAATCAGGTTACTGCGAGGAAATTCAGCCTGAACCGACAAGCTTTGACAACAAGTATGATTTTATTGTCGATTGTATGTCAAAAGGGATTGAACTTTCTTTTAGAAAAGGTTTTGCGGTAAACAAAATAAAGGTCTGAACCGATTGAAATAGTATTCTGTTGGCGTAAAATTCCCGAACTTCACTTCACACCGCATAAAAACCGCCACCATGACCAAACCTATAGTCTTATTAATCCTTACCACCTTGGCGCTTTCCTGTAACAAGGCACCAAAGAAGGCAGCTGAAACCACTTCTTCTGCTCCCCCTAACGTCATCCTTATTTTCACGGACGATCAAGGGTATAACGATGTGGGGTGTTATGGGTCTCCCGATATCGAAACGCCAAATTTGGATGCGATGGCCCAAGAAGGGGTGAGGTTAACTAATTTTTATGCGACCCAACCCATTTGTTCCGCCTCGAGAGCCGCTATCCTAACCGGGTGTTATCCCAATCGAATTGGAATTCATTTGGCCCTTGGCCCTGGAAACACCACAGGATTGCATTTGGAGGAACTTACCATGGCCGAAATGTTGAAGAAACAAGGCTACGCGACCGCCATTTTTGGAAAGTGGCACCTGGGCGACCATCCTGATTTTATGCCCAACAAACAGGGGTTTGATGAATTTTATGGGATTCCCTATTCCAACGACATGTGGCCCTATCACCCTGAGCAGGGAACTGTTTTCGATTTTCCGCCATTGCCCTTGTACGAAAATGAAAAAATCATCGACACCTTGGTTGACCAATCGATGCTGACTACCCAATTGACCGAAAAAAGTGTGTCGTTTATTAAAAAGAACAAAGCAACCCCCTTCTTTTTGTATGTGGCGCATCCACAACCTCATGTGCCATTGTTTGTCTCCGATAAATTCAAGGGAAAATCCAAAAGAGGGCTCTACGGCGATGTCACCATGGAAATTGACTGGAGCGTGGGCCAGATTTTGGAAACCATCAAAACGCTTGGCATAGATGACAATACAGTGGTCATCTTTACCTCGGACAATGGCCCTTGGCTTTCGTATGGGGAACATGCCGGCTCGGCCCATCCGCTGCGCGAAGGCAAACAAACCGCTTGGGAAGGAGGGCAACGGGAACCTTGCATCATACGGTACCCAAACAAAATTCCTGCGAACCAGGTCATTAACACCCCCTTGATGTCCATAGATATTTTGCCCACCATTGCACATTTGACCCAATCGCCCTTGCCGGAAAAGGAAATAGATGGCAAGAATATTACGGAGGTTTTGACGCAAAAGACCGAAGATAGCCCGCATGAGGCCTATTATTTCTACTATAACATCAACGAATTGCACGGGGTTCGGTACAAAAACTGGAAATTGTACTACCCTAGGGAATACAAGTCTTTGAATGGGCGGGAAGGCGGAAAAGGAGGGTTTCCGGCAGTATATGATTTTAATGAAGTAAATGAGACTCAACTCTTTGACCTCTCAAAAGATATCGGCGAGAGCAACAATGTGGCCCAGCTGTACCCTGAAGTGGTGCAAACCATTGATAGCCTCGCGAACCGTAAAAGAGCGGAGCTTGGGGATAGTTTGAGGGACTTGGAAGGCCAAGAAAATAGACCTGCAGGGGTTCGAAAATAAGGTATGTTCTAAAAAAGCATCTCACTAAAAGCGTACCCAAAGAATGTAGCTGAAAACTCTTGACGGAATTGTTCAAGCCAGTACAGGTCAAAATTTCCAGAATTTTATGTATTTATCGATATATTTCATCAAAATGAAACCTTAGCTACAGTGGAAGAATACCAACCCATGGAAAACCGCCAAATGCTCGAATGGTGTAAAAAAGGCCCTTATCGAAGTTTAAAACACTGCTGATTTCATTCAAGATATACTTTTTGTCAATCCGTTCGAG
>JBCBPD010000184.1:0-2574 GCA_039820925.1 Bacteroidota bacterium | reverse complement strand
TTTTTACTTGAAACTCAGTAAACTCCTTGAATTTTGGTTTGTCCTCTGGGTTTGATTTGGCGTATAAGAATTCTCGATTATTTCCCTTGAATTTTGGGCGTTTTGAAGGTCGCAAATTCCGATTTTGCTTCATCCGATTATTCATGTCCTGAATACTGCTCATTGGAATTTGTCTGTGGTTTTAGAGAAGTTTTTTAAATGGGTTTAAAATGTTGTACAACGTCCCCGCATACACGCCGTGCCCAGCTTTTGCTGGGGATGGACGTTGTATGCATTGTGTGTGCCTTGAATGGTAAATATAGCTCGAAAGGTCGAGTGTCCCAAAGGGTTAGAGTCCCCGATGCGCGGAGTCGTGTCCGTAAGCAAAGCAAGTGGCAAGGTGGTTTGGGGCGACCCATACACTGAAGTAAGCCAGACTGCGTAGTTGGTACTGACGAACAGGAACTGGATACCGAGGCTGTTTGAGTTTGGATAAGCTAGCACATCATAGCAACTTCCACAAGAAAAGGCTCAAGCAGTAGATTCAGCAGGCATTGACTAGAGGGTGTTTACCTTACCGAGGGAGGTCTCCCAAGCCACGGGTTGGCATATGGGAGAAGTCAGCAGAGGTCATAGTACTTAGCAGAAACGAGCCTGTAAAACACAGGAGGACTCACGGACCAAGGAAGGACTGAACGTTAAATCATGTCTGGATTCGTATAGGAATCCGCCCTGGGCGGATAGCCTATACCTAGAAGGACAAGAACAGAAGATTAAATTGATAGCAAAAGTTTTAACAGCAAGGAACCTAACAAATGCTAGAATGAAAGTTCAAGCCAATAAGGGTTCAGCAGGGATAGATGGAATGCAGACATCAGAACTAACAGGGTTTATAAGAACTCACCGTTTGGACATCTGCACCCAGATTATCTCCCATAGCTATAAGGCACAAGCTATTAAAGGGGTGGAAATCCCCAAAGCCCATGGCAAGACCAGATTACTGGGAGTGCCAACAGTAGTGGATAGATGGCTTCAACAAGCGATGAGCCAACAACTGGCGATTCACTTTGAACTGGATTTTGAAGGGGAGAGCTATGGTTTTCGCCCAAAGAAGAACCTTCAGCAGGCAGTATTAAAAAGTCAAGAATACATCAATGATGGATTTCAAGACATAGTAGATATAGACCTACAGGCGTTCTTTGATGAAGTTCAACACTATAGACTACTACAGCTTATTTACAACAAGGTAAAATGCCGAACCACCCTGTGGTTAATCCGCAAATGGCTCAGAGCACCTATTCATAAGAATGGGCGTTTATACAAGCGTAGAAAAGGGTTACCACAAGGAAGCCCATTAAGTCCATTACTGTCTAACATACTGTTGGACCAATTGGACAAATACTTAAAAGAAAAGGGCTGCAGATTTATCCGTTATGCAGATGACTTTAGTATTTACACTAGGTCAAAAGCAGAAGCAAAGGAGATAGGAAATCAAGTATACCTTTTTCTAAAGGATAAACTAGATTTACCTATTAACAAAGCCAAAAGCGGTATCCGCAGACCCTCCACTTTTAAAGTGCTAGGCTATAAGTTCACTCCAATCTATAAGAAAGGGGTAAAAGGCAAATACCAACTTGTGGTGAGCAAAGAAGCGTGGAAAACACTCAAACGCAAGCTCAAATATGCAACCAAGAAAACCCTGCCATTATCATTAGCAGAAAGACTTCAAAGGCTAAAACCCATCTATCAAGGATGGCTGAACAACTTCCGATTAGGAAACATCCATGCCAAGCTGAAAAAGATAGATGAGTGGCTGAGGAATCGATTACGCTATTGTATATGACACGATTGGAAGAAACTTGAGCGTAAACGGAAGAACCTTATCAGATTAGGCATTGAACCGAACCAAGCTTATGCATGGAGTCGCACTAGGATGGGAGGATGGGCTGTAGCACAGAGTCCTATTTTAAGAACGACTATAACGGAAAAACGCCTAAGGCCAAGAGGTTACCAAAGTATGCTAGAGTACTACCACAGTGTAAAGTCCTGATTTAACGAACCGCCCAGTACGAGACCCGTACGCTGGGTGGTGTGAGAGGCGCACTCCGTCAGTTAACGCTGGCGGAGCCGTCTACTCGATTGGGTGTAGTTTTTTTTATTCATTAAGTATATTTCTACCAGCGTCAAATTAAATATCCAACCAAGCCAAGATACAATTTTATAAGTATCCATTGGAGGAAGTTCGATTGTAGAAACAATAAGCCATTTAAATAATCTCAAGCTTATAGCTGAAAGAGTTAAAGCATAGCTTCTAAGCATGAATTTTTGGTGGTTAACCCATTCTTTGTTTTTTGCAAATTTAAAAGCATTGTATGTAAACCAAAACCATAATAATGCTTGAATTGAAAATGATACTTTTGAAATGATACCCCCATTTGCGTGTAAAGCCATTATGAATCCCGTAGGTGCAGCGATAAAAAGAATAAAAAATACATAAAGTTTTCCAAAAGTTTTATGAAGTTTTGTTAGTTTATTCCTAATGTATTTTGAAAACTGAGTAGTTCCGAATATTAAAACAAAAATGCTTGTATAAAC
>JBCBPD010000183.1:0-2602 GCA_039820925.1 Bacteroidota bacterium | reverse complement strand
AGAAGGACTGCGCTACCTATTGGAAACTTTAGAACCTGAAAGCGTCGATTCTTTTTTCAATTGGAATTTCTTCGATACCGTGCTGCAGCGCAAAGAAGGTTTCTCAAAATGGTGTCCTTTTGCAAGATTTTCATAGCCAAATCATCAAAAACATAAGGAGAGAAACCTTCTTTGCGCTGCAGCACGGTATCGAAGAAATTCCAATTGAAAAAAGAATCGACGCTTTCAGGTTCTAAAGTTTCCAATAGGTAGCGCAGTCCTTCTTGTTTTGTAGGAACCACAATATCTCCTGCCATGAATCGAACGGAATCCTGAAGTGCGGTCACCTTGGTATTGTAATGCGGATAGTGCCCTTCATAAGGTCGCGTGTACGTTTCGTAGGATTCAATCTGATAGCGTTCTACGAACAAAGTGGTGTCTTGTTCAAGCGTTTGATATTCAATATTGTTGACTTCCAACCGTGATACAATCTTTTTCCAACTTTTGGAAAAAACATAGGCTTGGGGCACCGAGATGGTATCCAAAGGATAATATTGGTGTTGAAAACGGACTTCTTTTTCAAACGGTTTGCTTTGGTCATACTTCAATTGCGGTAAGCGCGTGATTTCGCTCAAGGGTAAAATGGCCTCATATCCTTTAAAATTCAAGGATTTGCTCTGAGTAGTGTCCACAGCCCAGTTCAAAAAATAGCGTTCTTGCTGCAATACCTTAGTCAATGCCGTTTCACGCAGTTTTTTAATGTTTTCAAAGTCATCTTCAACAATGTCAAGGACGCTCTGCATGATTTCATAGGTTCCTTCCACTCGTTTATCGTAAGGTTTTAGCATGTGCGTTTCCACCATAAAACCTAGAGTGTTCCACAAGGTGGTATAGCCGGTAGAATATCTAGGATTATCCAAAAATTGGGTAAAACCCTGTTCAGGTGAACGATTGAACACGTTAACGTAAGGTGTGATAGCCCATTCTTTTTTTTGCAAGGATTTTTCCAAGGCAGGCTGAAACTCTTGTTCTAAGTACTGACCTAATTCCCCGCCCAATTTGTTGTGTTGGGTGAACAAATGCGTCAAAATGTATTGGTAATCCGCTCCATTGCTTACATGGTTGTCGACAAATACATCCGGTTTTACCAAATGAAAAATCTGCGCAAAACTCTTAGCATTTTCCGTATCCATTTTAACAAAATCTCGGTTGAGGTCGTAGTTTAGAGCGTTTCCTCTAAATCCGTAAGACGCAGGTCCATTTTGATTTACTCGGGAGGTGCTATTTCGATTAAGTGCCCCACCCACATTGTAGACCGGAATGGTCACCAAAACCGTGTTTTCAGGGGCCTTCAATTTTTCTGTAGCCAAATCCCTGAAGAGAAGCATAGTGGCATCAATTCCATCAGATTCCCCAGGATGTATACCGTTGTTAATCAGTACAAGTGCTTTGTCCTCTCGTACGTTGTCGAAGTTAAAATCGCCATCGGGATTGAAGGTGACCAAATGCAAAGGGAAGCCACTATCCGTGTTTCCTAAGGTCTGAATGTTGACTTCGGGAAAATCTCTGGCCAATCTTTTATAAAACGCTATGCTTTCTTCGTAAGTAGCGGTTTCCAGTGTTTTTGAAGCTTCGTAAGGTGTTTGGTAAGAGGCGATTTTGTCTTCCAATGGGGTTTCACATCCGAAGAAAACCAAAAGCGCAACACAAAATGTCAGGACTGTTCTCAATGCTAAGGATTAGGTAGGTGTGGTTTGGGTAGGACAAACCAACACACTGTGCCCCACAAAAGTAAAGAAATATTGCTTCAGGAAGCTAGGTTGATACGGCTAAGGTCAGTAGGCTCAATTTTGAACAAAGGCTTGTTCTTGAAATTGAGGTAGTGATAGCAATTCAAACGGAACTCATTCCATTTTTGGTAGTCGGCAGGGTCAATGGAAGAGGTTATCACATTTATGATGACCTTTTCGGGAAAGCGAATTTTTAGAAACTCCGCCAAAAATTCCCATCCATCCATGATGGGCATATTGATATCGAGAAAAATCACTTCAGGCAGGACACCTCCATTTTGTTGGGCCGCATGGATTCCTTCGAGCGCGAGCTTTCCATTTTCAAACGTTTGGATGTTCTCGCATTCAATAGAGGCATTCAGCATTTTCTTAATGCCGAACACAGTGATGGGGTCATCATCGATTATGTAGAGACATTTAAGCTTCTTCATTAAAATATACTTTGAAAGTAGACCCTTTTCCAGGTGTACTTTCCGCATGGATGTTACCACCCATGGCTTCAATTTGGTTTTTGATGATATAAAGTCCTAAACCACGAGCATCTTTATGGTTATGGAACGTTTTGTACATGCCAAAAAGCTTGTCGCCATAGCGCTGCATATCAATACCCAATCCATTGTCGGTAACCGAGAATACAACATGGTTCTTTTCCATTGTAGCCTTAAGTTCGATTGTTGAATCGCGATTTGGGTCTCGATATTTTACCGCATTTGTCATCAAATTCAAGATGATACTCTCCAAATAAGCGGGGACACTTTTTACTGTCAGTTTTTTGTCGATATCAAGGCTAACGGCAACTTCATTTTTTTCAATAAATCCGGAAAGATTCTGTT
>JBCBPD010000182.1:0-2670 GCA_039820925.1 Bacteroidota bacterium | reverse complement strand
CAATTCCATTCAATTGCTGAAATATGTTTTTTGAGGTTGGTTTGTAGCATACTGTAAAAGTATAGACCCTTCAAGATACATATTTCAGCAATTGAATGGAATTGACCAACCTAGGGTAAACCCTGAGTTATGAAATGTGTTCTGCCAGTTTGATGATTTTACGGAGCAGTTTTTCCAAATGGGCAAGCTCCGTAAACGGATTCATCAGGGTAGTGCGGAGGTACTGAAGGCCGTGTAGTTTGGTCTGCACCAAATAAAATTCACCTTCTTCCAAAAGCTGCTGCCGAATTTGGGCATTGATTGTGCTTAAACGCTCATCATCTACTCCTTTAGCTATCCAACGAAAACAAAGAATATTGGACATCGGTTCAGTCCCTAATTCAAACTGTGGATGATTTTTCAGAAGTTGGGCAAAGTCCTTCGTCAAATCATATTGTCTAGTGATGTACTCGTCAAAAAGTGCTTCACCATAAAACTTTAAAAGGGCGAACCAGTGCAGGCACATCATGGTTTTGGTACATTCAAAGGTGCGGCGGCCACTGTTGTACCATTCGTCTTCAGTGGTTTGGTCCAACAAATAATCAGCATTTAGGCTGAAGGTATGTTCGGCGTGTATTTTGTTTTTGAACACTAATGCTGTGGTAATGGTGGGCATCATCATCATCTTATGACCATCCAGCACGATAGAATCTGATAACTCAGTACCGTCTAGAAGGCCTTTATAGGTGTCGGAAAAGATGGATGCCCCGCCATGGGCCCCATCGACATGAAACCAGATATCATTCTTCTGGGCAAATGCGCCGATTGCCTTCAAATCATCATAGGCACCTGTTGCCGTTGAAGGAGCGCTGCCTACAATCGCGAAAACCTGGATGCCCTTCTCCATAGTTTCTCGATACAAAGCCTCCATTTGTTCGATGTCCATGGTGAAATCCGCTTTAGCGGGTACTTTGATAATGCCTTGTTCACCCAACCCCATAATTTTAGCTGCGCGGTCAACACAATAATGCGCTTCTTCACAAACCATTATCGCTAGCGGTTTCGTGTGCCCTTCGTTCCAAACATCATGCTTCACTTTGGCTTTCCTTGCGGAAAGTAAAGCGGTTAAATTCGCCAGAGTACCACCCGAGGTCAAAAATCCACCAACTTGGTCACTATACCCAAATTTTTCACCGAGTCGTTCAATGACAATACGTTCTATAGCATTTGGGGACATCCCCATTTCATAGACCGCCATGCCATTGTTCAAGAGATTGCTGAGCATTCCCGTAAGCACAGTGAGTGGTGCAGTAACGCCAACTTGGTGCCCTATATACTTGGGGTGGTGCGTATGCGTGGTTCTTTTTAAAATTTCAGGGAAGAAGTCATTTGTGTCCCCAGAATTCATGAATGAACGCCAAAACTCTAGTTCCTTTTCTGGCGGATTCCATTCGAGTACGTGGCGTTTCTCTTCGGATAAAACACTATTCAAATGGTCTTGTATTAAGGCGCCAAGCGGTTGGAGTTGCGCCTCAAAAGCCTTGGCATCGAAGACACGGTTCAACAGGGATGATTTCATAATTTAAAGGTAATCCAATCCCGATGATTTTTATGGAACCTTTAGAGTGGATATTACCCTTTTTAGTGAAACTCCATGGTTTCCAACAGTTCCAAAAGAATTGCTTTCTGTCCTTCATTGTGGTAAAACAAGTCAATGCAAAAGGCATATCCGTTGATTTCCTTGAAATAGGAGACTATTTTCCGGTTTTTGCCTCCCATTATGGCAAAAGCTACACTTGCGGGGGCGCTTTCTTGCGTCTCCACCCCGTGATACTCCAGAAAGGATTCTCCACCAATCGTTGCCTCGTGCGTCTTGTTGAAATCATAGTTGGGCGGATGAAGGTTGGAGAATTGGTTGATGTACTGGATTAAGGACTCTTTTTCCAAGCTATGCGAACTGATGAAAAGTTGAAATTCTGGACCGAATTGCTCTGCTCTTGTTTTCTGTTGCATAGCCGCCTGAAAATCTTCAAAATCTACCTTCTCATCATGAAGCACGGCATCTATGGTAACTTCTTGAATCTTTGGATAAATAGCTAAGAGGTTTTGGTCTTCTCCTGGATTCTCGGTGAGGTTTTCGTAGGGTGGTATTTTAGCACCAATTTCTGACGGTGTCACATTATCTTGTTGGGACAGTGCAATGAATTCTTCGCAAAATGAAATCCGAAATTTGAAAAAGTCATTACAGTAGGTACTGTCTTCTACCACCCCATAGTCGAAAAGCACTTTTTCTTTCTGAATGGGTTCTGGGGGAGCTTTGCTATCACAGCTGATAATCGCGCTTTGGAGCAGAATGATTAGAGATAATATAAGAAGGGGCCTTATACAGAATTTCATTTGAATTCATTTTTATGTGCGATGAAGGTACCGGATAATGTCGCCTTATTTAACCCTGTTTTCCGTGAAAAATCAGATTTTTCACTTATTCACCTTAAATCACAATTTTGAATTTAGAATATGGTCGGTTCAAAATATTTTTTCGTCGAATTTGTTCAAATGAATTTTTGTTCCGTTACTTCAAGGGTTAATATCGCAGCTTAAATCTTTATGATGAAAAATCTAAAATTACTTCTATTGGTTTTATTACCTTTTTCGTATTTGGTTTGGGCTAACAATACCTGAAAAGGTAAT
>JBCBPD010000181.1:0-2713 GCA_039820925.1 Bacteroidota bacterium | reverse complement strand
TTTTATCCTTAATAATCCCTTTTTGCTTCAATGATATTATGGCCTGCACTATTTTTTGCGCCAAGGACCACAACGGTAATGTATGGGCCGCAAACAATGAGGATGGTTCCTTTACCTTTTACAATTATATCAACGTTTTTCCAAAAACGGAAGATACCAAATACGGGTACTTTACCTTTTCATATTACTCCCCAAAAAATGGATTTGGTGGTGGTGTCGAAGGTGGTGTCAATGAAGCTGGGCTTTTCTATGATTTTAATTTCATTGACAGAAAACCCGTAAAAGATCTGAAAAAGAAAAAGCCCTTTCCCAAGGGGGATGATGCCATTCTGACCTACCTTTTAGGGCAATTCAGCACAGTAGAAGAAGTTGTGGCCTTTTTTGATAACTATTGGTTCAAAATGGGATTCACCAGTGCCCAAATGCATGTAGCGGACAAATTTGGAAAATTCGCCATGATCAGCGCCTCTGGGAGCAGGATCTTGGAGAATGCTCCCTACCAGATCTCCACTAATTTCGATATCTGTGGAAACGAGGACGGCTCCAGTTGTTGGCGATATCCCATCATCAATGAAAAATTGAATATAGGTTTGGAAACCAATAGCATTGGTAATGATCTGTTCACCGAGATCTGCGATGAAACGGCGGTCAAGGGCAGGTATAGCAATTACACCATGTACTCCAATGTACACAATCTCAACACTGGGGAAATTTGGTTTTATTTCACTTCGGACTATACAAACCCCTATAAAACATCCATTTCCGAACTGCTTTCAAAAGGAAGAAAGTCTTACCTGATCAAAGACCTGTTTCCCGACCATCCGCTTACCAAACTTCATAACACCTATGAGGCAAAGGGAGGCGTTGAAGCATTCAAGGAGTTCCGCTCACTGGAATTGTCGGATGAGCGAAAAGAGGAAATCGCCTCTATATTTGTCAATTCCCTTTTGACGGATAACTATGACATAACGCTGTTGCCATTTTTGGAGGAACATTTGAAAACGAACCCATACGGGTATTGGAAACGGGCCTTAAGAGCCGTGCTTTACCATCAGAAAGGTAATATTGAAAAGGCAATCTCCATTGTTAAGGACTATCAACAGAAAGTGCCCAAGACCAATTTGGATGTGGAAGGTATCCTTGAATTGTTCCAAGGAAATTTCAAGGAAGGTAATAACATTATCATTGAACTCAATGGGCATGAGGACGCCCAACAGGTTTTTGTCAAGGGCCTTCCGGTAAATTTTAACTTTTTGGTACGGAAAAATAACAAATGGATAGGAAAGTATGATTTGCCAAACGGGATATATGACTATAGTTTCATTGTGGATGGAAAGGAAGTCCTGGATACAAAAACACCTGTAAAAAGGATTCCGTCATCTTTTGAAGTGGACACTTTCGTGTTCACCCATCAATTGGCGTTAGGGTATACCCAGGAAGTTTATCGCATAAAAATAAAGGTAGCCGTTCCGAATACCGATGATATTGTTTACATAGTAGGAGATCAGGATAATCTAGGAGGTGGAAGCCCTGTGCTGAGAATGAAGAAGACATCGGATAACGAACGGGAAATTGAACTTGAACTGCATTACCCCGCTAGGTTCAAGTTTGTTGACTCCTTTTGGAAAAAAGAAGCGGTTATGTATGATGATGTAGGTACTTCTGACAACGAATATCCTTTGGTGATTGATGACGGAATCGGGAAGGTGAGTTTTAAAATCAAGGATTGGAAAGAACGATGAAGTGCCCACCAGGGTTCAAGTCTTTCAATACAGATTGGAATAAACAGCTTAAGGCGTTTCACCTAAGTTGAATAAGCTAACTCATGTAACCAAGAATTTGAAAAAGAATCCACGAGTAAAAAAACACTAGGACATGAAAATCACTTTTGCTTCCGGCATAACACTGTTTTTAATGGTCAGCCTATTTACGTTGATTAGTTTACTAGAATACGAAAGAAGGTTTTATCACTTTTTCAAGGAATTGAACACTACACCAGACAAAAATCATCATCTTAATTAAATGAGAAAATTTCCAGTATTAGAAACCGAAAGGTTGTTTTTGAACGAATTGTTGGCAAAAGATGTTCCGGATATCATGAAGCATGCATCGAACAAGAACATTTCTGAATTTACACTGAACCTTCCTTTTCCCTACTCCGAAAAGGATGCCATTTATTGGATAAATCAGGCCAATGAGGGCTTCAAAAATGGAACAAAAATAATCTTCGGGATTAGGCCAAAACCGAAAAAGGAATTCATTGGGGGCATTGGACTGACAATCGAGCAGAGGTTCAACCGAGCGGAAATTGGATATTGGATCGCTGAACCACACTGGGGAAAAGGTTACACAACGGAAGCAACTAAATCAATAATCAAGTATGCGTTCGAGAGTTTAAAATTGAACAAACTTACCTCCTCTCATCTTCATCAAAACCCTGCCTCCGGAAAAGTCTTGATAAAAAGTGGGATGATCGAGGAAGGTAGGTTAAAAGATCATATTCTCAAGAACAGGGAATATCATGATTTGATTTTGTATGGACTGACAAGGGAACAGTTTGAAAATGGAACAAGTGGTAATTGATCGACCGCAAACACCAATACATTTAGAAGTTAACGTTTTTCACTAAAGTTCCTAGTCCGTAACGGTATTAAGAACCCTTTGAATTTAGAGTAAATTGAACAATGAAATATACATTTATTATTAGTCTAAT
>JBCBPD010000180.1:0-2815 GCA_039820925.1 Bacteroidota bacterium | reverse complement strand
CCTTTCATGCCATGGCCAATAAACATGCTGTTTTTTGACTTGGATTGAATGGATTCTTTATCAAAAGTCCATTCTGTTTCCGGGTCGAATAGGGTTAGGCATGCAAATGCGCCTTCTTTCATTTCAGGTTTGGCAATCCCAAAGCGTTCATGTCCTTTGGTCAACAGCGCAATAGTAGTATCTAAACCAAAAACCGGCAACAGGCTTCCAAAAGCACTTTCTAGCCCAAGGGTACCGTAAGCGGCATGGTCGAATTCAATCCGTTTTTCTTCAATGTCCAAAGGCGTATGGTCGGAGGTGACGAAATCAATAGTGCCGTTTTTCACTCCTTTAATGAGCGCTTTGCTGTCCGCCAAGGAACGCAGGGGGGGCATACATTTGGTATGGCTGTCGAACTCCATCAAGCGGTCATCTTGAAAAACCAAATTGTGTATGGCAACACTACAGCTTACATCCAATCCCTTTTTCTTGGCTGCTGCAATCAAGGTTACACTTTCTTTTGTAGACACCGTAGGGATGTGCAATTTACCTCCAGTATATTCCAACAAGAATAAGTCCCTTGATATTTGCAAACTCTCGGATAAGGCGGGAATACCTTTCAGCCCGAGTTTGGTAGACACCTCTCCTTCATGTGCCACTCCCTTACCTGTAATGGCTTTGTCATTTGCAAAGGAAAGGACCAATCCGTCAAAATTCTGCGCGTACAACAAGGCGATTTTCAAAAGGTTGGCATTGGTCAGCGAAGCCTTATGGTCTGAAAACCCAACAGCGCCTGCATTATGCATATCGTAAAGCTCTGCAAGCCCTTCACCCTTAGAATTTTGCGTAAGGCAACCTAAAGGATGCACATTCACCAAATGGTTTTGGCTTCTTGCGACGAAATAGGCAATATCGGAGCTGGTATCTGGTTTTGGATGTGTATTCGGATTGAGTACAATGTTTGTGAAACCACTTTTGGCAGCGGTATTCATTCCATTCTCTAGCGTCTCTCTCTCTTCATAGCCAGGCTCTCCAAAACAGACACCGGTATCTAGCCATCCTAAACTGACGTGTAGATTTTTACGTTCAACTGTTCGTATGGAACTTTCCGGTTTGATGGACTTGGCAATCTTTGCAATGCGTCCATTTTTGATAAGAATGTCAAATGTACCTAAATGGAAATCCTTCTGATTGGGTTCTACAATTTTAGCGGATTTCAGGAGGATATTCATTTAACAATTTTTTGGATGATGACTTCGATAAGTCCCAAAAGCAGCGCTAAAATAACAAACCATTTCCAATATGCGCTTACCTCGTTTTCTTCGGCCAGAGAAGTAAAAAGTGAATTCAGCGATTCCTGTTGGGTAAATCCCTCTTGCTCTACAATTTCCAACTCGGCTGGCTGGCTTTCCGTTCGAGGATAATTAAAACTTACATGGGCTACCACACTATCCATCGCATTGGCGCGATAAGTGCCTGCCTCTTGTGGTTCAGCATCAAAAAACAAACGAACCTTATTGGGAAAAGACTGTTGTCGCGGAATAAAACTTTCTTCGCCCTTGCTCATGTTCACAACTTGGTCATTACCGAGTCTGGTATCAATATCTGCAAAGGAAGCACTACCAATATTTTCGTATAAAATAGGCTGTCGCAAACTGGATAACGCCATATTGTAAAAGGTTGGTACAATAAGCGGGGAGCTTTTGAAATTGCAATGGTTTTCATCCAAAGGTGAGGAAAAGAGGTAAAAACCATTACCTCCCATTAAAAAAGCTGTCCCATCTTCGTAGGATAAAATCGATTGTGTTGGATTGGTTAGCGCAAACGAATGGTTGGTTTCGGGGTATTCGAAATTTTTGACTTGTTTTTGAAAAACGCCACGATAAATCGGATGCTCGAAAGCTATTTTGGTAATCTGTTTGACGCTCTCCACTGTTTCGGCAAAACGCGTGGCTCCAAAAAGAGATAGGAATTTGTTATAGCTCAGATTTTCTTTCTCCTTAGCTGGAACCACAATCAAACTTCCACCATTGGCAGTAAAGGTTCTCAGAACATTTTGAAGCCCGTCCGGAATTTGTTCAATTTCATTGATGATAACGACGTTCTGTGTATCAATGGAACTATAGTCCAATTGTCTTAGGTCGTAGAGGCTTAAATCAAAATCTTTGCTAGCGAATAAGCGTTCGAGGTAATTAGCGTTGCCGCCATTTATGACCAATACCTTAATGGTTTGCGGTGGGTTAATCGAAAAGAAAAAATGGTTGTCATAATCGAGTCCATTGTCCGTAACCTGCAAATGCCCATCTATTTCTGTCTGGTTGGGTAAAGAAAAATCAACTGTGGTTCTGCGGGTTTCCGAATTGAACTCTACGGCAGAATTACCCAGAAGTTTTTCGCCATTGTAAAGGGATAAGGGTTGCACGCCGGTTTCCCCGTAACCCGAAACAAACACCTTTAAAGTTTTTTGATTGGTATTAGGCACCTCCATTTGAATGGAATCGATAGAAATATTGGATGAAGCGATGCTACCTGCTTTCACCAGATGTATGCGTCCTTCGTAGTCGGTAGGTTTTTCAACAACTCCAAGATTCTCCTTAAAGTCCGACACTACAATGAGTTCTTG
This sequence comes from Bacteroidota bacterium, assembly GCA_039820925.1. Taxonomy (GTDB): domain Bacteria; phylum Bacteroidota; class Bacteroidia; order Flavobacteriales; family Flavobacteriaceae; genus Flagellimonas. The sequence continues at coordinate 213 of JBCBPD010000180.1, read as the reverse complement.
CTCTTTTGCTGGAGCACGGCTGAAAATCGATTCCGCTTTCAACAAAACATCAGACCAATTCAATTGTTTGTGGGTAAAAGGTGTATCCAATAATAAATTTTGGATTTCGCCCACCGTCACATCCGAAAAGGAATTGCTATTCAAGATTTAATCCGTTATTCAGACACGGATAGGTCAATTCATATTTTCACGAATAACAATTCCTTTTCGGAT
>JBCBPD010000179.1:0-2850 GCA_039820925.1 Bacteroidota bacterium | reverse complement strand
TCCTTTGAAGGCAAGGAAATGTTGTTTTGGCCTATACCGAAAGTAAAGCTGAAAAGTGTAAGAGAAATTAAAATTCGTTTCATCGTTTTTGGTTTTTCACTCAAGACGATGAACGCAAAGTTATGTTACTGGAATCCTGTTTCAGGGTAGGGTGGAAATGTAAAAGCTCAATTTTTTGGTTATCCTATTGCATCATTTTCACTTTTGCCAAATAAGGGTCATTCTGTACTGCAATATCTTTTTGGGTGACCTTTACCGGAATCTTTGGTTGAACACCTTCATCCTTTTGCGGCGTGAAGGATGAAAAGTATTTCAATGGAATATCCACTTCAATTTTGCTGTAAGGCATGGTGAAAAACGCATATTCGCCACCATTGATGCCTTGTCGATTACCTCCTGTCGTCTGCCCAACAAAAGTGCCGTATCCAAATCGATTCGCATGATCCAGAAGCGTAAAAGTGGCCGAAACATTGCTCGCATTGCCTAAAATGAATACCTCGCCTTTATAGCCATTAGGTCTAGGAGGAATATCGGAACATACGTCAGGTTCAAAAAACTCGTAGAGTCCATTATCTGAAGGAGAATATAGGTCTTCAGGCAATCCTGCTTTTAAGAGTTCTACATAGGTTTCGATATAGGGGAGTAGCTCGGTATTGAACTTAGTGATTTTGATATAGACTTTTCCAATTTTGTCGCAGCGCAAAGTATCTTTTACCAAGTAGCTCGCCAGTTGTGAACGGTGTATGGCCAAGCCTCCTCCATTCCCTCGCAAGTCTACCACTAGTTTGGAAACCTTGAGACTGTCCAATTCCTTGAAGGCTGTTTCGAACCATTTTTCGGCATTAAAACCTTTCCATTTCCACGTCGCGAAAGTACCGAGACGCATTATTGAGGTACCGGAAGTAAAGTGTTCAATTTTCCAAAGCTCCTTCTCCGTAATGGCTTTGCCATATTTGGTTATCATTTTTTCTGCCCTTTCCTGTTTGGTTTGAGCCTTGACCTTAGCAATTTTGGTTTCCGACGTGCCAAAGTTTTGATAGGTTACTTCAAACGTATCATTCTTTAGAGGATAAAATAGCTGTAAGTATAAGTCAAAGGCTTGCCATGTGCTTGCTTCGTAATTCCATAAGGACAAGTAATGGTCCACTGCAGCAAAGTTATTTCCATCCGTTTTCGCAATGGTTTTGAGCTTGGCATAGATTTCAGTAATGGGAACGTCATTGATTTTAAGAATTTCAGCAGCCCTTTTGATGTCAGTATTTAGGGAAGCGTTCTCCGTGGTGTAAAATTTTCCATCAATGATTTCAAATCCAATAGGGAAGAAAGTTTTCCCACCAAACAATCGAAGGCGAACACTTCGGGTAAGATTCCAAGGATTCAAATATGTATGTCCACAACGTACTTTGGCAATGGTCTGCGCCAAGCGTGCAAAGAATTCGCCTTCCCAAATGGTTTCGGGCAGCGAATCCCTTAGTGATTTGAACCATTGGGACACTTCTTTTTCTGACGCGTATCGATACAAACCAGGGTGCATTTCGGTCAAAGCCGTTTCCAAAAGCGACAGGTCCATAAGCAAGCTGTCTCTACTCAACATTTTTCGATTGCTGATCGATTCAGAAGATTGGGCAAGTAAACTTTGGAAAAACAGAAGCGAAAACAGCAAGATCAAATAGCGTTTGAACATAAGGATGGCGTTAAAACCTAAAAATAGCACGCTCGTGTGGGGTTATCCAACTCAAATGGGATTGAGATATACCCCAATACCTTTAATTCATAACCTGTAGAGATTGGATATGTCTTACCCTGTAGAAAAGGTATCTACCCGATTTTTGTTTTTCTTCTTCGTATGAAAAGGAAGGCCAAAACGGCACTTACTATTACAATTAATCCAAACCATAAGTAGTTCCACCTATTTGGAAATTCAATATGGGTTGCCTGCCCATGATGTATGAATCCAGCCCAATAAAAAGGGTGTTGTAGTTTGGGATTGGAAGTCGCATTCAAGTATGCTGTTTTTGCAGTTTGAAGGGCCTCAGCAGTATTTTGGCCAGCACTGAGTTGTTCGTAAAAGCTTACCATGATGTTTTTGCTTTTTTCGTCTGGAACAGACCAGATGGTTGAAATCGTGTTGGGGACACCTGTGTATAAAAAAGCATTGTTAAGTGAAACCACACCCTTCCCCGTTTCAAACTTTCCAAGCCCCGTGTCGCAGGCACTCAGTACCACCAAATCCGCCTTCAACTTTAGCGCGTAAAGCTCGGATAAGTACAAAGGCCCGTCATCGAAAACCAAACTACTGAGTTCAGGCGCTTTGTTATTGAGGAAAGCGTGCATGGCCAGATGGATAACTTTTTTTTCTGAAATATTCTCCAAAAAGTTTGCTTTGGAAGCGTCCTGCCCCGAAAAAGAAATGCCTCGGGTTAGCTGCGTTACTTCCATTCCTTCTTGCAAAGCACCTTTTAAAGCTTGGAAATCATTTCGTAGCGCCAACCGCTGTTCCGTTGTATTGACCTGTCTATAGGATGGGGTAAAAACAACGGCCATTGCTCCATCGGAAGTTTTGGAATTTCGCTGAAAACTCAAAAGCGGAATGCTTGAGGCATAATTAATAGGAGTTTCTTGCACCAAATAATTGCCATTATGCACTAAGGTTTCGAAGGGTAGATAATTCAAAACCTTATCCGGAATTATGGTAAGTGATTTGGTATTGTCAGTTTTGGAAATTCCTAACAAAGCATAAAGCTGTTCGCCTTTTTCTTGCAATTGGGTCAAGTCGGAAGTTGGGTCACTAAGCAGTTTAAGGTATGTGGTGACATCTTTTTGAATAGCACCATAGTTTCCTAAATCAAT
>JBCBPD010000178.1:0-3255 GCA_039820925.1 Bacteroidota bacterium | reverse complement strand
CGCTGTTCAATTGCTTTTCAAAATGTTTTTGAAGCCAGAGTTCGGCAGTTTCCAAATCCCCTTTTTGCTTGTATAGAAAACTTAAAATGTACTCACAAGAAACAATTCTCTGTCCAATTTCGTAAGGTGGATTTTCAACATCATTTTCCAATCCAATTATATTTTGCTCAAGTGTTGTAAAGTTTTCAAACCATGAAGTTAGCCTTGGCAAATTATGCGCAAGCACAGCGTCAAGCGTTGCTCTAAACTTGTTCTCATTGATAGTGCTTATCTTATCTGGATTGGTGTGACTATTGTTTTCATAGCTTTTTTGCCATTCATCAAGTCTTTTGAAGAAGTGGATTTTGGTTGATTTATCCGTTCGATGGTTTACAAGTCTCTTCCCTGAAAATGTTGGCACAGAATGGAAACAATTCCCATAGGAAAATGAACCCCCATAATACTTGAATACATTGTACTCAATTACGTGCTTGACACCTTCTTGATTAAAATCATTGTACCATAAATATTTACCATCCCAATTAGACAAACCAATTTTTGAAAATTCAGGAGTTACTACTTCCTCAAAAATTTCAAGCCGCTTTTTAAGAAGAACTTCATCCAAATTCTCCATGTCATCCATGATTTCGTCAAGGGCAGTACCGCTTTGAAACTTCTCTCTAATCTTCCTAAATATGCTCATCTTTCGTTTTTGTGACCAAAGGCTATGGTAGATTTCATTTGAAGGAACTCATCGTTCTTTAATAGAAAACAAGTTCGGGAATTCAACTCATATCTCAGTAGTCCCCTTCGGGCATCAATCTATCTTCCTAAATCGCATCACTTTTTCATCGCTAATCTTATGCGGTGTTCCTGGTTTTAAATAGTGGTCAAAAGTGCCGTCGCCATCAAAATTCCCCAATTGAATGATTTTAAATACCACTCCATTGTCGTTTATCGCGTAGTACAGACAACTATCGGCCCACATTATTTTTAGTTTCTCCGTTTTCCCAAAGGATTTGGTGTGTTCAAAATCAACCCCTTTTTCTTTGAATCGAATTACAGTGTCCATGCCATCTGTAAATGTGCCATACCTGTTTTTGCCACATTCCATTGTGTTACGTACTATAGCGATGTTTTCTTTCTCCAACAAAGATCTATGGGGTTCTACGGGTTTATTATAATAAAACCTCTGATAGATAAAAATGCCAAAGGGCAGAAGAAGCGCCAATACAATTCCAGCAATTTTGGCACCGGCGGCCCCCACGGCCAAGTTCAAAGGGTTTTTGAGTACCCCAAACACTAGGGCATACACAAAAGTGGCGAGCACAAAAATTCCAACGAGGTTTAGAATGGGGTACTTATTCAGCAATTCAGAATTTCTTCCCAAAAACAACCCAAGGTAAAACAAGATTCCAAAGAGGGCAGGTATTTTTAGATTCTTTGGTAAATCGTTTCTCATAAATGAAGGCCAACTTTAAAACATGTTCCGTTCGAGTAAAGTTATTTATAAAATAACATCCGATACGATTTTTGCCTTAGGCTAAAATTAGCTGTTTCTCCGTTTGAAGTATCTGCGGAAAAGTACTTTCTAGTCTTTCTTTCCTTTTTTGGTCTTTACAATGACCACCCCGTTGGGCGCTTTGTATTTTTTCATGGCCTGCTGGTCTTTCACCACTTCAATGCTTTCAATATCATTGGGAGCTAACTTTTTAAGGGCTTTCCGGTCAGATTTTTCACCATCTACGATAATCAACGGCGCTTTATCCTTTTTACCCCTACTTTTTATCTTGACCTTATAGCCGTCCAAATCGCTTTTCGTGGTAACGAGTACGACCCCATTTTTTGCATTATACTCTGCTATGGCCTTCTCTCCTTTAATCACACTTATGGATTCGATTTTGTCTTTGTCAATCAATTCCAAAGGGAAGTCAAACTTTTTCCCGTCTACGTAAATATCAGGGTTCACGCCCTCCTTTAAATCAATATGGAGTTTTACATTTTGTTCTTCATTTTCCTTGTTTTCTTGGCCTTGCAGTAGTGAAATCGCCAACAACGTTACACAGAATGTCGATAGTATTCTTTTCATTTCTCTTTTTTTAAGGGTTTATTCTGAGGCGGTATACACCGTTATCATTTCGTTTTCGTAAATCACTTCGCGTTCGGTCACTTCTTCGGTCGTTTCAGGAAATAGCTCCAAAGCTTCATTCAGCAAAGCTTCCTTTTCGGAATAGCTGAGTTCGTCTTGGCCCAAGTTGCCCATGGTTAAAGCAACCAAAACCAGTACCGTAGCCGCTGCTGATAACATAACGACAACCTTCTTTCGCCTGCCACGGGTTTTTGGCTCGAACGATTCCCACAACCTATCATTCAAATCTTTTGGAGGTTCTAGTTTGTTGTTTTTAACGAAAGTGGACCAGGCCTCCCATGAAGGCTCCGCATCTTTGGCCTGCTCAAGCAAAAAACGTTCTTCCTCCAAAGTGGTCTCCCCTGCTTTGTAGGCCTCAAGCAACTTTTTCAATTTACTTTCTTTCATAGCTGTATATTTTTTCCAGTGCTACGGTTACCTGTTTTCGCGCTCGCGATAGCAAGACTCGCACGTGTGGCACATTCAGTTTGGTAGCCGCAGCAATTTCAGTGAATTCGTACCCGTCCAAATCGCGCATAATCAACACTTCGCGTTGTTGCTCTGGCACCTTTTCCAGTATTTTTCGGATGATGGTATTGAGTTCTTCCCACTCCAAGGGTTCCTGCCTGTTTTCTGATTTTAAAAGGGTTAGGTGCGCCGTGGAATCAGATAGTTCTGGTCTCTTTTTTCGCAGCACATCAAAACAGTAATTCCGCGCAATTAAAAACACCAAGGCTTTCGGGTTGGGGTGTTGCTCGATGGTATCGCGCTTTACCCAGAGTTTCAGCATGATTTCTTGAAGGGCATCTTCAACGTTGGCATGTTTGCCCAGCAAGCGAGCCACCATGGGATACAATTGCTCCGATAGCGAAAAAACCTTGCGTCTAAACTCTTCTTTGTTCATCCTATTTCAATAACGCGAAAAGGGATGGGGCCATAACAGAAAAGTGGGTTTATTTTTCAAGTAGAAGGTTGCGTTACAGGGTTGGAATGTTTAGATGAGGTTTACTGATTTTTTATTTTGAAAACCTTTTTTTCTATGATTTCGTCCTCCATCATATACCCAAGCCGAACTGCAAATTTTGTTACGGTTGAATCTTTTAACGCCCCTTCAGCTCCCGATACACTTCCATATTCTTGTACCCTTG
>JBCBPD010000177.1:0-3516 GCA_039820925.1 Bacteroidota bacterium | reverse complement strand
TGAGCACCCATCGAACGCAACATATCAATTTTATCTGGCGAAGATTTTGAACTAACCGCCAAAATGGAATCGTTTAATCCTGGTCATTCGGCCAAGGATAGAATTGCCCATTTCATTATTGAAGAAGCCGAACGAAAGGGAATACTTAAACCCGGGAGTACGATTATTGAAACCACCTCAGGAAATACTGGATTTAGTATTGCCATGGTGAGTATCGTGAAAGGCTATCGTTGTATTTTGGCGGTTAGTTCAAAATCTTCGCCAGATAAAATTGATATGTTGCGTTCGATGGGTGCTCAAGTACATGTGTGCCCTGCACACGTGAGCGCGGATGACCCACGTTCCTATTACGAGGTGGCCAAACGTTTGCATTCGGAAATTGATAATTCCATTTACATCAATCAGTATTTCAATGAGTTGAATACTGAGGCCCACTACCGCACCACTGGTCCTGAAATTTGGGAGCAAACTGGCGGACAAATCACACATTTGGTAGCGTGCAGCGGCACGGGAGGTACGATTTCCGGTATTGCACGCTATTTGAAAGAACAAAATCCAGCAATTCGTGTTTTAGGTGTGGATGCATATGGTTCTGTGCTTCAGAAGTTCCACCAAACTGGAGAATTTGACCATAATGAAATCTATCCGTATCGTATCGAGGGATTAGGGAAAAACCTGATTCCAACAGCAACGGATTTTGATGCCATCGACAAATACACCAAGGTGAAGGATGACGATAGTGCTCATATGGCGCGAAAAGTTGCCAAAACTGAAGGTATTTTTGGTGGATATACCACAGGAGCTGCCATGCAGGCGGTTTACCAGTTGAATGATGAGGGTGAGTTTTCGAAAGATAGCAAGGTGGTAGTCGTGTTTCCAGACCATGGTTCGCGATACATGAGCAAAGTATACAGCGATGTTTGGATGGAAAATCAAGGCTTCCTTGATGCATCCAAAACGGTTGAACAAGAGAAAGTAGATTACATAAAATAATCGCTACTAGCGATTTAGCATACACGGTAATGTTTTCATTACCGTTTTTTTATGCCTCATGGGCATTGCACATGATGTGTAAAAATCTATATTTTTGCATTTGAAACAATTTGAGAGGTAGATGAGAGATTTATTTGACAGAATCATTGAAAACAAAGGTCCTTTAGGGAAATGGGCATCCCAGGCCGAAGGGTATTTCGTTTTTCCAAAGTTGGAAGGTCCTATTTCCAACCGAATGAAATTTCAAGGAAAGGAAGTCATTACATGGAGTGTAAACGACTACCTGGGCTTGGCTAACTTACCTGAAGTCAAAAAGGTAGATGGAGATGCAGCTTATGAGCATGGTTCCGCTTACCCGATGGGCGCTAGAATGATGAGCGGCCATACCGATTACCACGAGCAATTGGAAAACGAATTGGCTCAATTTGTTGATAAAGAAGCGGCTTACCTTCTGAATTTTGGCTATCAAGGTATTATGTCAGCGATTGACGCCTTGGTAAGCAAAGATGATATTATTGTTTACGATGTGGATTGCCACGCTTGTATTATTGATGGTGTGCGTCTCCATGTTGGTAAACGTTTTACGTTCAAGCACAACGATGTAGAGAGTTTGGAGAAAAACTTGGAGCGTGCAACCAAAATGGCCCAAGAAACAGGTGGCGGTATTTTGGTGATTTCAGAAGGGGTTTTTGGAATGCGTGGAGAGCAAGGAAAACTAAAGGAAATTGTTGCGCTTAAAGAAAAGTTCAAGTTTAGACTGCTAGTTGATGATGCGCACGGGTTTGGAACGCTTGGAAAAACAGGTGCTGGAGCAGGCGAGGAGCAAGGTGTTCAAGATGATATTGACGTTTACTTCGCCACTTTTGCTAAGTCCATGGCCGGTATCGGAGCCTTCTTGGCAGCGGATAAAGAGATTATTGACTTTCTAAAATACAACCTTCGTTCGCAAATGTTCGCGAAATCATTACCGATGATTTACGTGAAGGGAGCCTTGAAAAGATTGGACATGTTGCGCACTATGCCGGAGCTTAAAGCCAAGCTATGGGAAAATGTGGACGCTTTACAAAACGGGCTGAAAGAACGTGGATTTGATATTGGAACCACTTCAAGTTGTGTCACACCAGTGTATTTGAATGGTAGTATTCCAGAAGCGATGGCGTTGGTTAAAGATTTGCGCGAGAACTATGGAATTTTCTGTTCTATCGTGGTATATCCTGTTATTCCTAAAGGATTGATTTTGTTGCGTATGATTCCTACAGCAACCCACACCATGAAGGATATTGTGGAAACCTTGGATGCATTCTCAGCCATCCGCGAAAGATTACAAAACGGAACTTACAAGCGTTTGTCTGCAGCCGTTGCTGCTGCAATGGGCGAGTAGTTTTTGAAATACAATTTTATAAAAGGACCTACTGGTAAGATTAAAGAGTCTTTCGGTAGGTTCTTCTTTTTTTGTGGGTAACAGGGTCAAAATGTTTCCACAATTGGCGAATGGCCGTGTTGTCCGAAAGTTCTGGGGTCCGAATGCAGTTAACAATACCTTTTTGTTGAAATGTGTGGTAGTACTCATTAAAAATGATGGCCGTAACCCCTTTGTTTTGATAACTAGGGTGAATCCCAATCAAATAGAAAATGACATCCTTACTACTTCTTCTCGCACGTAGAAGGTGAAAAAGTCCAAAAGGGAAAAGCTTTCCTTTTGCTTTTTGAAGCGCTCTGGAAAAAGAGGGCATTACAATGCTAAAGGAAACCAATTCATTGTCTTCCGTCACCACGAATTTGATATACTCTGGGTTAATGAAGTTGATGTACTTTTTCTTGAAATACTCCTTTTGTACATCGGTTATCTTGACGAAAGATGAAAGCTGTGCATACGACTCGTTGAACAAGTCGAACATTTTATCTACCCATGGCATGATTTCCGAACTTTTAGTAAAATTCAGAGCGCGAAGACCATATCGTTTTTTGATTAGTAGATTGGCTTTGTAGAAAATTTTGGGGTCAGCCGCAGCAAAAAGGAACTTGTTTTCGAGATACTCCTTCTCCTTTACGAAGCCATACGTTTCATAATGGTTTACATAGTAGGGGTGATTGTACCAAGTAATCATGGTGCCTATGTGGTCGAATCCTTCGGTCAGTACCCCAACCTTATCTAAATTTGAAAAGCCGACTGGACCTTCCATATATTGCAAACCATTGGCACGGCCTATTTCGGCTACTTTTTCCAACAAAAGTTTGGACACTTCTATATCATCAATGAAGTCAAACCACCCAAAACGCATTTTGGAGATTTTCTGCTCATTGATTTCAATATGATTGATGATGGCTGCTACTCGCCCAACAACCTTTTCATTTTGAAGCGCAAGAAAAAAGGTTGCTTCAGCACTTTGAAATGCTGGGTTCTTTTCGCGGTCAAAAGTTTCCAGTTCATCATTGATGATTGGGGGCACCCAATACTTTGACCCTTTGTAAAGGGAAAAAGGAAACTTAACAAAACGCTTGAAGTCTTCTTTGGTTTGTACC
>JBCBPD010000176.1:0-3701 GCA_039820925.1 Bacteroidota bacterium | reverse complement strand
GATGCAGATTGATTTGCTGCGATTTTTGATTTGATGAACGTAAACAGCTTAATATTTGAATTGCGATGTGTTTTTTGGACAGAAGAAAAATAGAAATGAACGAAATATTCTAGCTGAACCAATTCTTCTTTGGTGAACATTTTTAAAGTCTGGACTAAGAGGGAGTTTATCATTGAATTGGAAGATCTTTTAGGTTTTGGTGAAAGCTAAAAAAAAATGTTATTGTTTGCAAGCAAGGCTTGAAGTAGCTTTGGATAAAAAACTATGGCAATTCGCTCAACAACTACAGTGATAGGGGCATTCCCTGTGAAAGATCCAGTAAAACAGATTTCCAATAACCAAGACGGTTTTGATGCTCGCATAACTTGGCTCCATCCGGAAGGTCAGGATCCCTCGGCATTGTCCTACAGAGTTTTGATGTACAAAGTCATCGAAGGAGGATCGCTTTCGGATGAACTGGTCGCAGACTCGGGATTGATTACGTCCACTCAAGTTGATTTTACAGGACCATTTGAGAAAGGTAGAACGTACACCATTGTCGTACAAACTTACATCGGAGACGTGGGCAAGGGGGGATTTGCAGCGTACATCATTGAGGATGTAATCAAATGATTGAGTTCAGTTATCTCTGGTTCATGGCAAAATTCAATTTGCTATTGATCTCTATTCGTTCAGCACTAAATCACCAAACTATGGCATTTGACAGCTTATCAGACATTAGACAAAATGTAATCTCTACCATCAATTCAATTCCGGTTAGAATTTCACAACCTACTTTTTTGGGGACCCAGTTAGGTCCAGGAGAGGTGTTTCGGTTTACCGTTGACGTTGACCACACACCGTTTTCTCTCAATTGGGTACAACTCACAAGAGTTCGCTTGCGGATACAGGTTGACAACCCCACCATTGCTCGCTTGACTGTACCTGATTCTGGATTTGGGTTTGGCGGCCCCAATCCTTTTTCCGGATCCGTGATTACCGATTTGAATGGGCTCGCTTTTCCGACTGGTCCAATTGATTTAAGAAGGGGATTCATCATTAATTTTCCGGAAGGCAACCCGTGGTACCAATTGATCAGCCCAGCAGAGGATGTACCAGCTTTGGCGTTTAGAGGAAGAGCAATGACTGTTGGGAATTTTCGCATCCAAGCTCGGATCATAGCTGACGTTGATCTGAATTGGCTTTTTCCGCCCAACCAAGATTCAAACCTTACAGATCAATCAAATGTGGCCGTAAGTGTCGCTTCTTGACCTGTTAATGTATGCACTTCAGGAAGTGCTCACATAGGCATCGACTGCAATAGGGTAGAGGCTTCTTGTAATCAATCGCAGAATGACTTCAGCGATGCAGGAAGAGTTTTACGCTTGTACCAGCTCCACAATTGGGAGCGGTACAAACTTTTGCATTTCATCAAAATTGGCATCGTAGTATTTGTTCTGAGGCATACAACTCAATGCCAAGTCCTCCACCGCCTAAGCCGCTACTTGGAATGGAACGATGGTGAATTTATTCCAGGGCTCTACTGCTCCGGAGTTGCTTTCCAGTCTGGATGCCAATTGGGAGATTCAGATTGGGGAGATGGAGGAAGTGGTGGATGTGTTAGTTGGTGCTGCCATATGAGGGAGCGCTGTCTTGGTAGGGGAGATTTTGAATGTATTGTTTTGGCATGCTGACCTCTCATAAAAACAGTTGACAGTTTTGACCCAACTAGTTGTGTAAAACTTTTACGGTGACAAAAAATAAAAATGATCAAATTTGATCAGCTACAAGAAGCGGACAAGGGCTCTGCTGAGGAGCAACTCTTTAGGAATATTGTAGCTGACTAGGAAAATGCAGTGGGTTCAGAACTTTTTCTGAGCCCCTCTTTATTCTATTTTCATGGTCGGTATGCCTAAAAAAACCTATTGCGGCTGCCGGAAGTCGTAGAGGACTGTGCCAAAGATGCTCAATACATAGTGGATTGGGACTTTGTCTACCTTTTTATTTTGCTCTCACTCGGCCCTACCTCCGGTAGGCAGGGTTTGAAGGCCTGTGTAGCCTACATCTTAATGGAATTAAGACACTATGGTGGAAGATAAAATACAAATGACTCAATCCCAAACATTATTTATCCCGATCCACAATGATCCAGGCTATTAAATCAGTCCTACCCTCTTTTGGAACTGAGTATGCCATTAATTTAACGAACCAAATCTTCCCTGAAAACCTTTGTTATACTGCTTAATACAAAAATCAATAATTTGTAGCGCCGTCATACAAATTGAATTCTTTGAATACCGAAAGTGCGATCAGGCCGGCAAAACCAACTCCAATCAATATCCCTATCCGATACGAGACATCGATGCCAGCTATCGAAAGCAGCCAAGGCGTTATCAAAACGAGTCCACCAAACAGGATGATCCCAATCAGGATTTTCAACCACATTGTACCAGCTTGGTCACTATTTGGGCGAAGCCGTTTTCTTTTCTTTCTTTTTCTTAAAAACCCAAATAACCCAAGTACACCAATTGCCAGCAATGCTCGTCTCGTCTTTTTCTTTTTCAAAAATTGACGGAGGCGTTGATGTTTCTTTTGTAGTGCTTTTCCGTGAAAGGAATAGGTTTTCTGAGATTTGGTTTTTTGGAATTTTCCAGGATTGACTACGTCTGCCACATCTGCTAAGACCGACAAGGCATTTGCGTGTGATTGTGGAGAAAGGGAGGTGAGGAAAATGACAAATAGAACGTAAAGCTTTTTCATGTAGTCTGCTGATTGAACTTTTCAAAATCCAAATATAGTGGAAAATGAATCCATAAGAATCGGGTGTTTATCCTAAAAAACAATCATCACAGAGTGAAAAATGGGGAGTTTACCCCATAAACGGTCAGACTTAATTCCCTTATTATTGCAGTACGAAGAATGTCGTTTTATATTCTTTGGCACCCTCCCTTCCTATTCAACGTTCAAATCAACTAATCCCATGAACAAATTGGCACACCTCTTAGGTCTGATTCTATTTTTTTCAGCTATTCAATTTCAAGCATTTGGACAAAAAGAGTTCAATAAAATCTTTTTTCCAAAAAATAAAGATGCTCAGTGGCTGATGAATCAATGGGGCAAGGACGGTAATGTGAAAACGCTGAAGAAGTTTAATACAAAATTCAACGGTGAGGAAGACCCAGACGATTACGAATACACTTGTGCCTCTTCTGAGTATGTCTTTTATGTTAGGCTGTATTCCGAAAAAGGAAAAGATGGCACATATCGGTATGATGGATTGCTGCTGGAAAGAGGATACAACGACCTCCGTCCACTAACTGTTGCGGGGAGTACCAGCAAAGCAGAAGTATTGAAAAAACTGCCCAATGACAAAAATGTAGAAGTTGTTTACAATGGGAAGGATACCATCAAAGTTTTATACCATCCGATGAAACTATATGTCGATGTCTCCTTTTTTGATGAAAACACTCCTGGCATTAAGGCCATTACTGTTTCAGGGAAGGGGTATGGAAAATATTATGAAGAAGAAGAGAGTAAAAAGCTCAAAGGTAATGCTCGCCAAATGTTGGCGGCAACAGATTTTCGTTTCAAAAAAACGTCCATTAGTATTTCTGCAAACCAAGTCAGGTTATACGACCCCAAAGTAAAAGATACCTATCAAATCATCAATATGCTTTATGAGGGTTCCTTGAAAAATGGTGTGCCTCATGGCAAAGGTAAGT
>JBCBPD010000175.1:0-3887 GCA_039820925.1 Bacteroidota bacterium | reverse complement strand
TCCCTGCAGTCTCATAATGACTTTTGGTCACTTTTGAACAAATATAGTAATTTTTACTTTTTGTTCAATTATTTTAAATTAAATATGAACAGAATACTAATTGATTACATTTTCGGTTTAGCGCTGACATGACTCCAACGCACGGGTTGCGGTCCAAAGCGATGTTTTAAGGAAAAAAAGTGATTTCTAAAAGGTTATTGCCTAGCAAAGGAACAACGTTCAAAATAAAATACTTATCATTGACAATTAGGTCAAAGCGCCCAAAGAAAATGCAAGATACTATATTAGCTTCCAGGCAGTTTTATGCCTTTTGAGGAAAGGTCTACTATTTTTTTTATTCTAGCCTTTCGGGTCTTTTCCGTCTTTGCCAATTTTATCCATCTTAGAACAAACCGTTTACTGGAATCGTTGATAGCATCAAAGAACAGCTTGGCCTCTTTTGTTTCAGATAGGGCCGTATCCAAATCATGAGGAACTATGAGTTTATCAACATCATCCATAAAATTCCACATACCATTTGCTTTTGAACCCTTGATACTTAGGTGTCCCGATTCGTGCATTTTACCCTCTTCGATTAACCTCGCTGCCCTATCCTTATATGTCTTTGCCCAATGCTGCACCTTTCGTGGGGAGATAAGCTGCATTGTTCTCTGGTTATCGAGTTTTCGTCGAATGCCATCTATCCACCCAAAACAGATTAGTTCATCAAGGACGTCCCATCTGGAAACATACTTATCCCCTACTTCTTTCTTAAACGTGACCAACCACACACTTTCGGAATTTGCGTGATTTTTCAAAAGCCATTTCCGCAATTGTGCTTTGTCGACTATTTCAATCTTGGCAAAGTTTTCAGTTTTTGTCATGTATTTTCTTATGTCGGTGCTATTTTATTGAAAATTATAAAGGCTAGGTGAAACAAGCGTAATGTGAGTTGTTAAAAAAGGGCCATTCAAAGAGCAGAATTTAGGTGCCTTTTTGAAAACTCAATATGTCCTTTAAAACGTTCCTTTTACAACACTAAAAATTATTGGACTTACTACATTTGACAGGACATTGAGAAAAGAGCATGTTGACTGTTTGAATTAATTTTGAAAACATGTCAAAGCCAAAAAGGGAGTACACCACGGAATTTAAACAAAAGGCTGTCGAACTGAGCTATGCCAGGGGCAATGCCGCATAGGTATGTAGGGAACGGGGACTGAAACCCCTCGGTATTGAGACCCTGGCGCAGGGAGGCCAAAAATTCGGGGAGAACGGTTTTCCAGGAAAGGGGACCCCAAGCTTACCGATGAACAAAGGGAGGTAGCCGAGCTCAAGAAAAAATCGAAGGACGTGGAAATCGAGCGCGATATCCGAAAAAAGGCGATAGCCATCTTCTTCTAGGGCGACAGGAAAAATATAGGTTTATAAAACACCACAGGTTCAGATTTCCTGTCGGGAAGATGTACAAAATGTTCAAGATAAGCAAAAGTGGGTATTACAACTGGTTGGACCGGGGACCTTCCAAAAGATGGTCTGAGAACGAGGCCCTTAGGGTGGGCAGGATAATGCTGCCCAACGGCCTGCTGGCCAAAAGAAAGAGAAAGTTCAGGGACACCATGGATAGCAAACACGATTATCTGATAGCCCCCAATATATTGGACCGTGACTTTACGGCACACAGGAAAAACCAGGTATGGGTATCCGACATGACACATAAAAGGACCGGTGAGGGATGGATGTACCTGACGGTGATCATGGCCTGTTCGTTGGGCGGTCGATGGGCAAGACCTTGGCCACTGCAGAAACCATAATTCCCGCTTGGAAGATGCCGATAAGGTCAAACAATATCACCGACAGACTTGTTTTCCATTCCGATAAGGGCTCACAATATGCCAGCCATGATTTTACCGATGTCCTTAAAGTGCAAATAGCTTGGTTGTACAATCTGTGTGAGCAGGAAAGGAAATTACTGGGACAATGCATTTGCGGAATCCTTTTTCAAGAGCGTAAAGGTCGAATGCGTGTACCATCAAAATTATAGCTTCAGGTCCGAAGCGGAACTGTCGATATTCCAGTGGATAGTGGCCTGGTATAATTGAAGAAGGTTACACTCGACATTGCACTATAAAACAATATAGGAATTTGACAACGAAATGTATAACCAAAAACCAGCGGCATGACTCTTAACTGATTATCCATTCCTTTGTTGCAAGTCCAACCGAAAGCGTTTTTCCCATATAGGATGCTGAGCAAGTTATACTAAAAGGAAAAAAGTGGTTAAAGGCAAAAATCACATATTGACTATCTTTGGGAAACTGGACAATGGCTTTTTATAGTAGCTATTGTTGAGTGTAGTTCATTTTAATTCCAAAGTTTTAATCCAATTAGTTGGGATGTTCCACAAATCTGACTCAAATTGTTTTCTGAAATAGTTCATATGTCCAATTGGTTTCGATTTATTTGCTTTTATATGCTGGCGTTCAACAATAGCATTGGAATAAACCCTACTTGACAATTCGTCAACTGCTTTTTTAGGCGCCATTTGGTCGTCACTGAAGCTTATCATCAACATAGGTTTTTTAACAGAATTGTAGTAATTCCCTGTCTCATTTGTTAGTTCCAGCATTGAGTTAGGATGTGTTATCAAAGTAATCCAATCCTTGGCGACACCTTTAGGAAGATTTTCACCAAGTTGTTTGACTTTTGAAGGAAAATATCCGTAAAGGTTCGATAAAATGGGCATAATAAAATAGAAAACCCATAATAATACAGGTTTGTAGATAGTATTGAAGTATTTCCAATACCCAAATTGAGATGCTATGGTAATGTATGCGTCAAAATCTCCAGCATTACTTGCCATTCCAATTGAGTTTCCACCAAAGCTATGTCCAATAAGTATTTTATTGTGTTGTTTGAAATTTTGATTTAGATATTCAGTCAAAGCTCCAAAATCTTTTTGAGCCCAATCTTTCATAGATGCGTCAAATTCTTTAAGAGATTTATTTTTTGATAAACCAATCCCTCTGTAATCATAGGTGATTACGTCAAATCCTTTTGAAGAAAGAAAATTCGCAAATTTAAAATAAAATCTCTGTTTCACTCCTGTAGCAGGATTGATTAAGACGACTTTTTTATTTGATTCTTCTGGTTTAAAATGATAACCGATTAAGTTATAATTATCTCGTGTAGTTATTTGTATTTCTTTCATTTTATCGTGTTTTTAAATTTACACACAACTATCAGTATCTAAAGCGTAGACTGCTTATAGGCGGCCATGATTTAACATACATGGTCATCTCTCGTTTTCAGTCGTTTATTATTTCCAAGAGTGAGTCTCGTATTTGTTTCAATTCCTCAATTTCCTTTTCAATAAGCTCTAACTTTCCTTTAAAAATCTGGCTTTTGTCAATACATTTATTGGGACTAGCATCTTTCTGGTCGAGTAATGTTTTTATTTCTTTTAGTTTGAATGAAAAACGCTGTAAATACTTTATAATCTGTATTCGCTTTACATTTTCTTCACCATAGTCTTTGTAATTATTCCACTTAAATGGGCGAGACACATTTGTCAACATTTCCTTTCCTTCATAAAATCGTATAGTATCTCTTGAAACTCCTGTTTTATTGGATAGTTCGCCAATTTTCATTTTTTCTTCAATTTAATTTGACCATGGACTATAGTCCATGGTTTATTTTTACTTAATATAAAGAAACTATACAAATGATAAATAAAAAAATCGCAGTAGTAACAGGTGTAACAAGCGGTATTGGTAAGGAAGTAGCATAGTTCCTTTCAACTAGTCCTAATGCTACTTCCTTACCAATACCGCTTGTTACACCTGTTACTACTGCGATTTTTTTATTTATCATTTGTATAGTTTCTTTATATTAAGTAAAAATAAACC
>JBCBPD010000174.1:0-3912 GCA_039820925.1 Bacteroidota bacterium | reverse complement strand
GCTTACAACCTCTGGCTATCTCAAAAACGTGCCGAGTCTACAGTGGCTTACATGATTTCAAAAGGAATTGCTCCCGAACGACTGCAGGGAGAAGGCTTTGGAGAAAAACGCTTGGTTGACTTAAAAATACAGTTTTTTTGAATGCCATGAATGCATTTCAATGAAGTAGCCTTTACCTTCTTTAATTGGCCAAGGTTATCCAAAAAGATATTTGCTATTCGAATATGATGAACTCGGACCTACGGTTCAATTGGTGTTTTTCCCTAGAACATGACACACCATTGGCGCATTCATTAACCAAGCGTTTTTCTCCAAAGCCTTCTCCCTGCAGTCGTTCGGGAGCAATTCCTTTTGAAATCATGTAAGCCACTGTAGACTCGGCACGTTTTTGAGATAGCCAGAGGTTGTAAGCGTCATTCCCTCTACTATCCGTGTGTGCATTCACTTTGATTTTTAGACTAGGATACTTTTCCATGGCCACAATGACCTTTTGAATTTCAATTTCGGCATCAGGACGAATATCAAATTTATTCAGGTCAAAATAGATGGTGCTGAGCTGTAGAAGTTTTGCCAAATCATCCCCAAAACCACCGGTGACCACATCCCGCTCCAAATAGAAATCGACAATTCTAGGCTTACCATAAGATTTGGTTAGATACTCTTCTGCGGGCACATAGCCGTCTCGTGAAGCTCTTACAAAATTCCCTTTGGAACAATCGAGCATAAGCACGTAATTACCTTTCGCATCGGTTAAGGTCGAAGAAATCTCTTTGTTTTCTTCATCAATAATTTTAACGGTAGCTCCTGCCAGCACTTCGTTCGAAATTCTATCATATACCGTACCCGTGACCTCTTGCAGACAATCCAGAACCAGCGGTTCTTTTTCTTCAAATGCGTAAATATCATCTTCGCCCATGCCGCCTTCGCGATTGGAAGAGAAATACCCTTCACTCTCATTCCAAATGAACGCAAAATCATCAAATGGGCTGTTTACGGGTTCTCCCACATTTACGATTGGTTGGTCGTATTCGTCAAAGGCAATTTTTGTGGCAAAAATGTCCAATCCGCCCAAACCGGGGTGACCATCAGAAGAAAAATACAATACGCCATCTTGGGTAATATAGGGAAAGGTTTCTCTTGCTCTCGTGTTGATTGTTTTTCCCAGATTTACGATTGGACCATAGGTGCCATCCCCAATGATTTGGGTCATGAAGATGTCTGATTCCCCGAGAGAACCAGGCATATCCGACACAAAATATAGTCGTTTGCCGTCTGGACTTAACACGGGGTGGGCTACGGAATAAGAATCATCATTAAAGGGTAGCTCTACGATATTCGTCCATTCTCCATTAACCAATTCTGCACTGTAAATCTTTAATCGAATCACGCCGTTGGAATCCCTGTATTTTTTACCATCAAGGAAATTGTTACGGGTGAAATACATGGTTTGACCATCTTTGGAAACCACTGAAGTAGATTCGTGCAATCGGGTATTCACTTCTCCAGGAAGTTTGGTCACTTTATCCATCGAGCTACTATCCGCATCGACTTTGTATAGGTCTAGAAAATCTTTGGAGTTCCAAGTATGTCGATATCTCGCGAAACTTCCCGTATCCCTATCGGAAGAAAAAATAAGTCCCTTCTCGTAAAAAGAAGCAGCAAAATCAGTGTATTTACTATTGTAGGGAAAAGGCTTTACCTCATAGCGCCCGGAATTGGCCTTAATCTTTTCGAGATAATCCTCATCGTATACCAAACTCTCCAAAGAGGCTGCCATACTTTTAAAATCGCCAAAAACGCTTTTTGACTTTTCGTACTCCCCTAAGGTTTTTAAGGATTGCGAATAGCGAAATAAATAGTCAGGTTCTACTTCGTTGGGATAATCTTGAACCAGCTTTTCGTAAATATCCGCTGCCTCTTTGTACTTGGCATTGAAATAGTATGAATTTCCGAGACGTTTCAACAAATCAGAGGAAACGTAGCCCTTATCCAATACTTTTTTATAAATATCGATGGCTGGACTAAAGGAGTACTGGTCGTATTGCTCATCTGCCCGAAGCTTAACTCTATCATCAATAATCAGAGAGTCCTGCTCCTCTTCTTGAGCTATTCCTTGGTTAACTATTAAGAAGGCAACAAAAAATGGTAGCAAAACCTTGTTTAGCATATCCTTACTTTAAAAGAATCTAGGTGATACAGTCCTTTGGAATGATTTAAGCAACTCCAATCGTAAAAACACTTCGAATGATCCGTCGTTGAATTGTGTGCCACCCAATTCGGTGGTTTCCCGATCATACGCAAGTCCCAACATGATTTGGTCCGTAATTTGAAATCCAGCCAAGGCGCTTATAGCAGCATCCCATCGGTAGGCTGCGCCAAAACTAAACCGGTCCACGAACATAAAGTTGGCGGACAAATCGACCTGCAATGGTGCACCACCAACCGCTTTGGTCAAAAGTGCTGGCTTAAACTTGAGGTTTGGATTCAAATCGAAAACATATCCAGTAATGAAATAAAAATTTATGCGTTCAGTAGCCAAAAAGTTAACCGACTCAGTATCGGTGCTACCATTATCGAAATACTCAGTTTCCAAAACATTTGGAGCCGAAAGTCCGGCATAAAATCTGTCAGTATGATAATATACCCCTAAACCAAAGTTGGGTGAAAACTGGTTATCAATATTATCTTGATTGACCACTTCTTGGTCAAAGTTTCGCAGGCCGTTGAAATCCAGACTCAAAAAATTACCCCCCATCTTAAGTCCGAAAGAAAGCTTGGCGTCTAAAGAAACATCAATAGTATACGATAAAACGGCGTCAATATATGTCTCCTGTACCACGCCATCACCAATATTATCATTCACCACAGACAGGCCATATCCCAATCTGCTATTTCTTACGGGTGAATGTAAGTTAAATGTGAAGGTCTCCGGTGCACCTGCCAAACCAGCCCATTGCGAGCGGTATAAACCGGCGAAACTCAATTGTCCTCTAGAACCTGCATAAGCCGGATTTACACTAAGGGTATTGAACATGTACTGGGTGTACTGTGCATCTTGTTGGGCATTGGCAGTGTTCCCATTGAGTAAGAAAACCAACAAAGGTAAAATCCAAATAACTCTTTTTATCATTATTTGATGTGTTATCGACTTATGTATAGATATTCAGAATCGGTAAAACTACCTTCATCTGTCTCATATTTAAAAATGTAAAAGTAAATACCAGAAGGCAAATAGTCCTCAACACTTAAGGTAGATCTTCCTCGAGACCTTCCATCGAAAACATTATTCACATTATTGTAATTGGAACCATCATAAACTTTCACGCCCCAACGATTGAATATTTGCAAGGTATTACTTCTCACCAATTCCAAACCACGAATAAACAAAAAGTCATTGTTTCCATCACCATTTGGTGTTACCAATTGATTTACTTCAACTTTTGGTTCTTCATCATCGATAGGATCTAAATAGTCAGGCGTACCGTCTCCATCGCTATCGTCATTGGTCGGGTCACCATCACCATCAGCGTCCTCGTCAGGTGTGTCGATGCCGTCGCCGTCATCGTCGATGTCACGGTAGTTCACGTCCTCGGTGCCGTCCGTGTCCGGAAGGTCCGTCGCCGGGTTCTCTATCTCGTCGTTCACATCGTAGCCGTCGTTCACGTCGCTGCCCTCGTAACCGTCGTCCAAGCCGTCGTTGTCCGTGTCGGTTCCCGTATAGGTTTGGTCGGGGATGCCGTCGAAGTTGAAATCATTCCCCTCGTTGTTGTCGGCGACCAAGTCGTTGTCGCTGTCATCGTCCAAGTAGTCGGGGGCGTCAGCGCCATCCGTGTTCTCGGGGGTGATGCCCTCGTCACCGCTGCCCTCGTAGGCATCGTCAAGACCATCGTTGTCGCTGTCCATGCCCGTAGG
>JBCBPD010000173.1:0-3913 GCA_039820925.1 Bacteroidota bacterium | reverse complement strand
CTGATTGATGAACAATCTGGAAGCCTTATTTTGAATCTGTATGACAGGTTGGAAGTTGATTATAAAAAAGGCATCGATGAACATCGACATTCAGGAGCAGCTACCGAAATGATTAACGGTATCGTTCAGATTGAAAGAATTGTAGATGGTGTCGAGGGAGATATAGATAAACTGAGTGCTATTGCAAATCAATCTTTTTTGGAACAGGGTAATTCTAACATTGAGCGTTCAGTGAATAGTGTACTTTTTACTTACCATAGTTTTTTGCTGTTGCTAAATATTATACAGAATTCCTTGATGAACTCAAAAAGCCCTCATGTTTTGACTTCATCCAGATATGTAGTATCCAAAATTGAAAATTTGTTCAAACAACATAAGTATGATTATATATTGAGATACGATTTTGGAGATTGGCCTATTCCTGCAAGCATTTCAGAAGAACTTCATGGTGAACTTAAATATGCTAAAATGTCGGCCCAAGCAATCAGGGAAAGAATAGATAATATTTTTGAGTTGACAGATAATAAAGAAAGCCCCCAAGTAGGGGGCTAACCATGGAAATAAAACTAAATAGAGATATAGATAACAAAATGGCTCCGGGCAAACGCTCGGAGTTTTCTTTTTAGAAAGATGAGGCTTTAATCTTGTTTCTTCGAAGTTCTTGTTTACTTGTGATATTCTTATCCACTACGAACGCCTCAATCGGCTCGTTGTTTTGTTCCAATAAAACTTGGTTTAACTGATTCTGGGGAGAACTATCTATCACGTTAAATGCTGGAGGTATGCTAGGTGATAATCCACCGCCACCAACACTCACTCCACCGCCACCACCAGGCGTTTGAACCTTCAATATCTGTGCTACGTTGGCCAAACCAGCAGCGGTTGCAATAGTAGCAGCCACCGTACCCCTTGCAGGAGAATCTGGCGTGGGAAACGGAAAGAACTGCGATAGGTACGCCTGTTGGGCTGCCGTGTAGGTACTTACGAGCGTAGAGGCCACCGCAAAGGCCTTTCCGGCTGCTGTCTGTTCACCAACCAGCCTAGATGCCGTCGCAAATCCTTCTGCGGCCAACCTATACCACTCCATTTTCGAAAGAGCTTCCTGTTCAGCGATTTTTGCTCTCGCCTCGGCCTGGTCCTTCTCCAATCTTGTACGCGCCGTTTGGCGCAATTCCAGTTCATTGAATTCCTGGTCACCGATTTTTATCAGTTCATCCATTCCGGCAAGCCCGGTCAGTGGAAGGGCAACTGCCTTACCTCCGTCCTCGGCTTTAACAGGGTCACCCCCACCACTTCCTTGTATTTCGATAGCAGCCAACCTGTCCCTTGCCCTTGTGATTTTCAAGGTTAAATCATCGATGTTCTTTTCAATCCTTTTTACATCTTCATCCTCACCGAAAAGACCCTCCAAAATCATTGCCCCAGATGTGGTTGCGAGTGCAGCGCTTCGGCTGAAATTAAAGATGCCTCCAGTGGCTTCATCGAGCATTTCAGCAATCTTGAAGGTAACTTTACCAAAGAAGCGTAAAAAGCGCTCTCCTAGGCCTCTAATCGTTCCTTCTCCACTCTTTGCGAACTCCAACTGCTGCTGCTGCAGTAAAAGCTCCTCTTCGGCTATTTTGATAACTTCTTTGAGCCTTTCTTTCTTCAAGTTGATGATTTCCCTCTCCGATTTGCCCTGTAGCTTTAGGATGTTCTCACTTGAATCCAAGACTTGTAGGTTAAAATCAGCTTCTTTGGATATTTCCCTTTGTAGCTCTAATTGGGTTTCCAAATCCTGGTTTATTCCAGTGACGAATGTTTTGACGTCATCCCAATAGGCCACAACAGCACCAAGCGCCACAACTATAGCTCCAATACCAGTTGCCAGCAGAGCAGTTCGGGTTCCTTTGAGAGAGAAATTGAAAAGCTTGGTAGCTTCTGCAGCATCCCGCATTCTTGTTGCCATTCCACCGGTCAAAGAATCAAGTATGGCTATAGCACCCCCATTTTCACCAACACGACCTAGTGCATTGTTGGTTTTTTTGGACTCGCCCTCTAGCTCCTTCATTTTTTTGCCAGCGCGTTCGATTTCATCCGTTAGCTCGTGAACCTCACCATCTAGAACCTCTATTTTCAGAACTTTTGTTATCGCCATCTAATTCAAATTGATTGGATTAAAACAAAAGGCATCGAATTCACTATCTGATAAATTGTATCTCTTTTGTATCAGCATTTTTATTTCGTTCAACTCCAGCATCGTAGCGAGTATGTTGTTGAAATCTATCGATACCGTCCCATCGTAACCCTCCATCAGGATATCCGCAAGGGTTTCGGCCCTATCAAACAACCGAGAGTCCTCCCAGTCCGAGAAATCGGTAAGCTCGTAAGTCCTATGTAGTTTTTTCATAGAGCGCTTTCATTGTTTTTAGGCTTTTCATTCCTTCCAACTGGTCTAAAGTAAATACCTGTACACCCTTTCTGTCTGCTATTTCATTAGCAATCAACTCTAGCTCAAGGAAGATGAATTTCAAATCCTTCAGCGAACGATATTTGATATCGTATAAGTCGAAACTTTCAAGTCTCAGGGACTTTAGGCGCAGTTCTTCCTTCAATTGCTCATCTGAGAACTTCACATAATCGCGTATTTGATATGTGATGCTCTTGTTCGCCATTAAAGTCTGTATTTGGTGTGGTTCACGACTATTTCCCCATTCTTGCTCATAACATCTGGGTGGACCTTCATGGCATGTCCCAAGGCGGTTGTCCCTCGATGTGTCTTTAGGAGATTGTTCACAGCATTTGCGTAGGTTTCTAGTAAATCATACTCTGCTGCTTTTTCAGGGTTGAGATAAATGTTGAAATCATCCTTTTTAAAGTTCACCCTGCTCCCTTTCTTGGTAATAATGGGAGCAAACTTCTTCATGGCGGTACAAGCCTGAGTGCATTTTCTTTTCGCCTCGTCCATTTCCGTAGTAGGTACGCTTATCTTACCGAACATGAACTTCTTCTTGTCCACATTAGGGGGCTCATTTGACCCGTAAAGCTCAAAGAACCTATCAATCAAATACCCACATGGCTCCGTCATAAAAGCCGTATAGTCCTTTATACCCTCTCCTGGCAAAACCTGGTCGGCTAAAGCCACTAAATCAGCCTTCGCCTCATCAAAATCCTTTTGCCTCTTTTGTGTTTGGGCAAACAAGCCTTCGTCAAATCCGATTATCTTTTTTTCCATCTCTATCGATTAAAACTTGCTTTTAGCGCGGTGTTCAACAATCTTTGCTTAGAATTTTGAGGGTTGCTTACTAACAGGGATTCCTGTTTCTCCTTTAGCTCGATTTCTTGTTTTCGCTTTTGGTGTTCCAAACTGAAGTTCTTGCGCTCTTCCATAAGCTCTTGTAAGGCACTGACGAAGATGTCTTTGTAGTGGCTGTCGTTCGCTTTTTTAGCTTTAGGTGCCACCTTTTTTTTGTGTTTTGGGGTAATCCCGAAATCTTCTGCGGTTACTCCTTTAAAATCTATTCTATCCATTACTCAAATTTTGATTTCTTTAAAATGATGTTCAATGCTGCGTTCTCGGAAACGCCATAAGTCTCAGCTACCCTTTGCACTTTGTTTTTGTTGTCTAGGGTAAGCCTAATGTGCTTTTGATATTTTTTAATAGGGTCCATAAACTATTTTACTACCCATTTAACGGCAGAATGGTACATGCGTCAACAAATTTCTGTAACTAGCTGGTAATGAATAAAGTGTAGAACCGAGAATTCTCGTTTCGGTTTAGAATCGGTGATTCCCGACTCAAGAATTCTGGAGTCTATTGGCCTTGGATTTTACATAGGGCACTTTTGACCCATGTAAATGATTAACTCGTAATCGATTCTAACTTCTTGATTATGAAACTGTTCACTTTTGAACACCCCAGCTGCTGGGGTGT
>JBCBPD010000172.1:0-4153 GCA_039820925.1 Bacteroidota bacterium | reverse complement strand
TCTACCTTATTAAATTGATTCCATTAATTCTATTGATAATCTGGTTTACTACGAGCAAACAATGGTGGCATCAGAAGAATTAAAAAACACATCAACCAATTGAAAAGTATACATGGAGATTGGAATTAGTATCGCGTGATACCACCATTGTTTGCTCGTAGTAAACCAGATTATCAATAGAATTAATGGAATCAATTTAATAAGGTAGAACCAGAATGCAGTTCTTGCGTCTGCAAATCCATTGGCGCCTAAGTCAAATAATATGAAATTAAGAGACTCGGTATCTTCCGGCATGTATTTATAAGTGTAATGAAAGACTGGTGTGATTGCAATCAGGAGGGTAATAATGCCTTCAACTATGAGCCTTCGCCTAGCCTTCTTATTTCCTTTCATACAGTATTAACTGCACGTTGTTCATTTTATTGCATAAAAAAAGGCCCTTGTTTTACAAAGGGCCTTTACGTTTAGGTGTTTTGCCTACATCTTACCAATCTTACTTTTTTTCAGACTGGTTTTAGTAGTGTCTTTAATTAACTCATCTCCCGAAGGAACTGTAGCTACAACAGCCATCATTAAAAAGGACACAGCAAGCAAACCAAAAAAAACTTTTTTAGTGTTCATCGTAAAAGAGTTTTCGGTTATTAAAATGAATTCATTCAAAAACGAAAGTAGGAAATAATTCAATGCCGTCCTACATTTCATCGATAAAATATGCATTTCAACGTAAAAAGACGACCGTTTATCGGAAGCACTTTCATTTTCTAGTTCTCGCAGAGAAGGTAAGAAGCTAAGGGTATACTAGCTATTTATCTCGATTGCCCGTGTAGTTTCATCGACGAAGTGTAGCGTTATTCTTGCAACCGAGGAAGGAAGGAATGTTTCCACAACCTGCGGCCATTCAATAAACAACCAATGTCCAGAATTCAAGTATTCTTCAAAACCCATGTCGAACACTTCTTCTTCCTGTTCTATGCGGTAAAAGTCAAAGTGATAGCCCAAAACTTCCCCTGAAGTATTATTGTACTGATTGACCAATCCGAAGGTAGGACTGTTTCCAGGGTCCTCTCCGCCAAGATGTTTTACCAGTGCTTTAATCAAAGTAGTCTTACCAGCACCCATTTCTCCGGAAAAGCATAAAATCTTACCCTGAATGGTTTCCAAAACTTCTCGGGCTACTATATCAATTTCAGAAAGTGTAAAGCTTTTTAAAGTGCTCATTTGGGCTCTAAGACAACAAAGGGAACAATCATTTCTTCCAAAGATACACCACCGTGTTGATAGGTGTTTCGATAGTAACCCACATAATGATTGTAGTTATTCGGATAAGCGAAAAACAAGTCGTTTTTGGCAAAAATAAAGCTGCTACTCAGGTTAATGTTGGGTAAATGAATTTCCTGTGGATTTTTAGTAGACAACACTTCTTTTGGTTCATAGGTCAAACTACGCCCTGTTTTATACCTTAAATTCAAACTAGTTTCCTTGTCACCAATCACCTTGGAAGGATGCTTAACGTTTATCGTGCCGTGGTCCGTGGTTAAAATGAGTTGCATCCCCAGATTTTGGGCTTGTTGCACAATTTCCAGCAAAGGCGAATTCTTGAACCAGCTAAGCGTTAACGAGCGATAGGCCTTGTCGTTTGCAGCTAGTTCCTTGATGACTTCCATTTCTGTTTTGGCATGCGAAAGCATATCCACAAAGTTGTAAACCAATACGGTTAGGTCATTGTCTTTTTGGGAACGGAAGTTTTGTGCCAATTGTCTTCCTTGACGTAGACTACTGATTTTATGGTATTCCCATTTCAGGTTTAAACCTAGTCTTTTGAGTTGTTCTCCCAAGAATTCTGCTTCGAACAAATTTTTACCGCCATCGTCCGTGTCATTTTTCCACCATTCAGGATACATTTTTTCCATATCCAGCGGAGTCAGTCCTGAAAAAATGGCATTTCGTGCATACTGCGTCGCGGTGGGAAGAATACTGTAATAGCTGGACTCCACTTTTTTCTTGTAGTGGATGCCGAGCACTTCTTCAAAGGCTAACCACTGGTCGTATCGCAAATTGTCAATAACTACCAATAAAGTCTTTTTGCCTTCCAATTCAGGTTTGATTTGTTTCTTGAATAAGGTGTGCGACATGATGGGCCCTTCATCATCTTGAAACCAACTTCGGTAGTTGTTGTCTACAAACTTGCTGAATTGCGAATTCGCTTCGGTTTTTTGCGATTCCAGTATCTCGAACATTCCGGTATCCTCAATTTGCTCCAATTGGAGCTCCCAGTAAATTAACTTCTTGTATAATTCGGCCCATTCTTCATAAGAATCAACCATGGCCAAATCCATTGCAATTTTCCGGAACTCCTGCTGATAGTTGGAAGTGGTTTTTTCGGAAACCAATCGTGAATTATCCAAACTTTTCTTTAAGGAAAGTAAAATCTGATTTGGATTTACCGGTTTGATAAGGTAATCAGCAATCTTCGAACCGATAGCCTCATCCATAATATATTCCTCCTCACTTTTGGTAATCATAACCACCGGAACGGAGGCATCATGCTTTTTGATTTCGGTCAAAGTCTCCAAACCTGAAATCCCTGGCATGTTCTCATCCAAAAAAACAATATCGAAAAAGCGTTGTTTGATTTCTTCCAGGGCTTCCTGTCCACTCTGGCAAGTAACCACATTGTAATCCTTCCCTTCAAGAAATAAGATGTGTGGCTTTAAAAGGTCTATTTCATCATCAACCCAGAGGATGGTGATATTTTTCATATAGTGTTATCTTTACAGCTTAAAATCGTCCTTTTTGACCGAAGCCAAAAAACTTCAATTCTTTAACGATCCAATTTACGGTTTTATTGGAACCCCAAACGAACTTGTTTACCAACTTATAGGGCACCCTTATTTTCAAAGGCTCCGTCGTATTTCGCAAATGGGTATGTCGTATTTAGTATATCCAGGGGCGCACCACACCCGTTTTCATCATGCCTTGGGAAGCATGCATCTCATGACGAAGGCTATTGGCATACTGAGACAAAAGGGAGTTGCCATTTCGCAGGCAGAAGAAAGTGGTTTGTTGTGCGCGATTTTGTTGCATGATGTGGGGCACGGTCCTTTTTCACATGCCTTGGAAGGCTTTTTGTTGGAAGGAGTTGCGCATGAGGCACTGTCCTTACAATTCATGGAAGCTCTGAATTCCGAGTTGGATGGGGCACTTGATATGGCCATTGCCATTTTCAAAGGCGAATATCCGAGGGTTTTCATGAATCAGTTGGTGTCGAGCCAACTGGATATGGACCGTTTGGATTACCTCAAGCGTGATAGTTTTTATTCCGGGGTTACCGAAGGGAATATCAATTCCGAACGATTGATAAGCATGCTGAATGTTAGAGATGACCAAATTGTTGTAGAGGAAAAAGGAATTTATGCTGTCGAGAAATTTTTGATGGCGCGCACTTTCATGTATTGGCAAGTCTATCTCCATAAAACCAGTCTGGCTGCAGAACAGATGTTGATTCGAATTATGCAGCGCGCCAGACAACTCCTTTCGGATGGTGTGGACCTTAGGGGTGGAGAACGCCTCTCGATTTTTTTAGGTTCGGATGACGCCGCTCAGGCTGAAAAGCGGTTAGAGAATTTTGCACTTTTGGATGACACTGATATTCTGTTTGCGCTTAAACAATGGCAATTTGCAGAGGACAAAGTCCTTTCCATGCT
Source organism: Bacteroidota bacterium (assembly GCA_039820925.1). Classification (GTDB taxonomy): domain Bacteria; phylum Bacteroidota; class Bacteroidia; order Flavobacteriales; family Flavobacteriaceae; genus Flagellimonas. Next base: position 449 of record JBCBPD010000172.1, on the reverse strand, counting down.
TTGCGCCATGCTACTGGAACGACGTTTATTGCATGTAAAAATGAAAAACAAACCTTTTGATGCGGAGAAACTCGCCAGTCGAAAACAAAAGGTTTCCGAAAATTTTGACTTGACTCCTGAAGAGCTGGAATATCTGGTGTTTGATGGTAAGGTTTCACACACCGCTTATAATAATACTGTCCAGCCTATTAATATGTTACGTGCCAATGGAAAAGTAGTATCGCTTTTAAACGAATCAGACCATTTTGGTGCTAAAGAACTTTCAAAAACGGTTTCCAAATACTACTGCTGCTATCCAAAATTCTGTTAAACAAATTTTGTTACTTTTGCAGCAATGAAGTTTACGGCCACCCAAATTGCAGGCATTTTAGAGGGCGAGGTTGATGGAAATCCCGAGATTGCCGTACACAAACTATCCAAGATTGAAGAAGGGGAGCAAGGGTGACCCT
>JBCBPD010000171.1:0-4154 GCA_039820925.1 Bacteroidota bacterium | reverse complement strand
GTCAATGTATTTGGATAGAAAATCGAAAATTGGGTCGTCCATCTCCTTGGTTTTTCAACTTCTGGCTTAAGGTAATTCTTTTTGCACTGCCATATTTGAATACCCTATACAAATTGGCCTAATTCTTGCTTCTTAAAGGTAGTGAGAGGAGCTATAAAACCTTTTTGGGCGTTGGGTCAAGACCATTTCATAAATCCCTAAATCGGGTTATTTGGACCATAAAAATGAATTTGTTTAAACTTTAACAAAAATTATTAAACAAAATAGGTAGCTTTACTATCGCAAAATATTTAATTGAACTGGCTATTGTAAAAAATAGCACTGGAATTAAAACACATGAAAAATCAAGAACTCTTACTAGAGGATTATCTAGAAACAAACGAAGTTTTAAATGGCTATTCCCACGAAGAAATCGGAGACGACCATTTATATACGGGAATCGAAACACCAATGAAGGCCGATGCATTTGCATTGACCGATGAAGAGAAAAAAGAAAGTATCGCAAAGCTTTTTGAACAAATCATGGACGTTATGGGCCTTGATTTGACCGATGATTCCCTCAAAGGGACACCAAAGCGTGTTGCGAAAATGTACATAGACGAAATCTTTTCTGGTCTAAACCCTGCCAACAAACCCAAGGTGGCCCTATTCGAGAATAAGTATCAATACAACCAAATGTTGGTTGAAAAGGATATTACGTTCTATTCCAATTGTGAACATCATTTTGTGCCCATAATCGGAAAAGCACACGTGGCGTATATTTCATCCGGGAAGGTCATTGGGTTGTCCAAATTGAACCGTATCGTACAATACTTTGCCAAGCGTCCACAAGTACAGGAGAGGCTTACGAACCAGATTGCTTTAGAGCTTCAATCCATATTGGAAACGGAGGATGTTGCCGTGATTATCGACGCCAAACACCTTTGTGTGTCGTCAAGAGGAATCAAGGATGATACTTCAGCTACGGTCACTTCTTTTTATGGAGGGCAGTTCAATACGCCTGAAAAAATCCAAGAACTATACAATTACATCAATAACTAAGGCTTTTGAAAATTCTAGATGCCATTAGTCGCAAAGGATTGAATCCTACGGATAAAACCGATAAAAGCAATACCGTTGAGTTGTTTGATATTGCCATGAACAAATTGGACGGTACTGCTTTGGATTTATCTGAATTCAGGGGAAAGCATATCCTTTTTGTAAACGTTGCTTCCAAATGCGGTTTTACAGGGCAGTACAAGGATTTGGAACGTTTGTATCAAAACTACAAGACGCAACTTATGGTAATTGGGGTGCCGAGCAATCAATTTGGCGCACAAGAACCGGGTTCTGCCGAAGAGATTCAATCTTTCTGTGAATTGAACTACGGCGTAAGTTTTGTTATGACTGAAAAAGTAAAGGTGAAAGGACCGAATCAACATCCTTTGTACCAATGGCTTACACAAAAGCAATTGAATGGCAAGCAGAGTAGCAGCGTCAAATGGAATTTTCAGAAGTATTTGGTGAACCCGGAAGGAAAGCTCATTGATTTTTTCTATTCCATCACATCGCCCACTAGTTCAAAAATCACGAAGCACCTTAAAGCTTAAACCACTTTTAGGATTTTCACGGGTTTGGTTCTTCCTTTAAGCTTAGCCTCCATAAAAGGTTCTGGTTTGGGTGGCGGACTTTCCAACTTTTGGTACACCTCTTCTGTAATAATGAGTTGGGATTGATGCTCTTTGTTCAGCTGTTCTACGCGACTGGCAATAATGACCGGGTTTCCAGTAACGGAATATTGTTTTCGCTTTTCATTGCCCACATTTCCTGTGACTACATAGCCAGCATGCAAACCGATACCTATCTTGGTTTTTTTGATGAGTCCCGCTTCGTTACGCTCCTTGAGTTCGAAAAGAATTTCTTGGGCCGCCTTAAAGGCATTTTGGCAATCGTTTCCATGGGATTTGGGTGCACCGAACGTGGCCATAAGTCCATCACCCATCAATTGGTTGATGTTGCCGTTGTGACTTTGGATGGCATCCATCATAAAACCAAAAACATTGTTTTGGTAGTCAATCAACTCTTCAGGAGTCATTTTTTCTGCTAATGGGGTGAAATCCCGTATGTCCAAAAACATCAAGCAGACAAAATGTTTGCCGGGTACATCATTCGTATTTTCCAACAATTCCAGAGCAATATCTTCCGATACCTGTTGGGTCAAAAGTTTTACAATTCGTTTTTCCGCGGAAACTAGTTTGGTTTTGGCTTTATTCAAGTCGCGGTGGGTCACTTCCAAGCGTTTATGTTGTTTCCGTTTGGTCAGGTAGAGGTAAAACAACCCAAGTGCTCCCAAGGTCAGCACAACCCCTACGCCGATGGAGGCGTTTCGAATTTCAACCTGTCTTTCCTTCTCACGTTCAGCCGATTGCACATTCATATCGGCAATTTTCTTTTGTTGTTTGAGTAGTGCTATTTCATTTTCCTTTTGTTGGCGTGCGGCCACTTCATCCAAACTATCCTTTCGGATTTTAACCGTGAGTTCTTGGTACATGCGATAGTAAGCGATTGAACTTTCATAATCATTTTCGCGCGCATAGCGTTCTGCCAGGTTTTTCATTTGCGCTTGTTCGTCGCGCAGTACTTTATCTATCTCTGCCTTTGTTGCACTGTTTGCAGTAAGACTATCAAGTAAGTCGGTATTGCCAGTTTGAACGTTTCCGTTCTTGTTCACCAGCGCTCTTTCTTGGTTTGCAATGGCTTCTCCCAGAAATTTTTGGGCAGCCGTGTGTTGGTTCAAACTATCATACATCTGGGCAATTTTCAGTTGGATTTCCCCAATATTCTCCGAATCCCCTTGATTTTGGAGCAGATTTATGACCTGTTCATAATGTTCTATGGCTTTTATAAAGTTTCCCCGGTTCTCTTGATGTACGGCTAACTTCATTTCTTTTTGTACCCCAAGGGTATTAGCAGTTTTATTGAAATTTTTGGCGAAACGGATTTGACCGAAAGTCTTGGAAAGCAAACCTTGCTTTATCTCTGAAGAATCTGCCACCGCATACAGGGAATCCAGACTAGCCCTGGCTTTTGTTTCGTATGTTTCGTTTGCTATTTCTTGTGATAGCTCCAAGCAAGCTTCGAAATGGTTTTTGGCTTCGAAAAAACGTTCTCGGTCTAGCATGACTTCTCCGAGTTGTAGATGTGCCATGGCAAGCAGATATCGTTCCTCTTCCGAAATCAGGGTATTCGATTCCGTAAAAATAGCCTCACCCAACTCAACGGCTAGTTTTCCGTATTTGATGCTTTTTCTGGGGTTTTCTTTTCGGAAATAGCGGGTAAGTTGGTTTAAGCTTTTCAGTTTTTCAATCCCATATTGTTGCTTGTACGCTTTTTCGAGTGCCGCTATGTCATTTTGTTGGGCAAAGGACACATTTGAAAACACAGCTAGCAGGAGCATTGCAATACCAACTTTGATGCGAACCTGTAAAAGTTGTGTCATTGTGGGAGGGAAGAAGTCTCTTTCTACCCTTGAAGGTATTGAATTATTTGGAAAAAAGGGTTTGGTTATGGAACGAAAGCACCAGGCCAAACGCTTTTAAAATAGACTATCCTTTTATCAGGGTCTTAAAAAACCATTGCAAAGCTTCTGATTTACCTAAAGGTGCTACAAAGAAACACAGGATATTTATTAGCAGCGCCAGGAAGGTAGCTGGATGTTTTAACTTCTTATAAATTTTCGCAGCAATCAAAATCATGGTAATAATTATCCCTTGGGTGATATAGGTAGGAAAGATGATGTCAATATCGGGCCACTGATCAAGCTGTGCCAGAATAAACACATTTTGAATGCCTCGACCTAGGGCTGGCATCATAATGATGAAGACCGTAGAAATCAACCACCAAGCATGCTCGTCAATTTGCTTTCGTTTGATAATGGACATGATTACGGCAAAACCAAAAGCTAGTATCATTGGAATTTCGATTGCAATTACCCCATAAAAGAAATAGGGCTCGAACGGTCCGAAACGTTCTGGAAATTCAATAGCATTTTGTACGCTTTGCAGGTCACGATACATCATACTTAAAGCGGTAAAACATACTCCTCCTGACAAAAACATTCCAATAATAACTTTGGTACGGTGCTTTTCTAATTTTCCATGGGAGGCATAATAGGG
>JBCBPD010000170.1:0-4213 GCA_039820925.1 Bacteroidota bacterium | reverse complement strand
GGTATGTTTTATATATTGGTAGTGGTTGTCATACTAGTGCTGTTTGTCTTATGGCCGCAATTGGCTTTGCCACTTTTTCTTTTGATAAGTGGCTTTCATTTTGGTGAACAGCACTGGTCTTCAAACGTTAAACAAACTTCAATTGGAAGCACCCTATTTTTTTCATTTTATGGGCTTTTTATTCTGTTTATGCTTTTTTATGTGCAAAGTGAACAGGTTGTTCCGGTGTTAACAGAGCTAAGTGGATTTGATATTAAACCGGAATGGTTGAAATGGATGTTCGTATCGACTGGTGTAGGGTTGGGGGTTACGGGTTTGTTCTTGTCTGTCAAAAACCAACTGACGTTACGGTATTTGGAGGAGTTCTTCATCTTGGGCCTCCTGTTTGTCATATTTAACGTAACCACCCTTATTTGGAGTTTTTCGATTTACTTCATTTTATGGCATAGTATTCCTTCGTTGAGGGATCAGTTGGTGTTCCTTTACGGACATAGTTCGCGAGCTACATTTGTAAGATATTTGAAAACAAGTCTACCGTATTGGCTAGCCTCCATAGCCGGACTCGGAATACTCTATTTCTTTCTTAAGGACAATATGGACCAATTGCTGTCCATTCTAGTGTACTTTCTGGCCGCAATTACTTTTCCGCATGTATTGGTAATTTCTTTTTGGGAGTCTCGAATTAAAAGCTCACTCGAAAACTGACATTAGGGGTAATGCCTAAAGAGATGTTTTCCACCGTTTCAATTTGATTGTCGTCCGTTAGCCGGAAATAGGTATTCAAAACGTTTCTACGATTGGTAATGTTGAGCACCGACACGCCAACATTGCCTTTAACCCTTCTTCCCAACCGTAAATTATAAATGGCGGAAGCATCCAATCTCAAGTACTCCGGTAGTCTACTCGAATTGGGTTCTTCAAAATTGATTTGCGCCGGGAAAACATTAGTATTGATAGCGTCTTCAGCGATGGGTTCCGTGAAAGGTTTTCCGGTGCGGTAATTCAAACCCGCACCAATTTTTAAATTCTTCCATTCATACGTACTCGCCAAGGTCAACGTATGGCGTATGTCCAAATTGTTTGGAAATGTATTTGGGTCAATCAGGTCGAAGGTGTAGTCATTTTTATTGTAGGCATAACTAAGCCAGGTGCTGTACTTCAGTCCTCTTTTATTGATAAGCAGCTCGGCGCCATGAATATTGTAATGTCCTATTTCACCTGAAAATTGATTTTGGTTTTGGAAACCCTGGGTTCGTGTACTGATGCCATCCACGCGCTTGTAAAAGCCTTCCAGTCCGAAATAAAAATCGTTCAACTCATAATTGATGCCAACGGAAGCTTGTTTGCTTTTGGTAATGGGTAGTTCGGCATTGTCAGAAATAATCCATCTTCTTTTTTCAATCCCCAAAAAATTCTGTTCCAAATCTATGACTTGATTGGTAGTCTGGCTTTTAAACTCTCCCAGAATCTGCGCACGCAAGTGATTGGCCAATTTCATGTTCACATTGAACCTTGGTTCCCATAGTATTTCATTAAACGTGCCCAAATTTTGGATAATATTGGTCCGTAGCCCGATTTCCGTCAAAAGCTTTTTTTCACTTGAATGATATTGTATGCTGGAATACGGCGCGTGTACCCGAATTACGCCTTTGATATTGCTTTGAAAGGGAGGTTGTGTGACATCGGAGGTATTCGTGATTCCGGTTTCGATGAACTGATACCCATTGTTCCAGCTCAGGGTTTCAGATAAGGTGTATTGTGTGTCTAGTTTCGCAGCCCCCTCCAGAACTTCGTTGTTTTGTAATAAGAGCTGCACTTGGTTTGCAAAAAGGTTGATAGCGTCAAGGTCGTACCGCGAGTAATACACATTCAAATGGGTTTGAAAACGGTCCGTCCATTGCCCGGACCATTGTCCGCCAAAGGATAGGTTGGTTTGCTGTAAAAAGCTATTGGTAGTTTCATCCAAAGACAGATTGGTTTCAGAGAATTCGAGTTCGTTACTGATACTGATAAGATTGAATCGAAGCTTGTGGTCTTCATTCAAGTCGTACAGGATTTTACCCGTAAAATCATAGAAAAAGAAGTTTTCTTCGCGTTCAAAATTATCTTCTAACCGAATGTTGTTTTCGTCGGTCACCTCACTGTCCTGAAAAGCCCGGTCGAAGAAGCGGTCGTAGGTAGGGGTATTTAGAAAATCTGTGGTAGAGCGGCGCGCGGAAAACTGCATAGCGAGTCGGTCATTTATGGGAAGCTGCCCAAAAATATCCCCACTGATAAAATTGAATCCAGCACCTCCCGAAAATTGGTCTTCAATGGTGTTTTTGGATTCCATGGCAATTACACTGCTGACGCCATCACCGAATCGGGCTGGAGTTCCGTTCTTTATCACCGTAACCTTTTCTGTGAGATAGGGATTGAAAGCCGAAATCAAACCAAAAAAATGTCCGGATTGATACATTTTGATGCCATTCCATAAGATGAGATTTTGGTCATTTGTTCCACCGCGAACATTGATGTCGGATACCGTTTCGTCAATACTTTTAATACCGGGAAGGGCCTGCACCGTTTGTAGAACATCGGGTTCAATCAAACCAGGCAGAATTCCAAAATCCTTGGTGTTAATGGTGATGCTTGCATCTTCTTCTTTGATGATTCCCGTAGTTAGGAATTTGTAAACGACCACCTCTTTGAGTTGTTGGTAGAATTGTGAGAGCAGAATTTCCGAACAGCCACTTCGTAAAACAAGGTCCTCTACTTGAACATATTTGGTGTTAAATCCTAAATAACGAATCTTAAGGGTAGCATTCCTGGGAATGGATTCAAGCTTAAAGGTACCCTCCGCGTCGGTCGTAACAGCGATTTCCGAATTCATTACTTCAATGGTAGCCCCTGGAATGGAGTTCTGGGCGAAATTATCGAAAATGCTGCCGCATACATTAACCAAGGTTTTTTTGACGATAGCATAATACCTCTCGCTCAGCGGGTCTATTTTGAATTGAAACCGTTCCTGGATATGGCGGAGTTCTTGTTGCAGGTTTGACGTTTCTGCAAGGGGTACTATGGTGAGGTTTTCGACATCACCATTCAAAAAGGAAAACTTGACCTCATACCGAAGCTCAAGCTGCTTAATGTGATTAAGAAGTGAAATTTCTTTGGATTCCTCAGTCTGGGCGTGGACCAAAAACGAAAAACCAAAGAGAATAAGGAGAAGCCCTAAGGTTTTACGGTGTGTCCTCTGCATAGAAAAGTACATTATCGCCCGATACTTTGAAATTCAGTGTTGATGGGGTGCTTATACTTTTTAACGCAGTTTCTAGGTCAGTGTTGTTAAAACTTCCTGTAAAGAGTACTTCGGTATCAACATTTTCTAAAGAGACGTCAATTTTGAATTGTCTCTCGAGTTCATTGATAACAAATTGCAAAGGTACACGCTCAAAAGAACTTTCATGGTTTAACCATGAAGGTTCAAGATTTGAAACAGTACGTTCCATGCGTTCGCCACGAATAAAGAGCAGTGATGCCCCGGCGGGAAGTTTTTGTGTTGTATTGTTGAATGTTACGGAAACCAATCCTTCGTAACAACTTACTTCAAAATAGTCTTTTCGGGCTTCCACGTTGAATTGCGTGCCCAAAACCTGGACTTGTCCCAAATCCGTGGATACTGTAAACGTTTTGCCTTTCGCTACTTTAAAGAATGCTTCACCCTCCAAGGTAATATTTCGTTGAAGGTCCCAATCGGTATCATCGTAAGTTACTTTTGAATCAGCGTTCAAAACCACTTCAGAAGTATCGGGTAAGGTAAGCTTTGCAGTTTCCGCGATTTCGGTAGTGACCGATTCATTGGAAAGATTGAGATAAGCAAATGCACCCACCATAAGTAATGCGATGGCTGCGGCAATACGCAAAAAGCTTTTGTACGGCTTTAGCGCTACAACTTTAACCGCATCGCCAGCCGTTTTGGCCTTAATTTGGGCAAAGGTACCTTCCATATCGAACTCAGGCGCTTGCAGACGTGAAGAAACCGCTTTGAGCTTGGCGTAGGACTGATATTCCTCGGTTTGCTCAAAGGCTTTCAACTCCTCTGGCGAGAGTTCGTTGTTGAGCCATTTTGCTAAATAATTCTCTTCCATTTTTAAAACGGTCTAATACTATAACAATTAAAAAAACATTTACCCTACCTAAGCAAGTAAATTAAATTCCATCAATCTTACTG
>JBCBPD010000169.1:0-4455 GCA_039820925.1 Bacteroidota bacterium | reverse complement strand
TCCAAACGCTTTTGCATTCGGTGCAAAAGAATCCAAGTGAAAAAAGGAAGGATTATTGCCCCTATCCAATTGGGTATGCCTGGCATATTTTTGTCATGGAATAGATAATGTGTGGGTATTCCGTCATGAAAATAATCCCAAAGTACATGACCCCAAACTAACGCAGTAACTACAAGTGTTAAGGCAATCCTAGACTTAAACGTAAAATTGGTGTTCATTTTTGATTGGTTATGATTGATGTAATGTTGGTATGATATGATACAGTTTTGTTACAGCTAGGTTTGCGAAGCGTACCATTCCGTTCCTGTTAACATCGCTTTAAGAAATCCAGTTTCCGTTTTTGATATCTTTAGACACCAAAATTGACTAACAATGAAACACTGCTACCTATTCCTCTTTCTTTTCTCCAGTCTCGCATTAACAGCCCAGGAATTTTCCATGGACATGATCCAAGACATGAAACCCCGTAACATTGGCCCTGCTGGAATGAGTGGCCGTGTCACATCAATTGATGTGGTCTTGTCCAATCCTGATATCATGTATGTGGGTACCGCTTCAGGTGGGCTTTGGAAATCTACTTCTGGGGGCATCAAATGGGAACCATTGTTTGAAAAGGAAGTTACGGCATCTATCGGGGCGGTAAAAATTCAACAATCCAACCCTTCTGTAATCTGGGTCGGAACAGGAGAAGGAAATCCAAGAAACAGCCTTAATGGTGGTTATGGTGTATTCAAATCCATCGACGGCGGAAAAACTTGGACCGCAATGGGCCTTGAAAAAACGAGGCACATCCATCGAATCGTAATTGACCCAACAAATCCTGATGTGGTTTATGTGGGAGCGATTGGTTCACCCTGGGGTGTACATCCAGAAAGAGGTGTTTACAAAACCGAAGATGGCGGTAAAACCTGGAAAAAAATCCTATCTACCAACAACACTAGTGGAATCGCTGACCTGGTTATTGACCCTAGTAACCCCAATAAGTTGATAGCAGCCATGTGGCAACATAAAAGAGACCCTTGGTTCTTCAAATCGGGTGGCGAAGGAAGTGGACTCTATATCACCATGGATAGTGGTGAAAATTGGAAAAAGCTAAGCGATGAAGATGGTTTGCCCAAAGGTGAATTGGGGCGAATCGGTATGGCTATCGCCAAAAACAAGCCTAATGTGGTGTACGCCTTAGTAGAAGCGAAGAAAAACGCTCTGTATCGCTCAGATGATGGCGGCTTCAAATGGAAAAAGGTCAATGACAAAAACGATATTGGCAATCGTCCTTTTTACTATTCAGACATTTATGTTGACCCTCAAAACGAGAATCGTGTGTATTCTATATTTACCTACGTCAACGTTTCTGAAGACGGCGGTAAAAACTTTACCCAACTCATGCCAGCCTATCAAGCCAACAATGGCGTGCACCCCGACCACCATGCCTGGTGGATTCATCCCGAGAACGGTCAATTCATGATTGATGGCAACGATGGCGGTATGAACATTACCAAAGATGGCGGAAAGACTTGGCGCTTTATTGGAAATCTTCCCGTAGCGCAATTCTACCACATTAATATTGACAACGAATACCCGTACAACGTTTATGGAGGAATGCAAGACAATGGTTCATGGAGAGGTCCAGCCTACGTTTGGCGTGACCAAGGCATCCGCAATAGCTACTGGCAAGAAATAGCCTTTGGGGATGGTTTTGACGTAGTTCCTGATTTAGATGATAACCAGTTTGGCTATGCGATGAGTCAACAAGGCTTTGTCTCGCGCTATGACTGGAAAACGGGGAACAATTACATCGTTCGTCCTACCCCTCCGGACAAAGACACTCGTTTGCGTTTCAATTGGAACGCGGGAATTGGTCAGGACCCGTTCAACAACAGTACCGTTTATTTTGGAAGCCAATTCGTGCACAAAAGCACCAATAAAGGGCTTACTTGGACGACCATTTCTCCTGATTTGACCACTAACGATAAGGAAAAACAGAAACAAAGTGAAAGTGGTGGACTTACGATGGATGCCACTGGCGCAGAAAACCACTGTACGATTTTGGTTATCGAACCTTCAGAGGTAGAGCAAAATATGCTTTGGGTTGGAACTGATGACGGTCGCGTACACATCACCCAAAATGGTGGCGGAACATGGACCGAAGTGACTCAAAACATCAAAGGGCTACCCGCAGGTAGTTGGATTCCGCAAATTAAAGCTTCAAAAAAGAACAAAGGGGAAGCTTTGTTGATTGCGAATGATTACAGACGTTTCAACTATACCCCCTATGCCTATCGGACCAAGGATTATGGCAAAACATGGACCCGTATTGTAGATGGAAATGATGTGGAAAGCTATACCCTTTCCATTGTAGAAGACCCTGAAAATCCAAATTTGATGTTTTTAGGAACTGATGACGGACTTTACATTTCCTTCAATACTGGCGGCAGCTGGATGAAGTGGACTGAAGGTTTCCCAACGGTATCTACCAAGGATTTGGTCATTCAGCCGAGAGAGCATGATTTGGTAATTGGTACTTTCGGAAGAGCTGCTTGGGTATTGGATGACATTCGTCCGTTACGCGCTATTGCTCAAAACGCAGCCGTCTTGCAAAACGATGTAAAACTTTTCGATAGTCCGGATGCCTATTTGGCGGCTTATCAACAACCTACCGGAAGTCGTTTTGGTGGGGATGCTTTGTACAATGCCGAAAATCGAAAAGAAGGTGCAATGATTACCTATTACCTCAAAGAGGTTCCAAAAAAGGAAGACAAATCGAAAGACGATAAAGAAAAGGAGGCTACCGATGAAGAAGAGAAACCCAAAGCGAAAAAGAAGGACTCTGTTGTCTTTAAAATTTATGATGGTACTCGGTTGATTCGTACGCTGAAGACCAAAACACCCAAAAAGGCAGGTTTCCATCGGATGTACTGGGAACTTGATGAAAAAGGCCCAGACCGTCCTTCCCGAAAAATCTCGAAAAAGAAAAGTGAAAGAGGTGGCATCTCGGTAAAACCAGGTAGTTACAAGGTAAAAGTCCATTATGGTAGCGCAATGGATTCCACTAGCATTACGGTAAAAACTGACCCTAGACTTAACGTATCCAATACAGGTGTAGAGAGCGTTTACAATCAAGCTAGGAAATTGGAGAAATTCACCCAAGCTAGCGCTGATGCGGTAAAAGCTTTGGTTGAACGCAAGAATCTGGCCAATCGTTTGAAAAAGGATATGAAGGAAATGGACGAGGAGAAATACAAAGATGCCATGAAAGCTTCGGACAGTATCGTTAAAGAAATTGATAGCATTGTTGCCCTGTTTATCGGAAAAGAAGACAAACGGCAAGGTATCACCCGAAACCCGGAAATCAGTGTGATGCAGCGTGTGAATACGGCAAGCTACTACGTGCAGACGCGGAAATCTGGTGTGACCAAAACGGAAGAGAACTTGATTCAATTTGCTGAAGAGGAAGTGAAGGAAGCACTCGGGAAAACCAACGCCTTTTTGAATCAAAAATGGAAAGCGTACCAACAAGAAATCGAAGCATTGGAGCTTTCTCCTTTTACCGAAACCAAAACCATTACGTTAGAGTAATCCTAGCGTCACCGTATGAAGAAATTATATTTTACCATCCTGCTGATTCCTTTTTTGGTAGGGGCACAAAACAACCCAGAAGAAGAGTTTGGAGGATGGTATATGTACTTCGGGATGAACAAAATTTCCGAACGCTTTAGCATTCATTCCGAGGCGCAGTTCCGGTATTATGAAACTGCAGACAACTTTAATCAGCTTTTGCTACGAACGGGATTGAACTACCATATCAATCCAAATGCAATTGCAACAGGAGGGTATGCTTTTATCAAAACGGACCCCACTTTCTTGGAAAACGAAGGTGACCGCGATAGCCGGGAACATCGTATTTTTCAGCAATTCATTCTCAAAAACAAGGTATGGGAACTCATTTTTGAACACCGCTATCGCTTGGAACAGCGTTTTTTGGATTTTGGAGATGAAACCCGAACTGAACATCGAGCTCGGTATCGAATTCAAATGACCCTACCCTTGACCAACACCTTCTTTCTGAATTTTTACGACGAACTTTTCATCAATCTTCAGGATGATTTATTTGGGCAAAACCGATTGTATGGCGCTTTAGGTATCCACCTTACAGAAAACAGCAGTGTCCAACTCGGATACCTTCGAAATCAATTTACTTCGCAGGTCTTCGATAGGTTACAGATAGGTTTCTTTTACAATCCCGACTTAAGGAATATCTTCAAGAAGAAAGATAAAAGCTAATCGAGAACCTTAAAAAATTCCTTCCATGGCGGTACAAAACCTAACCTTTGAAAACGCAACGGGAACCCTCCTATCCGGAAAATTGGAACTTCCTGCGGATAGACATCCTCATAATTATGCCCTATTCGCCCATTGCTTTACCTGTAACAAAAACCTTTTGGCGGTTAAGAATAT
>JBCBPD010000168.1:0-4543 GCA_039820925.1 Bacteroidota bacterium | reverse complement strand
ATGGAACTCGACTAGTACCGTAGCACCAAAAAATTAGGTGCAATAGGATTCAACTGCTCCATCAGTGTTGGAACCAGCGTATCTCCCATTTCGAGATACAACTCTGAAAAGTTCACTTGGCGTTCTTGCAAAGAACCATTTGGAAATAGCGCATTGTGAAGGTCAGTCATGCGAACGACATGGTCTTTGAGCTTTTTCTTTTGTGCTTTCAACAAACGTTTCTCCAACTTTTCCAACCCTTTAATTTGCTTCCGTTCCTGCGCCTTAACTGCACCCAAAAAACTAGCATCTGTTTGTTCTGCTAAAGCATACATATTTTCAAATTGGGTTTTGAGATGCTCCTGTTGAGGGGAAAAATCAATATCAATATTGGAAATACTTCGAATCTTCTTGTTGATAAGCACATTTTGATTCAAGAATAAATCCTGAACCGCCAAATCTAGCTTCTCCGCTTTTTGATGTTGTTTCTCACTCATGAACAACACCGATGGTCGCAATAAAAGCATTGGAAAAGGAACGTCAAGTGTATCGAAATAAGATTTGAGCTCCAACCAATAGGCTAGCTCTCCCCCTCCTCCGATGTAACAAAGGTTGGGCAGAATCACTTCTTGATACAAAGGCCTGGCAATCACGTTCGGGGAAAAATTCTCAGGAGAAGTTTCCATTTCTTTTTCAAGCGCTTCACGGGTGAAGGTGATATCCGTATTTAAGACCGAATATTGGCTTCCATCCTTTACGATGCGTTCGCGAAGGCCATCTTGTAAATAGAAATAATTGATTTCCCTGGGATTGACTTGAATCTTATAATCCTTGGAAATCTTCGAAAGTGTAGCAATGCTTTCGTTTACTTTATGGAAGGGCGTGTTTTGAAAAACATCTTCCTTCATGTATGGAATCAATCCTTGCTTTAGCAAGGCATCATCGCCATCAACGATAACAAGACCCAGCACTCCAAAAAGCTGGTTGACCAAATATCGTGTGGCTTCTGTCAACGTATGGTGTTCCAAATACGCTTTGAAAAACAAGTCCGTAATTTTTTTAGCAGAAAGTGTAGTGCCCAGTTGGGCTGAAAAAACCTGTAAAACTTCTTCCAGGCCCTCGGTAGTCAACCGCCCCACAGCTCCACCTCTGTCCTGCGACCATTGCATCTTGCGTCCGTGGAAATTGAAGTAGTTGATTTCATCAAAATCGTGGTCTTCAGTGGCCATCCAATACACGGGCACAAAATTGGCTTTGGGATAGGCCTCTTTCAACTGCGTAACCAACTTAATAGTTGCAGCAATCTTGTACATAAAATACAAAGGACCCGTGAACAAATTCAATTGATGTCCTGTGGTAACCGTGTAGGTGTTTTGCTGTGAAAGCAGTTCAAGATTTGCGTCTACCTCAGGGGGTACTGCTGTATTCGCATATTGTTGCCGAAGTGCCTTGACTAACCGTTGTCTGTTTTCTTCTGGAAAATGCTGTTGTTTTTCGGTTAGTTGAAGTTTGAAATTGGCTATTGAAGGAATACGATGGTAAAAAGGTTTCAGTGCTGGCTTTTCTTCAAGATAATCACATATCAAAGGGGAAAAGTACCCCGTTTGCCCCATAGGTATACAGTCAACTTCCATTTAGGAATTTTAAAAACGCGCTTAAAGATAAATCTCTTCCTGTGATAAGATCCTAAAAATACGTTAATTGAAACAATCCCCTTTTCGGTTATGATGTGCCTAAGTTTTCCATTAGAATATTGTTAGCTTTGGAATCTTGATATGTTTTTATGAAAAAAAGACTACACCTGCTCTTTCTAGGATTTTGCAGTTTACTTACCGGACAAGAAATTCAATCCCCTTCCCAGTTTTTAGGATATGAACTTGGAACCGAGTTTACCAGGCATCATGAAGTAATCGACTATTTTCAATATCTGTCGAAACAGGCACCCAAAAACATGAAGCTTTCCTTTTATGGAAAGACAAATGAGAGACGCCAATTGTTGCTAGCCTTTGTCAGTTCTGAAGAAAATATAGCGAATCTTGAAAGCCTAAGGGCTGAGCATATCAAATCTATCGAAGGTGGAAATACAGCATCCAAAGCCATTGTATGGTTGAGCTATAACGTCCATGGAAATGAAAGTGTTGGCACGGAAGCTTCCCTTCAAACCATATATGAGCTTTTGACCTCCAAAAAACAATACCTGAAAAACACCATCGTCATCATTGACCCCTGCCTTAACCCAGATGGTAGGGAACGCTACGTGAACTGGTACAATCAATACAAGAATACCCCGGGAGAACTTGACCCGAACAGCAAAGAACATCACCAACCTTGGTGGTCTGGTCGTAGTAACCACTATATGTTTGATTTAAACCGTGACTGGGCTTGGCTGACGCAGGTAGAGAGTCGCGAACGCTTAAAAGTATATAACAAATGGTTGCCACACGTACATGTCGATTTTCATGAACAAGGTGTGGATAATCCGTACTATTTTGCTCCAGCGGCCGAACCCTATCATGAAGTCATTACTCCTTTTCAAAGAGCCTTTCAAGTGACCATGGGTAAAAACCACGCCAAGTATTTTGACCAAGAAGGATGGTTCTATTTTACTAAAGAGATTTTTGACTTGTTTTATCCAAGTTATGGGGATACTTATCCTACCTATAACGGCGCGATTGGAATGACCTATGAACAAGGTGGAAGCGGCAGAGCGGGTCTTGGTATCTTGACCAAAATCGGAGATACACTTACCCTAAAAGATAGAATTGCGCACCATCACACCACTGGCCTTTCCAGTGTTGAAGTGTCCTCACAAAACGTGGAAAAACTAAACCAGGAATTCAAAAAATTCTATCAAAACAAAAACTTCACCTATAAAAGCTACGTACTTCAAGGCGATGTTAAGAAAAGGGAAGCTTTGGAAAAACTGCTGAAGGCACATGACATTTCCTATGGCTACGCCAAAGGCACAGGACAAATCAAAGGATATTCCTACGCGAAAAGCACTCAAGGTAGTGCTACCTTAGACAAAAAGACATTGGTAGTTTCCACCAAACAAACGAAGGGTACGTTGGTAAAGGTTTTGTTTGAGCCCAAATCAAAGTTAACGGACTCACTAACATACGACATCACCGCATGGTCACTACCTTACGCGTATGGGTTAAACGCTTGGGCCGTTAAAAATGACGTGCCTTATGACCCCGTGGAAGGTGATGGAGACCTTGCTCCGGCGAACAGTATTTCGGCAGATGCGTATGCGCATATCGCCCATTGGAGCGACATGACCGATGCTCGTTTTTTAGCCTCACTTTTAAAAGCGGGGATTCGGGTGCGGAAAACCAACCATCCGTTTACGATTGAAGAACAAACCTATTTTAGAGGCAGCCTTATCATTACCAAATCGGACAACAAGAATTTGGATGGGTTCATTCCAAAACTCAAAAAAATCGCCAAAGAACATGGTGTGGCATTGAATTCCACACCCACCGGTTTCGTAGAGGAAGGAAAAGATTTTGGTTCCGCTTATGTACAAATGGTGGAAAAACCAAAAATTGCTGTTTTAACTGGAAAACCGACTTCGACGCTACGTTTTGGAGAGGTTTGGCACTTTTTTGAACAGCAACTCAACTATCCAGCAACGATTATAGATGCTTCGTACTTCAAAGCCGTAGAGCTCAAAAATTATACAGTATTGGTCCTCCCAAGCGGGGGTTACAGTTCATTTATGACTGAGGCCAACAAAACCAAGTTGAAAAACTGGGTCAATTCCGGAGGGACTTTGATTGCCATGGGTGGAGCCCTATCGTCTTTAGCTGACAAGGAAGGATTTGCATTAAAAAAGAAAGAAAAAGCGAAAGATTCTTCTAAAAACCAGCCCAAACCACATAAGGACACACAACGCGAACGCATCAAGAATGCCATCACTGGGGCTATTTTTAAAACAAAGGTGGATAACACCCATCCCCTCGGTTTTGGATATTCCAACGACTATTTTACACTAAAGCTTGGGACTCGAAATTACAATTACCTTAAAAAGGGTAACGTGGCCTACCTTGAAGAAGGTTCTACGCCCGTTTCAGGTTTTGCAGGAAGTACTGCCAAAACACAACTGAACAAAACCTTGATTTTCGGAACTGAAAAAATGGGAAAAGGCAATGTCGTTTACATGGTGGACAACCCGCTTTTCAGAGGTTTTTGGGAAAATGGAAAACTGTTTTTCGCCAATGCCCTTTTCATGTTAGACTAGCCTCTTTTTCAGCTTCCTTACATAGAGAGACAGCTAAAACCTGCCTATCGCTACCTTTGGTGAAACCAAAGGAATGACTTGGTACATCATACTTTTTTACGCCTTTGCCCTTTTGGGTGGTCTGATGGGGGTACTTTTTTTCTTAAAGAAGGAGGGCGACCGCCTCGCCAATAGCCTTCTAGGAATCTTCACCTTGATTTTTGCTTGCGAATTGGCCTATAACAGTGCCAAATGGTCTGGTTTTCTAATACAACCCGAAGGCATCCACTTTATCTTTTTGAATTTTCCCATTTGGTTGTTATACGGTCCTTTGTTACTACT
>JBCBPD010000167.1:0-4561 GCA_039820925.1 Bacteroidota bacterium | reverse complement strand
GAATGAGTCCATCTCACTTCAATCCATAGTAGCGGCAATTATATTACTTAGCGGGGTATACTTCATCAACTCCCGGAAAAAACTGGCCTTGTTTGCCCGGTTTAAGAAGTAGTTGTTTCCGGCATTCATCGGTTTTGTACAATTCACTACATTTTTTGTCCAGTTGGTTACATTGGGTTTGTCCTTTACGAATGCTCCTAACATCTTTGAACCATCAATCAATCAAAAATCATTTCATTCATCAATCAAAAAACGAACAATCATGAATTTTTTAGCAAAACTGTTACTCTCCCTGCTGACAAAGCTGCTGCTTTTTATCCTTCTGCTGGGTTCAGACCAAGCTAACGCGCAGCGTAAAACAACTTCGGTACGTATTGAGAAAAAAGGAGTCACTTCCATTTCGGTCAACAACGGATTTGGAAACCGCTTTAAAGTAGAATTTCAAGGTGACATTAAACTTACCGATGATGATGCGGACATCGCCGCCATATCCCCTGGAGGGTATATGGACCTTCGAAAAACCGCTTTTGGTAGCAAGCGACGCATTTACATTGAGTCAAGTGAATCTGGAAATTTAACCCGCAAATATTATGTAGGTGGTTCCGAAAAAAGCTTTGATGGGGAAGGTAAAAAGTGGTTGGCCGAGGTACTTTTAGAGGTTGTCCGGCATACCACTTTGGGTTCGAAGGAGCGGGTAGACCGTATTTACAAAAAATCGGGTACCTACGGCGTGCTGAAAGAAGTAGGTAACATTGAAAATGACCGGGTAAAGTCGGTTTATATCAAACACCTTTTAGACAAATCTCCAAAAGAGGAAAACCTACTTTCCATCCTTAATGTCATTCGCGAAGGAATCGATTCGGATTATCATAAAGCGACATTATTAAAACGCAATTCAGACCAGTTTCTAGGTTCTTCATCCACTGCTGCCAACTATATTCAAGCCGCTACTAGTATTGATTCAGATCATCATAAGGCAGAAGTTTTGAAAACTTCCCTAAAGGGAAGCCAACTCGAAGGTAACCAATTTAAAGCACTGTGTTTGGCAGCCAAAGATATTGATTCAGATTACCACAAGGCCTCAGTACTTTCCAATGCACTTCGTAATCCAAACATGAACACTGAGGCACTAAAAACCCTTATGAGTACGGCTCGTGGGATAGACTCGGACCACCATCGTGCGACGGTTATCAAAAATGCGCTAACCCGCGCCGGGGTTACATCCAGTAGCTATCATACCATGCTGACCGCCATGGACGGAATGAGTTCAGACCATCATATGGATGATGTGATGACCAAAATGCTGAACCAGTCCTTGGACCATGCCACCTTGGACCATGTTTTGAAATATGTGAACAAAATGGATTCTGATAGCCATAGAGCACATGTTTTAAAGCGAATGGTACGCAACCAATCCTTTTCAAAAGAGAATGTCACACAATTTGCAGAGATATTGGACCGGTTAAGCTCTGACCATCATAAATCCGATGTGCTGAAATACGCCAGTCGTCTCGACTTGGATGGCGAGGAGTTGGTGACCCTTTTTGATACAGCCAAAGGAATTGATTCCGACTACCACAAAACGGAAGCCTTATTGGCCTTGTCTTCTAAGATGGACCATAGTGACAGCAGCATGCGGGAAGCCTATCGTGCGGCTTGTAAGTCCATCAATTCCGACTCTCACTATCGAAGAGCCATTGATAAGCTAGATTAGTTTCGTTTCACTTGTTGCAAAAGGGCCGTGCATCAAATTATCTGTATTTTGGTGTTATGGCGCAGCTTGTATCCTTTTTGGAAAACCGACCTAAAATGACCAGACATCTTCGAATTGTTCTTACAGGTTTCGCCGTGGGTATGTTTTTTTGCTACTTCCTAAGTTTTGAAGGCGCTTTCCATTGGCGTGATATCCTACTCAGTGGTTTAGCAGGTGTATTGATAAGTTACTTGTTTCATGGCATCAATCTGCTTTTAAACCGATGGATAGGGTGGAAGCAACGAACTGGAATTCGTTTGCTTTTGGGAATGTTGGCACATACTGCTGCAGGAATGGGCTTGGTGGTATTGCTCATGGAAGGGTATCAGAATTATTTGGGGGGCGAAACGCCATCTCATATGTTCTTGAAAATTGGTGTCCTGCTCTTTTGTGTAGTGTTGTTGTACAATGTGATTTACTTCACGTTTTATTCCTATCAGCTTTACGCAAAAGGCCAGTTGGAAAAGGTACGCTTGGAACGTGAGCAAACAGCACTCCAATTAAGGGCTTTAAAATCCCAACTGAGCCCACATTTTCTGTTCAATTGTTTGAATACACTATCTGCTTTGATTCGAACAGATGTCCAAAATGCCGAAGTTTTCATACGGGCGTTGGCCAAATCCTATCGTTATCCGTTGCGTTCATATCGTCAAACCTTGGTTCCCTTAAAGGAAGAATTGGAGTTCGCAAAAGCCTATTTCTTTTTGATGAAAACCAGATTTCAAGAGGATATTCAGTTTAATGTTACCGTAGACGAGAAGTATTTGGAAAGTAAAACCGCGCCACTAACGGTTCAAATGCTGGTGGAAAACGCTTTAAAGCACAATCGAACGGATGTGGATACTCCGTTAGCGATAGAAATCAATTCAGACGAAACCCATCTGACCGTTTCGAATACCAAAACAAGACCTAGAGCAAATGTCACTTCCACCCATATTGGTTTAAAGAATATTGACATGCGCTACTATTTGTTGTCCGGAAAGCATATCGAAGTCGAAAACGAACAACGGTTTTCAGTAAAACTTCCGCTGTTATGAAAAATAGGTTGTTTGTCCATCATCCGCTTTTTCGCATTTTCGCTCCCTTGTTTAGCGGTGCTTTAGTGTATTTGCTGATTATTCTTATCAATAACTCCATTGAAGAACTTGCGAACACCTTTTTTGGGCAGGAACTTTATGTCTGTATCGGGCTGTCATATCTTATTCAAGAATTTGCCCGGTATTCCCTGGTGTTCTTCCAAAAACGCAAGCGTCCGAAAAGCTTTGTGCTCAAAACTGTTTGGCATGCCCTAACCGTATTGGTTACCACTATTGTGCTGGTTTCCGGAGCGATGTACCTCTATTTTGTCGGATTGCTCTCGTATACGCCCAATGCCTCGGAACTCATTATGTTCAATGCGATATTTGGGGTCATTGCCTTTTTGTATGTGCTTCTTTACGTGGGCCACCAGTTTCTATACAAGGTCAACAAAGCGATTCTCAAACAAGAGGAAATCCTAAAGCAAGAAACGGAAGAGAACTTTCAGAAGTTCGCCAAGGACATTAATCCAGCGTTGCTTTTTGAAAGTCTAGAAGCCATTTTGGTCTTAATGAAAAAGGAAGCGCAAAAAGCGGAAAACCTAACGGAAGAATTCGCTTCCATTTATCGCTATTTGCTTTCCTCCCGGAAGAAAGAGGTCATTCAAATCAAAGAAGAATTGGCAGCTTTGAATGGTTTTGCGAAGGTGCTAGAAGCTTTACCCTTCCGCAAAACGCAATTGCATATGCAAACGCCGTTTCTGGAAGGTTGGTTGGTACCTGGAAGCCTGCTATTTGTGTACGAAAGCATTGTACGAACGACAATACCTTCGGAATATCAAAGTATGCAAATTGAAATAACGGACCATCCATCTCATATTATGTTGCAGTATGAACACGAAGAACGTCTGGACCAATCCCTGAACTTGGAAATCTTTGATAGGTTGCGTCAAGACATCAGCTTTTACACTGACCAACCCATTGAAATTGTGCACGATACCGATGCCAAAACCATTAAACTACCCAAAATTCAACTCGCATGAAAGTTGTCATTATAGAAGATGAACCTTTGGCCATTGATAAACTGGAACGCTACTTAAAACAGTATAATGCTAATGTGCAAATCTTAGCGAAGCACTCTTCTTTGGAAACAGCAGTTCCTTGGATACAAGAACGGCAAAACGAAGTGGATTTGTTTTTCACGGACATTCAACTTACGGATGGTTTGAGTTTTGAAATCTTCAATAAAACCGACTTAAAAAAGCCTGTGATTTTTACGACGGCCTATGATGAGTTCGCCATTGAAGCTTTTCGTGTGAACAGTATTGATTACCTGCTTAAACCTATCAAGTATTTGGATTTAAGCAGGGCCTTACAGAAACTGGAAGGGCTTCGGGAGCAGTTCCAAACCGGAAATGCCATCGCTCCGGTGGTAAAGCAACTTCAAAAAGGAGGCTATAAAGACCGGTTTTTAGTGCGAATCGGGAATCACTTGCATTCCATAAAAACGGAAGATGTACAATACTTTTATGCCGAGGGTAGGGATGTTTATCTGGTAACTACTGAACGCAAGCGGTATATTATTCCCCACACGTTGGAACACCTAGAAGATATGTTGGCTCCCAAACAATTTTTTAGGGTTAACCGAAGCTTTTATGTAGGATTAAAGGCTATATCCGACGTTACAGTATTTTCAAATCGTAGGTTAAAACTCGCGGTGGAACCCAAATGGGAAAAAGAAGTGGTGGTGAGCAGAGAGAAAGTAAATGACTTCAAACGATGGTTTGAAGGG
>JBCBPD010000166.1:0-4609 GCA_039820925.1 Bacteroidota bacterium | reverse complement strand
TCGTTGTCACCAAGCGCACCATAGATGTTCTTCAACTGACTCAAGATGCTTTGATTATCAGGATTGCTTTTAAGAGCATTCTCCAAAATATCAGCACCTTCTTTGAACAAATCATCTTTGGTGCGCTTGGTGACAACGACAACTTTATGAGAGTAAAGCAGTTGTTACAAGAGTAATCATTATACATAAGCATAAGAAAGCCCCAAAATTGGGGCTTTTTTTATATTACTTTTTTAATGACGCGTAGTTGATGGGAATACCTTCTCGTGTCTCGATTGAAAATCCCGGTATGGTCTATTCGGTCAATGCGTACCTCACCGTGGCAATGAATAACATGATTGTCTTGAAGAATGATGCCGACGTGGTCTATCACTCCTTCCGAATCATCGAAAAAAGCCAAATCCCCTGGCTCGCTTTCCTCAATAAAACTTAAAGCTTGTCCTTGTTTGGATTGTTGTTCGGCTTCGCGGGCCAAATGATAGCCATTAATGAGATATACCATTTGGGTAAATCCCGAGGCGTCAATCCCAAAAGGAGTCCGCCCTCCCTTTAAATAAGGTGTTTTGAGATAGAGCAAGGCCGTATCCAACAAAGATTCCCTTTTCTGGGCACCTGTACAGGCTGCTTCTTCAAATACATCCTCCAATAGACTTGAAGATGAGGTGACCGTCCCTAAAAGTATGGGCGTAATGATACCTTTGGCAGATTCAACATGCGAAATCAAATCGAGACTTCGATGCGATTCTTTTTGAGTCAAACTTTGGTAGTCCTCCTCTGAAATTTGTTGGATTTGAAGTTTCTGGGACCATCCTTCGAATTTGTCATGCGCGAGACGCACTTTACTCCAATGCTTACGGGTTTCAACAATTTTAAAAGCCTCGCCGTATAACATTTGGGAAACCATGGTTGAAGCTTCATCGGGTTTTTCCCTTAGGGCAACAACACTTTGTGGACAAATTCCATAATCCATATTCAGGTAGCCCCTTGATTAATTGCGTTCCACAACAATGGCCGACGCACCACCGCCACCATTGCAAATAGCAGCTGCTCCTAATTTTGCATCATTTTGGTGTAGTACATGAATTAAAGTCACCAGTATTCGAGCTCCTGAACACCCCAGCGGATGTCCCAGTGATACTGCTCCGCCATTGACGTTGACATTTTTATCTGTTAAGCCCAATAACTTCATATTGGCCAACCCCACAACGGAGAACGCTTCATTGAATTCGAAAAAATCAATGTCTTCCAAACTGACTTGAGCACGGGAAAGTGCTTTCGGTAAAGCCTTTGCTGGCGCCGTGGTAAACCATTTAGGTTCCTGGGCTGCATCTGCATAGCTTTTTATAGTGGCAATAGGTTGTATGCCAAGGGCTTGTGCTTTTTCCTCGCTCATCAATACAAGAGCTGCCGCACCATCGTTTATAGTTGACGCGTTAGCAGCTGTCACCGTACCCTCTTTGGTGAAAGCAGGCCTTAAAGCTGGTACTTTATCTCTTCTTAAGTTTTTAAACTCTTCGTCTTCAGTGATTTGGATGGGTTCACCTCTGCGCTGTGGCACGGCAACTGGAACGACTTCGGTATTAAATTTACCAGCTTCCCATGCTTCGGCAGAGCGGTCGTACGACTGTAGTGCAAAGGCATCCTGTTCTTCTCTGGAAAAATCATATTTCTCGGCACAGGCATCCGCGCAAACGCCCATGGCATTTTGGTCGTAAGCATCTACCAAACCATCTTTCTGCATCCCATCAACAAATCCTGTTGGACCAAATTTTACGCCCTTTCGCATGTACGCGTAATGTGGAATAAGACTCATGTTTTCCATACCTCCCGCAACCACAATATCATTTTCACCTAAGGCGATGGATTGTGCAGCCTGCATGACCGCTTTCATTCCAGAAGCGCATACTTTGTTCACTGTCGTACACGGAACAGAATCCGGAATTCCCGCATGAATCGCTGCTTGCCGTGCAGGTGCTTGTCCATTACCAGCTTGCACAACATTTCCCATTAAAACTTCTTCAACATCATCTGGGGAAACCCCGGCCTTTTCTAGAGCACCTTTAATAGCGATGGCCCCTAGTTCAGTAGCGGGAACAGTGGATAATGACCCCATAAAACTGCCTATTGGGGTGCGCACTGCAGAGACGATTACAACTTTGTTCATTCCAGTTTAATTTAAGGCTGCAAAATACTAAAATTAAAAGCAAAGAAAGGACTCAAACCACCCAAGCCTTAGC
The DNA here is from genome assembly GCA_039820925.1 of Bacteroidota bacterium. GTDB lineage: Bacteria > Bacteroidota > Bacteroidia > Flavobacteriales > Flavobacteriaceae > Flagellimonas. The sequence continues at coordinate 2,372 of JBCBPD010000166.1, read as the reverse complement.
AGTGATTTATATTTTCTATTTTTGGAAGGAAGCATTTCTATATGGGAAAAACCTTGGATAACGTTTATACCTACCAATCACTGGTCTACAAGGGTTTTATTTATCTCCTTTCCGTTTTTTTGATTGTTTTCTTTTTTCCTAAGGGAGGAAAGTTTAAATACGAATTCCAAAAGGGAAAACCATGGCAGTATGAGAATCTGTATGCGCCTATTGATTTTTCTATCCAAAAATCCGAAGAAGAGCTTGAAGTCGAACGTCAATCCATAGAAGAGGACCGGACATTATACTATCAGTTTGATAGCGCAGTTCCCATTGAGGTACAATCTGCTTTTGAGAGTTCACTGTCCAGGAGTATTCAAAATGGACAATTGAGTCCGGGAGATGAATCAAAATACAAGAGTGTAGTTCAAGAGGCTTTTAATCAAATATACGCTTATGGTGTTTTTCAGGAGCTTCCTGTGGCGAATGCCATTTTCCTCATTAAGAATAATGAAGCGATGACGGTTGGGTCTAGCAGTTTTCTGGATTTGGAAGCCGCAAAAGCTCAATTGGTTGTGCTGCTACAAAATGCTGGTATCCCTTCTAGTTCAAACTTAGCCCAAATGCCAGTGGGATTGTTGGAATCTAACGTGTTTTATGACGAAGCACTGACCCAAAAAGTACTGGAAGACGAGCTGAGTACGCTATCCTACACTAGAGGTGAAGTCGACCAGGGCAGCTTGATAATCACACGGGGAGAGGTAGTAGAAGGGGAGAACCTAAAAGTTCTGAACTCACTTAGGGAAGAATACGAATCCGACTTATGGCGAGGAAACAACTACTATTTCATTCTTTTCGGTTATACGGTTCTAGTCGCATTGGTATTGGTGATGCTGCTGCTCTTTTTGAAGAAATATCGACCGTCAATCTTTGAAAACAATAACAAGGTTACCTTCATCTTGGTCAACATATTGGTTATGGTGGTGGCTACCACCTTGATGGTAAAGCACTACGAAGGTTATGTATACGTGGTGCCACTCTGTATTCTGCCTTTGGTATTGAAAAACTTTTTTGATGCCCGTTTGGGATTGTTTACCCATGTACTTACCGTACTCATCTTGGGCTTTGTGGTCCCCAATAGTTTCGAATATGTTTTTCTGCAGACCATAGCGGGAATCGTAACGATTTTGACGGCCTCAGAACTCTATAAAAGAGCTAATCTTTTTATTTCAGTAGGGCAAATAACCTTGATATATGTTATCGGCTACTTTGCGTTTCATATCATACACGAGGGAGGTATGGACGGCATTGAGTGGATATTGTTTGGCATTTTCGTTTTAAATGGACTGCTAACCCTGTTTTCACAACCGCTTATTTACATCTACGAAAAGGTTTTTGGACTAATATCGGATGTGTCCCTTTTGGAACTTTCCGATACAAACTCCAAACTGTTGAAAGATTTGTCCAATAGGGCTCCTGGTACGTTTCACCATTCCCTTCAGGTGGCTAATCTGGCGGAAGCTGCGGCAAATGAAATTGGAGCCAATGCCATGTTGGTTCGTGTTGGGGCTTTGCATCACGATATTGGCAAGATGGAGAATCCGACTTTCTTCACTGAAAATCAGACTACAAACAGTAATCCTCATGATGACATTCCTCCTAAGGAGAGTGCCAAAATCATCATCGGTCATGTTTTAAAAGGAATTGATATCGCTCGTAAGAACAATCTCCCGGATAGGGTTATTGACTTTTTGCGCACGCATCACGGGACCACTTTGGTGTACTACTTTTATAAAAAACAAAGTGAGTCTGGCGCCGAGGTCAACGAAGAAGATTTTAGATATCCCGGGCCTATTCCTTTTTCCAAAGAGACTGCAATTTTGATGATGGCCGATGCCGTAGAAGCAGCGTCCAAAAGCTTGAAAAATCCAACCTATCCTATCATTGATGAATTCGTGGAAAAGATTGTTTCTGGCCAAATGAAAGCGAATCAATTCAACAATGCTAACATTACCTTGAAGGAAATCGAGATGGTTAAAAAGGTATTGAAACAGAAACTCACCAATATCTATCATCTAAGGGTAGAGTATCCGGAGTAAACTTTCCCTGCAAATTTCGAGTTGCTTAGTGTTAACAAAATGAAAAACAGCTTGTTAATACACCTTTCCATAGTTATCTTATAGGTATGAATTAGATGTTTACACTAAACCCAAAATGCTATGAATCTGAAAACTATCCTACCACTTTTTTTTCTTCTAGATGTAGTAAATGAGGAAATAATTGGCCAGCAATTTTGCCCCTCTTTCGAAGATGTTCTTTCTGAAGTCTCCCAAACATCAAATACGCAATTGTTCAGGGCCTGTTAACACATATGCTTTGAAAAAGAGGTGGTC
>JBCBPD010000165.1:0-4716 GCA_039820925.1 Bacteroidota bacterium | reverse complement strand
TATGACGTTAACGAAATCGTTTTCGTAGCTGGATCGTATGATGCCATAGTTTCAGGTTTATTTAGGGTGTAAAAGTATAAAATTTGACTGCGACCGGTGCGAGAATTTCCTTCAATTACGAAACCCAAAGTCGAATTTTATTCGATAAGGTGTTAGGCTTTGGGTGATTTGAAAAAGGTCCAAACCAACAATCCCCAAGCCAAAATCAGCAAGGTACCCCCAAGTGGGGTCAACAACGCCAGTTTTTTAAACTCAAACGAAAACCAAGGGTCAAGCACCAATCCATAAATTGATCCCGAAAAAAGTACTACGCCAATGAGAAGCAACCCGAGCAAAAATCTCTGGACCTTCTGCTTTTTTGTATCCCAAAGCCCCAGAAAAAGTAGGAGAAAAGCATGATAGATTTGATAACGCACCCCAGTTTCAAATGAGTCCACGGCATCAGGCTCCGCAATCTTCTCAAGGCCATGTGCTCCGAAAGCCCCCAGAACAATTCCAATCATCCCCATTAGTGCTCCTGAAATCAAAAATGTTCTTTTCATAACTTTTTAAGGTGATAATTTTAGAAATATAACAATTTGATATCTTCGTAAGACGCAACAAAAATAAGGAAATATGACCCGTACGGTTTTGATTTTCGGTGCTGGAAAGTCCACCTCCTATCTTCTGGATTACATTCTTGAAAAGTCTGAATCGGAACAACTCAAACTGGTAATTGCCGACTTACATCCAGAACATATTCCTGAGCATTTAACGAGCCATCCTAAATGTGAAATTGTCCGTTTGGACATTTTAGAGGATACCCCTCGAAAAGCAATTATAGAAAAAAGTACGATTGTCATTTCCATGCTTCCGCCTAGGCTGCATATTCGAATTGCAGAAGATTGCATCACTTTTGGCAAGCATTTGGTAACCGCTTCTTATGTGAGTGAAGCCATTCAACAACTGGACGCTGCTGCCAAAGAGAAAGGCTTGGTATTCATGAACGAAGTGGGGTTGGACCCGGGAATTGACCATATGAGTGCCCTACAAGTCATTGACCGTATTCGAGAAGAGGGTGGAAAAATATTGCTTTTTGAATCTTTCACAGGTGGATTGGTCGCCCCTGTGAGCGATACCAATTTATGGAACTATAAATTCACTTGGAACCCTAGAAATGTTGTTGTTGCTGGTCAAGGTGGGGCTGCAAAGTTTATCCAGGAAGGGACCTACAAATACATTCCTTATCAAAAACTGTTTCGAAGAACGGAGTTTTTGGAAGTGGAAGGGCATGGCACTTTTGAGGCCTATGCCAATCGAGACTCCCTTAAATATCGAGAAGCGTATGGTTTGCAGGATGCCCTGACTTTATATCGTGGCACCATGCGGCGTGTTGGGTTTTCGAAGGCTTGGCAAATGTTCGTTATGCTCGGCATGACGGATGATAGCTACCAAATTGAAAATTCCGAAGGAATGTCATACCGGGAGTTCACCAACCTGTTTTTGCCGTACTCTCCAACAGATTCGGTGGAGCTGAAGTTGCGTCATTATTTAAAAATTGATCAAGACGACATTCGATGGGGCAAACTACTAGAGCTAAATCTATTTGAAGCCAACAAAAAGATTCCGTTGGCCAACGCCACTCCCGCGCAAATGCTTCAATACATTTTAGAAGACAGTTGGACACTTGCCCAGGACGAGAAGGACATGATTGTGATGTACCATAAATTTGGATATGAAAAAGATGGCGTCAAACAACAGATTGATGCTAATATGGTGGTATTGGGCGAAAACAAAAGCTATACCGCCATGGCTAAAACCGTAGGGTTGCCCGTTGCTATCACAGCGCTACAAATTCTAAATGGCAATATTACCACCCCTGGGGTTCAAATTCCCATCCATAAAGAGGTGTACGAGCCTGTTCTAAAAGAACTTGAGCACTATGGCATCCATTTTAAGGCGTTCGAAGTGCCTTATTTGGGCTACAATCCTGATTCTATAGCTTTCTAACCCAAACTATTTTGGGTATATTGGATAATCATTAGCAATAGTTTGTATGAAATCCAATAACAAATCCATCAAAATAGATGGAATCGACAAGCGAATCCTAAGATACTTAATGGAAGATGCCCGTCGCCCTATTTTGGAAATTGCCCGGAACATTGGTATTTCTGGAGCAGCTATCCACCAACGGCTTCGCAAGTTGGAAGGTTCTGGATTATTGGCGGGGTCCAAATTTGTAATCAATCCCAAGGCTTTAGGGTATACCACCATGGCGTACATCGGTATATTTTTGGACAAAGCCATGGCGAACCCACAAGCGGTTAAGGAATTGGAAAAAATTCCGGAAGTGTTGGAATGCCATTACACCACAGGCAATTGGTCTATTTTAATTAAGGTGCTTTGCCAGGACAATGAACACCTAATGAACGTGCTCAACAAAAAAATTCAGCAGATTGAAGGAGTTTCCCGTACGGAGACCTTTATTTCATTGAACCAGCAAATCGACCGCCAAATTTCGATTTGACACAAAAAAACGCCATCCAAAAAGATGGCGCTTCCTATTTTCTCTGTCAGGAATTTTAATCCCTTCCACCGAATACGGCCCAAGCCCAGTACAACAAGGAAGCCAACGCTCCCAATGCTGCGACAAGATACGTTCTAGCTGCCCATTTCAAGGCATCTTCCGCTCCTGCGTATTCTTCTTGGCTCACCATATTTTTTTGCTTTAACCAAGCCAAAGCGCGGTTACTGGCATCGTATTCCACAGGAAGTGTCACAAAACTAAAGAGGGTTGCGAACCCCATCATCACCAAACCGGCAACGGCAACATAAAAACCAATTCCGCCCAAAGCGCCAGTAGCCATTAAAGCAATACCCCCAAATACTATCCAAGTGGACATTCCCGAAGTAACACTGACCACAGGAACCAATTTGGAACGCATGGTCAACCATTCATAAGCCTGAGCGTGTTGTACCGCGTGGCCCACCTCGTGCGCTGCTACGGCCGCCGCGGCGGCATTCCGCTGGTTGTATACGCCCTCACTTAGGTTTACGGTCTTATTTTTTGGATTATAGTGGTCGGTAAGCATCCCTGCGGTGGAAATTACCTGAACATCGCGAATTCCATGGTCATCCAACATTTTCTGAGCAATTTCGGCTCCGCTCATTCCATTGCGCAATTGGACACGGGAATATTGCTTGAATTTGCTTTTTAGTCTCGTGCTCACGAGCCAGCTCACCAAAGCAATTCCCCCAATCAAAATATAATATGTCATCATGGCTTTAAAAGTTTATACATAAAGATACCAACTTAAAAGCAAAAACCCCGCCAGGGCATAGCGGGGTTCCGTAAACTGACAAAATGTACCTTTATGCAAGCACAGGCTCCAAGTCAAAGGTTTCCGCGATTTCTTTGTAAACCACTTCTCCTTCTACAATATTCAGTCCTTTGGCCAAGGTTTTGTCTTGATTGCATGCGCTGCGCCATCCGTTATTGGCCAATTTCAACACATACGGCAAGGTGACATTGGTAAGCGCCATGGTTGACGTGTACGGAACCGCTCCGGGCATGTTCGCCACGGAATAGTGCACCACGTCATCAATAATATAAATCGGGTCCTCGTGCGTGGTCGGTTTTGTGGTTTCCACGCAACCACCTTGGTCTACCGCCACGTCGACGATAACGGTTCCAGGTCTCATCTCTTTGAGCATGTCTCTTGTAATAAGATTAGGGGCTTTTGCTCCTTTAAGCAACACACCTCCTACAATAAGGTCATGGTCTTGAATATGTTTTCGGATATTGAACTCATTGGAAAACTCAGTGACCACGTGGCTAGGCATAATATCGTTGACATGACGCAGTCGTTTCATGTTGATATCCAAAATGGTCACATGTGCACCCAAACCTGCCGCCATTTTCGCAGCTTGAATTCCAACGGTACCCGCACCCAATACCAAAACCTTGCCCGGCGCCACACCAGGAACACCACCTAGTAGAACACCCCTACCTTTGACTGGTTTTTCTAAATATTTTGCACCTTGTTGAATGGCCATTCTTCCTGCCACCTCCGACATTGGGGTGAGCAGTGGCAAGGTACCTTCTTCATCTTCAACCGTTTCGTATGCAATACAAATCGATTTGCTATCCAACATGGCCTTTGTGAGCGCTTCGCTAGAGGCAAAATGAAAATAGGTAAATACGATTTGTCCTTTTTGAATCAGATTGTATTCTTCAGCGATCGGCTCTTTTACTTTTACAATCATATCACTGATGGCATATATCTGGCCAATAGTATCTAAAATGATTGCCCCCGCTTTTTGATAATCCTCATTGAAAAAACCACTTCCGATACCAGCCCCAGATTGGACATAAACGGTGTGTTTGTGCTTTACCAATTCAAAAACGCCAGCCGGTGTCATTCCAACACGGCTTTCGTTATTCTTGATTTCCTTAGGTACCCCAACAATCATTTTTTTGGATTTTAATGTGTTAATACATCAAAATTGTCGGAAAACATTCAATTGAAGAAATAAAATCGATGAAATGATAGGGGTAAAGGATAAAAAAGTATCTTTTTTCAAATTATACCCCCAAAAAAAAGAGGGGCTATACAATTAAATTATACATATTCACAAAATAACCCTTTTATAATTAGGGGGTTTTCTCATAGACTATTTTCAAAACCAAAATAAAAACTACAAGAATAACCGTCACTGAATTCGCCATGATTATCG
>JBCBPD010000164.1:0-4882 GCA_039820925.1 Bacteroidota bacterium | reverse complement strand
CCTTTTTCCAATGATGAAATCAATTCAATTTTTCTAGAAAAAAGATTCATGGTGTTTATCTCATTTTATTTTAAAATGCGGGTAAGAAAGATAGCGATTCTAACACCAAAAAGTCACAAGCTTTGTTATTTGGTTTTTTGGATTTTAATAAAGTGCTAAAGGAATGAAATCGCGGCACACTAATTTTTAAGAATGTCGAAAGGTTCCTCCTTGGCGTGCAAGTATTGCTCCTTCTCCATTTCAGCTTTCCACTTTTTACGGATGTATTCATTTACCTGCAAACGCGCATCCACTTTTTGAAATACTGGGTTCGTAATCCACATGGGTTGGGAGGACCAATCCGCGTTGATGTAGCTGAATGCTTTGATGACATCGGCATGCTGTTCGAGGGTCGCAAAAAAGGGCTCAAACCATTCCTTCCAAATTTTTGGACCCATATCCTCCTTTTTGAGGTCGGTTTCAAAATACAGATTCTCTGCTTGACGCACGGGAGTTGCTTCCGCGATAAAAACAGGCTTGCCATGTTTTCGGGCAAATTGTATCATTTCGGTATCGGGCGCTCCGAAATAGGAATAGGCACACCAATCCACTAATGCGTCACCGGGATACCACGCTTCCAATACTTTTTGGTCAGAACCGGTTCCTTTGGATTGCCAAACGAAAGCGACATTGTCCACCTTTAGTTTCTGAAAAATCGAATGAATTCTTCCCCATGCTTTGAGATAGGGTTTCCGTTGGTAGTGGTTCCATTCCCAACCATCAAATTCATAACCAATTCGCAAAAAGACCAGTCTTTTGATGGACTTCATCCAAGTCCCTAACTCCGTAATCAAGTCGTCGTGCAACCCTTTGGCCACTTTTTTTTCATGGTTGACCAATGATAAACCTATCGCCAAAGCACTGTTGGTGTATGTGCTGTCTTGTAGATAAGCATTGGCCCAACTATCTCCCGCACCCCAATTGGCCTTGGTCTTTAGGCCGTCCAATCCTTTGTTGAAATAGCCATAAGACTCTCCTCCTGGTGATACATTGGAATAAACCGTTACTCCAGCAGGTGCTTCAAAATAATCCGAATAGCCATCGTTGTAGTCCGCTAATCCGCCAGTTGCGCCCAAATCCTGCCCAACAAAAACCAAGCAATGCCCTTGTTCGGGTGCAAACTTTTGACCTAGAGCGCTAAGGATACCTAGGAAAAGAAAGAGAACAAGGACTACCAACTTTTTCATGGTCAATTGGATGTGGCGCTCATCATTTGCAATACTTCTTTGGCCTGTTCCAGGTGTCTTTGCTCGTGGGCGATAATAATATCAAAAGCACATTCAAGGGTGTATACCAGATTTTTATTGGCTGGTGATGAAATTACGGTTCCGCGCTCAACAAAAGGTTGTGCATCGGAAATGGCGGTTTTAAGCTCTAAATGGTGTGCTTTAAAGTCTTCCAATATGGTGTTGGATAGGTCACTTTGGGCAGGTTCCCAAATGGGAAAGGTTTTTATTTTCGTTTTTCTGTCAGGTTGGACCGCTTTCAAAACGGTTTTACCAAAAAAGGACACCAAGAAGCTTAACTTACCCGCTAAAGGGGTCTTGTAGGTACCTTCGTGCAGTGCCTCAAGGATTGGAAAATAACTACTATTGATAATAATCAAATGGTCTAGGTTTTGTGCTATGCTCCAAGTTTCACCGTTGGGTTTCCAATTTAAGGTTTCAAGCGTTACATCTCCAAAAGCGGTTTCAAATGCTTGGGTGTTTTGGTCTATTTGAGCTGTCCATTTTTGCATGTTCTCGGTTTATAGGTGTTTTGTTCATGGTATGGGTGTTAGGAGTTAGTGATTTATTTGTTCATAAGGTTTGGTCTGCAATGGCAATGTGTTCCAATTGTGTTTTCAACAATGAATCTTGTGTTTGCGTAACGGAAAGTTTGGATGGCTGGTTGGTGTTTCAAGTTTCCGGGGAAGTCATACAACAAACTTGAAACGCCAACACGTATAAAGTTAGGATATTATTTCGCATTTTCACAGCGTTTCACAAAGGGGATGTTCTTTAAATTTTGTCTTGACAAGATAAAACCAGATACTTGGTTTTCTGAATCGAAGCTGAAAACGAGCCTTCCGAAAAAACTGTTTTTGCCATACACACTGTTTTCGGAAAAGGGGTCCAATACAATTCGTATATCACCTGGTACATAAGCAACTAATTTCTCTTTTTCCCAAGCTAGTTCATAAATGACATCGTGTGCTTTGTTCTGATATATCCCAACATATTTTTTTAAGGATTCATCTATTATTTCCAAAGACGGCGGAGTAATTCTGGGAGAGGGATAATTGAAGTCTGCTATGCGCAAATCAAAACGGTCATCATAAAAGGTGAGTTTGGAGTAGGGAAGTGGAGAAAAAGTGAAAGTGTTGTCATTCTTGCGAGGCAGGAACAATCGTTCAGAACTCCCATGTGACTTCCAAAAGAGGGAGTCTTTTTCAGCAAAAATGGTATAATATGCCCCAGGGTTCAATTCGTAGGTACCTTCATATTGGGTAAGTGGGGTTTCAAAAGGGGATTGTTTTTCTTTAATCGAATCACTTAAGATTACTTCCAAACTTCCATAAACCACATCCAAACCAGAAAACCCACCATCGTTGGCCAAAAAAACAAATGATAGGGCTTCTCCGGGCACGTGTAATAGGTAAGACCGGTACCCAACCGTACCTCCGCCATGGAAAACAATATCAACACCCTTGTAGTTTTCAAATTGAAGACCCATTCCATATCCGATGGTCTTTCCTGAATTCAAAATTGTAGGTTTTGCCATTTCTTTCCAATAGGAAGGTTTACCTACTTGAGGATTATAGAAGTGCTTTGCCCAAGCAATAAGGTCGTTGAGATTTGCATGTACACCCGAAGCCCCAATAGTACTTAATTTAAGCGGATTCTTTTGAAAACCCTCTGAGGTTTGCGTGTAAGAGTCCGCTAGATTCGGCACAATTTGGTTGAAATTTCTAATCGCGTGGCTGTTCATGTTCAATTTTCTGAAAACATATTCATCTAGAAGCACCTCAAAAGGTTTCCCCCCTGTTCGTGCTATGATTTCTGATAAAAGCACATACCCTGTATTACTGTAGACATAGTTTTCCCCAGGTTTGAAGTTGAAGGTTCGTATTTCGAAAAGCATATCCAAAATCTCCGAGTTTGTCATTCGCTCTTTTACCTTGAACTGATTTAACTCGTCTACATTGGGTAGGCCATGTGTATGATTGGTGAGTTGCTTTACGGTTATTTTATATTTCAAATGTGCTAATTCCGGTAGATGGTCGCGCACATCATCTTCTAAAGAGAACTTTCCCTCATCAACCATGTGCAATGCCAAAAAAGTAGTCATGTGTTTAGAGTTGGAGGCAATGTTGAATACGGTAGTGTCTGTGATAGGAACATAGTACTCCATATTAGCGATGCCTTTAGTGTTCTTGTATAATACCTCCCCATCTCTTAAAACTGCGAAAGCAGCGCCAGGCGCATTCTCGGTAAATTGAGCATTGAAAATGGAGTCGACCTTGGCCTTTACGTTTGCATCGAATTGCTGTGCAAAAAGAAGAGCGGTTGGTAGAAATAATAGAAGGGTTAAACTGATTTGATTTCGTTTTGTTTTCATGATGTTTTGTTTGAGAGCAAATTTGTATCAAGAAAACCTCCCAAAGGTTCCACTTCAGAAAGTCGAACCTTTTTTTATTGGGAAAAGGGTTTGAGTAAAAAGTCGAACCTACTTAAAGATTGGCAGTTCGGTAGGCCGTGGGGGTACAATCCGTACGTTTTTTAAATGCGGTGTTAAACGACGATTTTGAATTGAAACCGACGGCATACATGACTTGCTTAATGTTCAGCTTTTTGTTTTTTAAAAGGGTAGTGGCTTCTTCAATCCGATATGCATTCACAAATTCAAAGAAGTGTTTGCCCATAATTCGATTGAGCAAAAAGGAAAGCTGTTTTTCAGGGATATCCGTTTGTTGCGACAGCTTTTTCAAGGTCAGGGCGTCATCTAGATAAGGCTTTCTTTGGGACATATGCGCCCTTAGTTTTTCAAGTTGTAACTGATAAAGTGATTTGTCGCGAACTGTTTCTTTTCGGTTTTGTCTTGTTTCCATAACTCCTTTGCATTTCAAACAAATTTGCCATAGTTCAAAAAACAAAACGTTCCACTTTCTGAAGTCGAACCCTTTTTCTAGGAAATAATGATAAGGATGAGTGGAGTTTTCCTATGGATTTGCCGCGCGGTAAGCGGATGGAGTAAGTGAAGTATCTTTTTTGAAAGCGGTATTGAAGGAAGATTTTGAATTAAACCCCACATCATACATTACTTGCTGAATGTTCCGTTCTTTATCTTTCAAAAGCCTTTTCGCTTCTTCAATTCGATAGCCATTCACATAATCGAAGAAGTGTTTCCCGATAACACGATTGATTAAAAAGGATAGTTGCTTTTCAGGAAGACCTATCTGCTCCGCTAATTTTTGCAAGGTCAGGGTATCTTCGAGATAGGGTTTGGTTGAGGACATGAAATGCGATAACTGCTCGATTTCTTGCTGGTATTCTTTTGTGTCTTCCAATATTTCCTTTTTCAAGGGTTTGATTTTTTGGTCGATTCCTCGGAAAAGACTTGGTGTGCGCATAGTTTTTAGCACGAACCAACAGATGACGGATAAACCAAAAAGTGAAACGAGCAGATTTAGGATTCCTAAATTAACTAGGTTGAAATAGGATTCCGAAAGGGTACGAAACAGCACCAAACAATTTCCGCTTAGAAACAACAATGTCGTTGTCATCAACCATGAATAGGTTTCATCTCGCAGTGAATGGTTTTGGAGTTTCAAAGTTTTGTAACGGTGTAGCGTAAACAAAAT
>JBCBPD010000163.1:0-5072 GCA_039820925.1 Bacteroidota bacterium | reverse complement strand
TTCATAACACCGTACACTACGCGAATCTTTTGGAGGTAGAGGGAGAAGTTTCCATGGACAAAGAGACGGGTCAAGTAGTGTTGCAATACCCCAAAAACCTAGAAAAAATTGAATTTGAATATGCGTTGAAACAAGATTTTGACCACCCCATAAACACTAGTGTTACCTATAGACCTATTATTCTGCCAGAGTACTTTCATGTTTTTTCGCACAACCTTTTTATGTTGCCCGAAGTGGATGTGCCCACTTTGGATATTCGGTTGTTTTGGAAAGGATTTGAAGCGCCACAAGTAGTTCATAATAGTTTTGGCAGCAATGTTCTAGAGCAAGAAATAGTTGCTATCGCTCCAGAAGAATTCCATAGTGCCATTTTCTTGGGCGGGGACTTTTCCATCCAAGAAATTACGATTAAAGACAACAAAGTTTTCCTTGCTACACGCGGAGATTGGGTTCCCTTTACCCCAAAAGAAATGAAAACCTTGCTGGAAAAAACCATCACCATTCAACGGAACTTTTGGAACGACCATAGCCAACCCTATTTCACGGTAACCATGCAACCTTTTGAGCAAGAATTGGGCAGTAGTTGTCAAGGTACAGGACTCACAAATTCTTTCGCTACTTCCTTCTCCAACAACGATTATATCGGTATGGAACAAATGGTGCATCTGTTCAATCATGAGTTGTTGCACAATTGGATAGGGCATCGAATCCAAAATGAAAACGAAGAACTAGAGTATTGGTTTAGTGAGGGTTTTACAGAGTACTACACCTATAAAAACGTAGCGAAAAACAAAATCAATGGTTTTGGTCCAGAATTTTTTATCACTTCCGTCAATGACATGGCTAAAAATTTGGAAGCCTTGTCCATCAAAGACGTTCCCAATAGTGAAGTCAACTATGATAACTTCTGGACGAATATGGAGTATCAAAAACTTCCTTATTTCCGTGGGGCTTTGTATGCTTTCTACCTAGACTACACAATTCAAAAAACATCTCAAGGCAAATTCAGCTTGGATGATTTTATGTTGGAATTATTGGCGGCAGCGGACGCAGGAAACAAGTTTAATCGGGAATTGTTTTTGGAGCACATGGAACGTTATTTACCCAATCCAGACCAAATTGGGTATGACCGGTTTATTGAAAATGGAAACCCCATCCCTTTTAAAGACTTTTTTGAGGCGCAAGGTCTCGAATATGAAAGTAGCACTACGCTTTACGAGTTGGGATTCACGTTCAATACAGACAAAACTGAGGTAGCGAAGGTGGTTTCGGGAAGTGCTGCAGAAAAAGCTGGGGTGCAAGAAGGGGACCGCGTGCTTTCAAGAAGCATCTGGTATGGCAATCCTGAAAAGGAGGTTCAACTCACCCTTTCGCGAGATGGAGTGGAACATCAAGTGGTGTATTATCCGCGCCGTGAAGCTGAAATCGCAATTCTAAAAAACAATCAAGAGAATCAGCAGCAACTTAAGCTTTGACCCGCTCTGCATTCGTGACCGCAATGCCATCATCGATGAGGGCGCCAAAATTGGGGTGGTTTTGCTTTACTTTCTCCAAATGCGCCAAAATATCTTTGGCAAATCCGGTGTCACCATTTTTTACGGCCAACTCATAAAGTTCTACAGGCAATAGCCAATCATCAGGAAAATGTTTCTCCAATTCCATAAACACTTTATGCCTTGAAATGGTAGGGTTTTTTTGTTCCCTGAAATCACGAATCTGCTGGTAATACTGCTCCAACTTTTCTTGTTTCGGACTCAGCTCCGTCTTTATGGTTTCTTCTTCCGGAACATGGGTAATCAAATCAAAACTTTTCAAATCGGCAGGGCCATTAAAAGCAGACACGATTTCGCATCCAACAGTCATATGGTACAATCCCCATTCCGGTAAGAATAGGAGCTTGCCATCATGGGTCACCTTACAATCTTGAAACGTAATCAAGATGATTTTCCCTTGAAGGTTTCGGGTTCCTGTCACAATAGTGCCTTCCACTTTTACACCACCTTCAAATTCAAGGGATACTTGTTCGCCTTCAAAAATGTTGTAGGCTCGAAGATCTCTTGGGCTCATATCTTCAATAGCTAGGTTGATGCCTTTTAATTTGCCTACCGGCGAACCAAACCCTTCGGGATGGTCCAAAACGGAATGCCCTACCAATTCTTTCTCTCGGTAGGCCAAAGCGGTGGCCCCAACTGTTCTGAAGTATATAGGTTTACCCTCATGGGAGATGATATTATGAAAATGTCCTGAAATCTGAATACCTGTGCTTAATTCGATAGTACCTAGCGCTTTCGACGCTATGAGTTTGTCAACCCCTGAAAGACCTCCGGTTCGAAGTGCCATGGTATTAGCGAAATCTTCGAGCACTTGACTCAAATGGGCAAAATTCGGAGTTACGAACAGTTGCGGTTGTGGCTTGGTAATATCAAACGGCATTTTCGCTGCTTCTAAGGTGTAGGGAAGTTTGGTAACAGCTTCCTTCATGCACCACTCACTCTCCCCAATAGAAGAGAGCAGGCCTGCTCCATAGATTTTGGGTTTTTCCAAGGTTCCTATCAAACCGTATTCCACAGTCCACCAATGCAAATTTCGTATCAAAGCCATTTCACTGGGTTTCCCCATGTTCTGCTGTAGGTCTGCTATTTTTTCCTCAGCAATTCGAATTTCTTCCAGCAATGTGCCATTGGCTTCCTTAATGATGGACAAATGCCTGACCGCTTCGTACAACTCGTAATCTTTTGCGCTGGATATGGCTTTGCTTCCAATCTCCCCAAAACGCCTAAGGTATTCGGCATACTCAGGATTGGCGATGATAGGGGCATGTCCCGCGCCTTCGTGGATTATGTCAGGCGCCGGGGTATATTCGATGTTTTCCAATTGTCGGATATCCGAAGCAATGACCAGTACATTGTAGGCCTGAAATTCCATAAAAGCAGAAGGTGGAATAAAACCGTCGACGGCTACAGCAGCCCATCCGATTTCTTTCAAGATGCGGTTCATGCCATACATATTTGGAATATGCTCGATGGAAATCCCTGTTTTGTTCAAACCATCCACATAGGAGGCGTGGGCCACCTTGCCCAAATAGGCCACATTTTTTCGCATGACGTAGCGCCAAACCGCTTGGTTAATGGCTGTGTAAGCCTCGTAATCCTGCGGTTTGATGAACTGCTTTAAATGCTCTGGAAGTTTATCTAAAATTGGATTTGACTCGTATGCCATCAGTACTGCTTTAATGCCTATAAATTTACGAAATCCCCAAGTGGAAACCTTGGACAGAAAAAAACCGCTTCAAGAGCGGTTTTTATAGTATTAGTTTGCGGCTACTCGGTTCGCCGGAGGATATTCCTCAAGAATTTCAGAAACGAACTCTCGTATCCTTTTTTCTTTCTTTTCAATGTTTTTGATGTTGTTTAGAGTACCGACGCCACGACCTTGCCATACCAATTCTTTGCTCTTGGCGTCAATAAGGTCAATATATAAAGAGCCTTCGGTACGGGTGCTGACCATGTTGCCGCCTCCCCAGCCCCATCCGGGACCCCAAATCCAAGGATTGTAGAAGCCTCCCCAGCCCCAACCCCAACCCCAGTTGTTGTTGAAGACGTCAACTTCTTCTCTTTCTTTGGTGAAAATGCTTACTAAAAGGTCAGGTTCTTGCGATTTGGTAAAACCGCGAGCGCTCATTTCAGCATCGATGGCGCGCAAAATTCGTTTTTTGTCCAAATCTGAAATTTGTGCACGATCAATTCCCGTTTTATAGAACGCGAAAGTATCATAGGTTTGAAAATCTACTTTTTGGTCATAGTCCGAAACAACACGTACGGAAGAGCAGGAGTCCAATAGGCCGAGGGCCAAAATCGCCAGGGAAAATAGTTTGATGTTCTTCATAGTAATCTTTTTTGAGTTTATACCTAAACCTTTGAATTTAAGCATCAATAATTATGCCGAAACCCCTCTGTTTAGCCCTGTTGATTGGTTTTTTTATCATAACCATAAGGGCAGTGCCTGCAACCACTTTCACAGCAATATCCTCTTTTTAAATGATATTGTTCGGTAAAGACTTTGTACCCTTCCTCAGAGAGGTAGTAATCTCCTTCTTCCAAAGGAATGTATTTGCGCATTATTCCTTCTTCTTTTAAAGTTACGCGATACAAAGGTAAGTCTTCCAAGTTTTGCCATTCATCTTAGGAAAACCGTTTTTCACCGAAATTGTTAATTGAATTAAAGCGGCCAACATACTGAACTGAAGATTTTGCAGTTATCTTTGACAGAAGATTAGTACGGATTCTTGTGATTTTGATTTTCAAACATTTGTTCTATCGCAATTACGTCGGATTATCTCTTTGGCCTTTTATCATCTTAAAGGATGATGCCTTAAAAAAGGACGAAGTATTGATAAATCACGAAAAAATCCATCTAAGACAGCAGAGCGAACTGCTCATTCTTCCCTTTTATCTTTTCTATATTTTGGAATGGCTTTTACGGACCCTTCTGTACTTGGATAGCTACCGTGCTTACCAAAACATCAGTTTTGAACGTGAGGCTTATGCCAACGAGAAAAACCCCAAGTATTTAGCTGAGCGAAGGCCCTTCAGCTTTCTAGACTATTTGGTACGCTAGGTTTTGATGCGGTCTTCAGAGAATCAGCGCGTTCAAATTCCTGAATTGGATTCCTTTGAAGTTGAATTATACCTGAAACGAGAAGATTTGTTGCATCCCGTGATTTCAGGGAATAAATTTCGCAAGCTCAAATACATCCTACAACAAGCCAAGCAAGAAAATTATTCAAAGCTCTTAACGTTTGGAGGCGCTTATTCCAATCATATTTTGGCGGTAGCCTGTGCTGGTTATGAACAGGGATTCGAAACCATAGGGGTTATTCGAGGTGAAGAACTGCAGAATCAATGGGCTTCAAATCCAACTTTAAAAAGAGCCTCGCAATATGGTATGCAATTCAATTTTGTATCCCGAGAGGTGTATCGTCAAAAAAATCAACAGGATTTTATGGCGACGTTGCATTCCAAGTATGAAAATACCCTTATCATTCCAGAAGGGGGAACGAACCCTTTGGCCAT
>JBCBPD010000162.1:0-5172 GCA_039820925.1 Bacteroidota bacterium | reverse complement strand
TTAAATTAACCTGAGACGTTGTTAAAATCAAAAATCACTTTAAAGGACATTGCCCGTGAGCTTGAGGTTTCAGTTTCTACGGTTTCCAAAGCGCTAAAAAACAGTGAGGAGATTAGCCGGGATACCAAAGAAAAGGTTCAAGCCTTTGCAAGACTCTACAACTACAAGCCAAACAACATTGCGATTAGTCTCAAAAACAAGCGTACCAAGAACATTGGCGTTGTTATTCCCGATATTGTCCATTATTTCTTTAATACGGTAGTGCGAGGGATTGAAAAGTATGCAAATGCAAAAGGGTACAATGTAATCGTTTGTCTCTCCGAGGAGTCTTTCGATAAGGAAGTCATTAATATGGAAATGCTGGCGAATGGTAGTATCGACGGATTTATAATGTCCCTCTCATCCGAGACACAAGCCAAAAAGGATTACAATCACTTGAAGGAAGTAACCCAACAAGGCATCCCTGTAGTCCTATTTGATAGAATCACGAATGAGGTAGACTGCGACAAGGTGGTCATTGACGACCAGCTTGGGGCCTACACGGCTACCCAAAAACTGCTGCAACAAGGACGTAAGCGGGTAGCCCTTATCACTACTGACGACTATTTAAGTGTAGCGAAATCCCGAACCGATGGTTATACCAAAGCACTTCAGGACTCAGGTGTTCCTGTGAAAGAGGAATTGATTTTGAAATTACCTTCAATGGAAATGGACGAAGATGCCATCCGTAGGTTTTTCAACAATACGGAAATGGATGCCATTCTTTGCGTAAATGAAATCTTCGCAGTCTTCAGCATTCGGATTGCCATGGAAAAGGGCTTCAAAGTGCCGGAAGATATTTCCATTATCGGATTTACAGATGGCATGCTTGCCAAATATGCAAACCCTAGCTTAACTGTAGTTGCACAACATGGTGAAAGAATGGGCGAGATTTCGGCCAAAATGCTTATCGATAAGGTAGAAGATGAAAGCGACGAAGAAATTTTTCAAACCAAAATTTTAGAGCCTACCCTGGTACTTCGAGACTCTACAATTAACTAAGTTTGTCACAACCACAAGACAAACGTATTTACAACATATAAAATGAACCAAGATTATATCAAAGCAGACCCTTGGTCTATTATTGAGGAAGGATTTGATGCAGAACGGATTAAATCTTCCGAAAGTCTTTTTAGCATCGGAAACGGTGCTATGGGGCAACGCGCCAACTTTGAAGAGAGTTACTCAGGCGAAACCTTTCAAGGAAGTTACATCGCCGGAGTGTATTATCCGGATAGAACCAGAGTAGGATGGTGGAAGAACGGCTATCCCGAATACTTCGCCAAAGTGCTTAACGCCCCAAATTGGATTGGAATTGATGTTAGGGTCAATGACCAACCCTTGGATTTGAATACTTGCTCCTCGGTCAAAGACTTCAAGCGCGAACTCAATATGAAGGAAGGCTGGTACCGAAGAAGTTTTGTTGCAACACTTAATGACGGAACTGAAGTAAAGATAAAAGCAACACGTTTTTTAAGTCTTAGCTTAGACGAAGTTGGGGCTATAGCATACCAAGTTACTCCTATTAATAAGGATGCGGTAGTAGTTTTCGCTCCTTATTTGGATAGCGGTATCACCAATGAGGATAGTAATTGGGATGATAAGTTTTGGGAAACCACCAAAGTAGCGGTTGAAGGAAAACAAAGCTTTATTGAATCGCATACGCTGAAAACTAATTTTGGGGTGTGCACCTTTATGGAGAGTATCATCCTTCTAGATGATGAACTTGTAGACCTAGTTCCAGAGCCCAAATCGGAAGATATGCGGGTTAGTCTTACTTATAACCAGCAGGTCGCTAAAGGAAAAACCCTAACCCTAAATAAGTTTGGGGGGTATACCGTTTCAAGAAATCACCAAGCTTCAGAGTTGACTCAAGCAGCCAAAGCTGCTTTGACAAAAGCCACCGAACTTGGTTTTGCAGGATTACTTGAGCAACAGAAAGAAGCTTGGGCCAAGATTTGGGAGATGAGCGACATAACCATTGATGGTGATGTTAAAGCACAACAAGGAATTCGTTTCAATATCTTCCAACTCAACCAAACCTACCTTGGTAAAGATTCTCGACTTAACATCGGCCCAAAAGGATTTACTGGT
The DNA here is from genome assembly GCA_039820925.1 of Bacteroidota bacterium. Classification (GTDB taxonomy): domain Bacteria; phylum Bacteroidota; class Bacteroidia; order Flavobacteriales; family Flavobacteriaceae; genus Flagellimonas. The sequence continues at coordinate 3,039 of JBCBPD010000162.1, read as the reverse complement.
GAAAAGTATGGAGGAAGTACCTATTGGGATACCGAAGCCTATTGCTTGCCTTTTTATATGGCAACTAAAGGAGAGAATGTCGCCTGGAGTTTATTAGAATATCGCTACAAGCATTTGGGCAAGGCCATGGAGAATGCTACCAAATTGGGCTTTACCAATGGAGCTGCATTATACCCTATGGTGACCATGAACGGTGAAGAATGCCACAATGAATGGGAAATTACTTTTGAGGAAATCCATCGAAACGGGGCTATCGCTTTTGCGATATATCATTATAATAGGTATACAGGTGATTTTAGCTACATCCCCAAAATGGGATTGGAAGTATTGATTGGTATCGCGAGATTTTGGAGGCAGCGATTCAACTATTCCGAAAACAAAAAGCAATACGTCATGTTGGGTGTTACCGGACCCAACGAGTACGAAAACAACGTCAACAACAACTGGTACACCAACTATATCGCAAAATGGTGTATCGAATATGCGAAATCGTGCAGTGAAACGGTAGCACAAGATTATCCTGAAGACTACGAAAGAATTGCAGCGAAAACAGGGATTTCTGCCGAAGAACTTGAAGAATGGGGCGAGATGGTCAAGCATATTTATTTCCCGTATTCGGAAGAGCATGGCGTCTACCTGCAGCAAGACGGATTTTTAGATAAAGAAATGATACGGGTCGCGGATCTAAATCCTTCGCAGCGCCCCATCAACCAGAAATGGAGTTGGGATAGGATTTTAAGGTCTCCCTACATCAAGCAAGCGGATGTGCTACAAGGGTTTTACTTCTTTGAAGACCACTTCACCCAAGAAGAGCTTGAAAAACACTTCGACTTTTATGAACCCTTTACCGTTCATGAGTCATCCTTGTCTCCTTGTGTACATAGCATTCAAGCCGCAAAGCTGAAACGTATGGAGCAAGCCTATACATTTTATTTGCGAACCTCCCGCTTAGATTTGGATGACTATAATAAGGAAGTGGAAGAAGGATTGCACATTACCTCCATGGCAGGTACTTGGATGAGCATCGTTGAAGGCTTTGGAGGAACCAGAATCGTGGAGGGCAAACTCAGTTTTGCACCACAAATCCCAAAACAGTGGGAAGGCTATTCCTTTAAAATGAACTTCAGAAACCAAGTGGTCACGATTAAGGTGTCAGCTTCGGAGACCAGCTTTGAACTTTCAGGAGATGCCCCACTCGAAATTTTGGTAAACGGACAGTCTTTGATCCTAACGCCAAACGAAGTGAGTGTGGCATGAAAAGGAAGTATCTCTTCTCAACCCTTTTGGCCGTAGGTATATTGATGGCCTGTCAAACTGAAAAAAAGACTATGGACGCACCAAAAATTACTGAGCGAAAAATAGTAATCTATCAGGTGTTTACCCGCCTGTTCGGCAATACGGATACTTTGAACAAACCATGGGGTACTTTGGAAGAGAATGGCGTTGGAAAGTTTGCAGATTTTACGGATAAGGCGCTGTCAGAAATCAAGGCTTTGGGGGTCACCCATATTTGGTATACTGGGGTGCCGCATCATGCTTTGGTAAATGATTATACGGATTATGGAATCTCCAATGATGACCCTGATGTGGTTAAGGGAAGGGCAGGTTCACCTTATGCGGTGAAAGACTACTATAATGTCACCCCTGATTTAGCTTTGGACCCTGCCAAGCGTTTGGAAGAGTTTAAAGCGCTGATTGCGCGAACGCATGCAGCTGGGTTAAAGTTAATGATTGACATAGTACCCAATCATGTGGCACGTAATTACGAAGGAAGAACCAACCCTGAGAGTGTTTTGGATTTTGGGGCTCAAGATGACACTTCTCTTGCCTACCATGTGAACAACAATTTTTACTATCTACCTGGAGAAGCCTTTAAGGTCCCGAACTGGGAAAATGGATACCAACCCCTTGGTGGTGAAAAAAGGAATTCTTCCGACGGCGCCTTTGAGGAGGTTCCAGCCAAATGGACCGGAAACGGTTCTAGATTGGCACAACCACATTTCAATGATTGGTACGAAACCGTTAAAATCAACTACGGGGTACGTCCGAATGGTGAGTTGGATTTTGCAGTACTCCCAGAAGATTACTCCAAAAAGGACCATGAAGCCCATTTAGCCTTTTGGAAGGATAAAAAGATTCCGGATTCTTGGAACAAGTTCAAGGATATTGCCCTGTATTGGTTAGACATGGGCGTAGACGGTTTTCGATTTGATATGGCCGAAATGGTTCCGGTCGAGTTTTGGAGCTACATGAATTCCAGTATTAAAGCTAAAAACTCAGACGCTGTATTACTTGCAGAGGTGTATAATCCGGATTTGTATCGCGCTTACATCCACAAAGGAAAAATGGATTACCTCTATGACAAGGTAGAATTGTACGACAGTTTGAAGCACATCATCAAAGGATACGGCTGGACGGACCATATTCCAGTGGTTCAGAAAGGCATGCAAGATATTGAGCATCATATGCTCCACTTTTTGGAAAATCACGATGAACAACGTATTGCCAGTCCTGAGTTTGCAGGAAATGCAGAGTTGGCCAAACCTGCCATGGTAGTCTCTGCGACCTTGAGCACTTCTCCTACCATGCTCTATTTCGGACAGGAAGTTGGCGAACCCGGTGCTGAAGATGCTGGTTTTGGCAAACCTTCCCGAACATCAATATTTGATTACATCGGAGTACCCCATCACCAGCGTTGGGTCAACAACAAACAGTTTGATGGGGGACAACTATCAGATGAAGAAAGGCAACTAAGAGACTTCTATAAACGGTTGCTCAATTTCACCATAACAAGTGAAGCCTTGATGGGGGAGTATGAAGAAATCCATTTTTACAACAAGGAACATACTCCAGGATACGACCATAGAATTCTATCGTATGTGCGTTGGTCGCCCAACGAAAAGGTATTGGTGGTTTCCAATTTTGAGGATGATAAATCATACGAACTAGATTTAAAAATCCCAGCAAGCATCATTGAAAAATGGTCGCTTGAAGATGGAAACTTTGACTTCGAGGAAATGCTGTACCAAGAGCAAAACC
>JBCBPD010000161.1:0-5341 GCA_039820925.1 Bacteroidota bacterium | reverse complement strand
CTAATGGAAAACCTTTTGGAAGATAAAATGTTCATTTCCATAAAAGCCATGGGTATCGATTCGAAACTGGATTTTCTTTATTCCCAGTATCCAGAAATCATTAATGAGGTATCCTGGAAAAAAATCGCTGATTTCTTAGGAGTTACGCCTCAATGGCTGAGTAAAAAGCTAAATCATAGAAATTCGCGGTAAATTGAAAATAAGGTATAATAAAATTGATTTTTGTCTAATTCCAACTCATTTTAGCTCTACTACGTTTTTCATCAATCCAATTTTCCATCCTTTTCGGTCCTAAGCAGGTCAAATAACAAACATTTGAAATTCAGTTATTTACAAGGAATTTGTTAAAAAAATCAAAAAAAATTACTTCTTAAATTAGTTTGCTTTGTGCAAGAAATTTTGAAAATAGCTTTAACACTATAAACAACGTTAAACCTATATCAAAATGAAAAAAACAAACAGATTACATCATTCAGTGGAAAAAGTAGTTATATTTTTTTCATTGTGCGCAGTATTGAGTTCTTCCATTATCGCGCAGGAACAAGATCAAGGAGACCTTCTGGCAACAATGCCTGATGAGCTTTCAAATGTAGGCACTGGGGTACCCATAAGCTATGAGCCTTATGAACTGGCAAAATTCACCAAGGATATGAACCGCTACCCAGCGGCACAACCTCCGAAAGGATCTTTTAATAAGCACGGAGAGCTGGAATTTCTTGGGGAAAACGTCTTTGGTATCCATTGGTTTGTAGAGGTAGAAGGTTCCGTATGGCATTTTGTAACTGCTGGTTATCCCCAGAAGTCACCCATCTTAATGGTCCATGGATTCCCAGAATCATGGTGGGGTTTTCACGACCAAATGGTCGATTTGGCGAAGGACTATTATGTGATTTCCGTGGATCAATTGGGATACGGTCAATCGGACAAAAGCCTAAAGCAAGATTTGACCCATCAAGGAGTTGCCAAAAGTCTCGTAAAACTTATGGACAAAATGGGTGTTGATAAATTCGATTTGGTATCCCATGATCGCGGTAGTTGCATAGCGGACAATATGATGGAAGTTCCAGGGGCCAATAAAAGAGTTACCAATTGGATCAGGATGCAACAATCGTTCAATGAACCTCATGGCCTCCCTAGGCCGTCTCATGAAAATTTAGCCGATCCAAAGAATTATAGGGATGGGACTATGATTACCGCTACCTATAACTCAGCATGGGTATCCATGCAATTTTCTCCTGATCATATGGATAGGCTTTATAAAGAATTTGGTACTGAAGGTATTGCTGAGGCAGTAGCTCAGACCTATGATACCAGTTTTGATATCGAGCTTGACTATCGAAAGAAAAATTTAATTCAATATATGACCATGCCCATACTCTTCCTACAAGCCACAGAGGACCCTGCCCAGAGGGAGGAAGAATATGCTAGATCCCCCGACTTTGTCAAGGATGGCTACGTAAAGTTTGTAGAGGCAAATCACTTTTCTGCAACCGAAGCTGCGGAAGAAGTGAGTATCGCAATACGCGATTTCATTGAGGGAAAACGCCCACCAAAACTTATCGTAGACTAAAAATCTATTCAAAAATGACATCTATAAAAACAAGTTGTCGCCGCCAACTGGTGATAACACCTTGGGTGCTGGCTGTAATTGTAATGATCAGCACCCCCATATGTGGTCAGGAAAAGGACCAAAAGGACGGTTTAGCAAATGCCATTAGCTCTGGTGAGTTTGTGTTTAACGGAAAACTAAGGTTCTGGCACGCGAATGATGACGCAGCCAGCGCCTCTCAAGCATACACCTTTGGTACAAACTTCGGCTATCTTACCAAGGCCTACAAGGGTTTTCAGATATACATTGAAGGGGAAAGTGTGGTAGCGCTTACGCCCGATGACTATTTCGACGGTTTGAACGGTCTAACGGACCTAACGAATGTTACCGATCCGGAAACATTGGAATTGAACCAAATGTATATCTCATATAAAGACGCGTTCAATGACAAGACGGAACTGGAGGTCAAAGTGGGAAGGCAAGCAGCCATTGTTGAGGACGAACGTTTTATAGGCAGGGTTTCTGCAAGACAGGACGATCAAACCTTCGACGCGCTGTACGGTAGGATTCAAAATGACCAAAAGGGCTTGGCATTTGAATATGCCTACATGTACCAAATCAATCGTTTGCTCGCAGAGGAAGTGGATTGGCGAAGTGATTCACACGTCTTCATGTTGCGCTATTACAAGAACAAAAAAGTACGGTTCGGACTGTTTACACATCTACTTGACTTTCAAGACGATGCACCTTCCGTATCCAACCAGACCTATGGAATCACTATTGACAGAGGGGCGTTACCAAAAGACAAATTGGCCTTGAACTACAAAACTGCATTTGCTTACCAAAGTGATTATGGTGCCAACCCAACCGATTACACGGCCTTTTTGTTAAATGCGGAAATAGGGGTCTCCTTTCCAAGCATTGGTATTTTCAATATTGGTTATGAACTGGCCTCTTCAGATAACGGGATGGCGTCGTACCAGTTCCCGCTCTCTACGGGACAGCGTCTGCATCGCATATCCGATGTGTTCATTGACCCGCCAGAGGATGGACTTCACAACCCCTACTTCTCCGCAGAGTGCGACAATCTTTTCTGGGGCATTGGGGGGTGGTTGGGGTACCACGCCTATTTTTCGGAAGAAGAAAGTGATTTTCTTGGGCAAGAAATAGATGTGGTCCTTTACAGGCAAATCATTCCAGGTCTACTTAGAGCGGAGATAACATATGGGTCTTTTTTCGGAGAAGGGCCCCGTTTTACGGACCTACACATTTTTGCCTTTGATCTGGTACTTGAGCTTTGATTATCATTAAAGAACCAAAGAAATGAATACATTTTGGAACACTTGGCATTCAAGGGTCTTGGCCCTATTGAGAATCATAGTAGGGTTTCTCATATTTTGGCACGGTACACAAAAGCTATTTGGATATCCACCTGCTGAAAATCTGCACGGGGAACTTTCAAACCTTCTTCTAATGGCTGGAATTTTGGAGTTTTTTGGTGGGATACTTTTGTTTGTTGGACTTTTTACGCGTTGGACCGCATTTGTGCTCAGCGGTATGATGGCAGTGGCCTACTGTATGGTTTTCATTAGCAAATCCTTTTTGCCCATTGTCAACGGTGGGGAACTGGCAGCATTGTACTGCTTTGTGTATTTCTATATCTTTTTTGCCGGAGGTGGGGCATGGAGTATTGACAACTACATCGCTGCAAAAAAGGAGGTCTAGGAACTGCCGGCGAAGGTAAAGAGTTAGCGAACTGCGAGCTAGTATGAAATTACCTTGGAAAAGCGCTGGAGAGCTTACTGGAGCTATGGGTTTTGAAGATAAGGTCTATTGAGACCGTAGCATGGAACAAAAAGAACTGCTTAAAATCACCACGGTGAAACTATTTGTTTAATCAATTTCAATTCTAAAACTCTATGATATGAAAATACCTATAAACACGAAAGCGTATTTAAGACAGGTATCCATATCTGCCTTCTTTTGGGGATTAAGTTTGGGCTTCTTTGCAGTTTTTAGATATCTAGGAATTAATCGAGCACCCGATATTGAGCTAAGTTGCAATATCAGGGCCTTGATATTGACCAATATGGCTACCCTTACTGTTTTAGGTGCTGTGCTGGGTATGGTATATGCATCAATAGAGTATTTCTTTGAAAAAAGTGTATCCAAATCCCTTGGTTGGCGATTACAGTTGTTTATAAAGATAATGCTGGATTTACTTATTACGTTGGGGCTATTGAGACTATCCTTAATCATTACACAATCAAATGGAACCAAAGAAGGCTGGTTGTCTTGGTTAAGCAATGAACGGATTGAATCCATTATGCTATATATATTTTTTTGCTCCTTTTTTGTCTTTTTTTTAATGAAAATAGCCGCCGAACGATTTGGTAAGGCTGTCTTCTTTAAAATGCTATTAGGGAAGTACAGAACACCAAAGGAAGAAGACCGCATCTTCATGTTCTTGGATTTGAAGGATTCTACCACGATAGCCGAACAATTAGGACATTTCCGATATAGTCAGTTCATCCAAGATTGTTTTCACGATCTCAATAAGTTGGTGCTAAAATACGAGGCTGAAATATACCAATATGTCGGTGACGAAGTAGTGCTGACCTGGCCATATCTTAAGGGGATAACCAACAATAATTGTATTGGCCTGTTTTTTAATTTCCAACAACAGCTATTATCAAGGAATCGTTACTATCTAGATAACTATGGCATTTGTCCGCAGTTTAAAGCAGGTATACATGGTGGTTCGCTTATGATAGCAGAGGTTGGGTTTGTAAAGAAACAATTGGCCTATCATGGGGATGTTATCAATACATCCGCTCGAATTCAAAAACAATGCAACAACTACAACGTTCCCCTACTGTTATCAGAAAAATTGATAAATGATTTAAACATCCAAGATTTATTAAGATCAAAGTACTTGGGTAATGTATTGTTGAAAGGAAAAAGTAAGGAAGTAAAAATATACTCGCTTCTAGTGTAGTTTTTTGAAATGGAAATGGGCTGATTCTGCCCATAACCGGACTGTCTTCGAAGATTTTTGTTTGTCCTTCCTTGAGTGTCCAATAAATTTAAACGGTGAACTTATAGCGTATTAAAAAAAAGACATGAAATTCACAAAACCATTACTAGCAAGCATTTTATTACTTTTTTTTATGCTTTGGGCACCTTTGGGTCAAACTGAATTTCTAGTTCAACACTGGATGAAAATTGGCACATTTGCCATCCCATTTTTATTGATAGGATTATTTTCCTTCTTGGATATTGATAAGTCGAGTGCATTGGTTAAGGATTTTAGATTCATGGCTATACTTTTATTGTTTAGCTACATTATCCATCAATTTGAAGAGCATTGGGTAGACCTTTTTGGGAATCACTATGCATTTTACAGCTTTAACAACAGTTTTATTTTGGAAATTTTAGGGCAACCACAAAGCGCTATTGTCCCCTTAACCAAGAAATCGATATATGCCATAAATACAAGTCTGGTCTGGTTGGTTGGGCTTTTAGCGGTTTTGCGTAGTCCAAAACACTTGTTTCCTTTCTTTGCAATGGCTGGTATTATGTTAATTAACGGCCTGGTCCACTTGGCATCCGGTATTGCAAAATATCAATATAACCCTGGATTACTTACGTCTATCGTACTTTTTATTCCCTTATACTTTTGGACAATGAAACAGGCACGTCATCATGTGTCGAGATATAAAATATACCTTGTTACAGGTATCATCTGGGCCTTTCTTGCACATGTGATTATGGTTGCTGGTCTTCTGCTTG
>JBCBPD010000160.1:0-5393 GCA_039820925.1 Bacteroidota bacterium | reverse complement strand
GTTCCAAATCCAAATTGTTTTCATGGATGATATAACGACCCGCCACACCTTCGCAGTTGATAACAAAACGAATGTTCAAATAACCAGAATCCGTATATCCACGATTTTCATAGTTGGAAAGGATAAAGTCTCGCAACCCTTTTTTGGTTTTGCTGTAGGTCGCCTTTTCTGGATTGTAATATTGAGCAATGTAGTTTTCGTTGCAAACCTTGAATCCCTTAGTCAAACGCGCTTTTGTGGAATCAATATACTCGACATTATGAGTATACTCCGAAAACTCCAATGGCTTTGGCTTCTTATCCCCAGCACTTTGACATGATGCAAAGAGTAAAATGCCAAAAACAAAGAAACCAATAAAAGTTTCAGGCAAACGCATGCTTAGTCGAGGTTTAAAGCTATCCCCAATTCGTCCAACTGGGCGGAATCAATATCCGCAGGCGCATCAATCATGACATCGCGACCACTATTGTTTTTTGGGAAGGCGATAAAGTCACGAATGGTTTCTTGTCCGCCTAGAATGGCCACCAAACGGTCCAACCCAAAGGCGATGCCACCATGGGGTGGCGCACCATATTGGAAGGCATCCATAAGGAACCCAAATTGTGCTTTGGCTTCTTCAGGGGTAAAACCAAGATGCTTAAACATCGTAGCTTGCATCTCTTTGTCATGAATACGAATGGAGCCCCCTCCAATTTCGTTTCCGTTCAATACCAAATCGTAGGCATTGGCTTTTACGGCTCCTGGGTTTGAATCCAATAATTCCATTTGACCGGGTTTGGGGGAGGTGAAGGGATGGTGCATGGCGTGGTAATTGCCTGTTTCTTCATCCAATTCCAATAATGGAAAATCAACAACCCATAAAGGAGCGAATTCATCCGCTTTGCGCAAACCAAGACGTTCTGCCATTTCCATACGTAAGGCACTAAGTTGTGCGCGGGTGGCCTTAGCCGTTCCGGATAATACACAAATCAAATCCCCAGGTTTTGCTTGGGTGCGCTCGGCCCACTGTTCAAAATCCTGCGCGTCGTAAAACTTGTCTACCGAAGATTTGAAACTACCGTCTTCGTTATACTTGACATACACCATTCCTTTGGCACCCACCTGAGGGCGTTTTACCCAATCAATGAGTTTATCAATTTCTTTTCGGGTGAATGCAGCTGCACCCGGTATGGCGATACCCACTACTAGTTCAGCACTATTGAAAACGTTGAAGTCCTTGTGTTGTGCCACCGTGTTCAACTCACCGAATTCCATCCCAAAACGAATATCCGGTTTGTCATTGCCGTATTTAGCCATGGCTTCGTCATAGGTCATTCTCGGAAATGCATCCAGTTCAATATGGTGGATTTCCTTTAAAAGATGTCGTGTAAGTCCTTCGAAGGTGTTCAAAATGTCCTCTTGCTCCACAAAAGCCATCTCACAGTCAATTTGTGTGAACTCAGGTTGTCTGTCGGCCCTTAGGTCTTCATCACGAAAACACTTCACGATTTGGAAGTATTTATCCATTCCGCCCACCATCAACAATTGTTTAAAGGTTTGCGGGGATTGGGGAAGGGCATAAAACTGTCCTTGGTTCATTCTACTAGGCACCAAAAAGTCTCGTGCACCTTCAGGTGTTGATTTGATGAGGTATGGGGTTTCTACCTCTATAAAGTCCTGTTCGGATAAATACTTGCGAACTTCCATGCTTACTCTATGACGGAAGATGAGATTGTTTTTCACTGGATTTCTTCGAATATCCAGATAACGGTATTTCATGCGCAAGTCATCGCCTCCGTCTGTGTCGTCTTCAATCGTAAAAGGGGGTAATAAAGAAGGATTCAAAACGGTAATCCCCTCTACCAATACTTCAATATCGCCAGTAGGCAAATTGGGATTCTTGGAAGCCCGTTCCACTACGGTACCTGTTATTTGAAGTACTGTTTCGCGCCCCAATTGTCTTGCTTGTTCCAAAAGGGCAGGGGTAGAACGTTCTTCATCCATTACCAGTTGGGTAATGCCGTACCGGTCACGTAAATCAATCCAAACCACAAAACCTTTATCCCTGGTTTTCTGAACCCATCCACTTAAGGTGATGTTTCGGCCAATATCTGTTGTACGAAGGGCACCACAGGTAACATCTCTATACATGCTTTAAAAATATGAGGGACAAATTTAACGGTAATACGCCTATTCTGTGCGGGATATCGCTAAATATTCACAAAGCATAAAAACGAAGCACAATAGGTAATACAACCTCTTTGCAATGAGGAATGTATTTGGAGGTGCTGATATGACCAAATGTCTAAATCATGGGATAAAGCGTAGTCAGTTCACTTTGAATTTACATACGTAAAAATATGAAAATAAATGACTTACGCGTTTAAAGTTAATTTAATGTAAACTAAATGTTATGTAAATATCACTTTAACGTAAAATAATTACTACCTTTACACCGTTGATAGGTAGATGGCAATGAAAATTCAAAATGATATGATGAAAACAATATTTCTTTTTTTAATGGTTTTTTCGGTTACAATGTATTCTCAAGATACAAAACCGACGCTGAAGAAAGTAGGCAAATTGGTTGAGGCCACCTATTTTCATGATAATGGTAACGTTGCGCAAAAAGGCTTTTTACTCAAGGGTAAATTGCATGGGCAATGGTTAATGTACAATGCGGCAGGCAAGAAGATTGCTTCAGGAAAGTATGAAGAAGGTAAAAAGGCAGGCAAATGGTTTTTTTGGGAAGGTGAAATCCTAAAGGAGGTGGATTATGCGGATAACCGTGTTGTCAATGTCAAGAAATGGAACAAATCTGAAGTAGTTTCAGTAGACTTGTAGTCAAATTGGGTGTTTAAAAAAGCCCGGCTTCTGGCCGGGCTTTTTTGTTTTTAACATTCATTGCTTTTCATTAGGCAGCAATATCCAAAACTTCTTTTTTGGTTTCCTCTTTTTGAGTGCGATTTCTTCGAACGCGCACTTTTAGTTTGTATACCAAGCTAAAGAGGATGGGTACTACAATCAAAGTTAAGAAGGTGGCTACCAACAAACCATAAATCACAGTCCAAGCCAAAGGTCCCCAGAAAATCACGTTGTCTCCTCCAAAGTAAATGTTCGGATTGAACTCGCTAAACAGGGTAAAGAAGTTTATATTAAATCCGGTGGCAAGTGGAATTAGACCTAAAATAGTAGTAATTGCAGTCAACAATACCGGACGCAATCTTGCTTTTCCACCTTTCACTACCGCTTCCAAGAAGTTCGGCATATCCAGAAGCTCGTCGTCTTCCATATCCAATTCCACCTTTTTACGGTCAATCAACAATTGAGTATAATCCAAAAGCACCACCCCGTTGTTTACCACGATTCCCGCCAATGAGATGATTCCCATCATGGTCATCATGATTACGAAGGCTGCTCCAGTGGCGACAATACCACCAAACACTCCGATAAGACTCAAGAAAATCGCCAACATAATGATACCGGGTTTGGAAACGGAGTTGAACTGGAAAATCAAAATGAAGAAAATTAAAGCCAATCCGGTGAAAAAGGCGCCCATTAAAAACGCCATTTGGTCATTTTGCTCTTCTAGCTGTCCGGTGTAATCCACGGCAATAGAATCTGGCAATTCGGTAAAAGCGGCCATTTCATCTTGGATTTTTCCAACGATAACCCCTGCGTCCGTGTATCCTGGGGCTAGGGCAGAATATATCGTGACCACTCTTTTTGTATCACGGTGCTTAATGGCACTGAATCCTGAACTATAAGTTTTATTAGCCACCGCAGAAACAGGTACTTCCTTGATTTGCCCAGAAGATTGGTCTCTAAACGTGATTTTTTGGTTAAACAACGCACTGGTGTTGTACCGGTTGTCTTTGTTGAAACGAACATAAATGTCGTAATCCTCACCATCTTCCTTGTAAATGCCCGCTTTGGCTCCAAAAATCGAATTCCGTAACTGCTGTCCTACCAAACCAGTGGCTACACCCAGTTCCCCAGCTTTTTTACGGTCCACTTCGACCAGCATCGCTGGCTTGGACTTGTTTACGTCGATTTTAAGTTCATCAATACCTGGAATATTCTTGGAGTTGATATGGTTACGCATTTTTTCAGCGTATAGAATCAGTTCGCTGTAATCTTCTCCTTCCAATTCTATATTGATGGGATATCCTGAAGGAGGTGCAACTGCATCTTTTTCTACAGATATCGCAACGCCTGGATAAACATCTTTTAACGCTTCTTGTACTTTTTTGAAGAGGACATTACTATCGGCACCTTCACGGAATTTGTATTCACGCATCGTAGCTGTAATCTTGCCTCGGTGTGGCATCTCTGCAGAGGAACCACCATCGGTATTTGGGTTTCCGGCACCCTCACCAACTTGACTTACGGCACTTTCGGTCAAGAAGTTGAAATTACCCTTTATATAGGCTTCTTCATTGATAATGGTGTAGACCCTTTGCTCAATGTCGCTTGTGATTTCATTGGTCTTTTGGATATCCGTACCCTCTGGATATTCGATATAGACAATAATCTGGTTGGGCGTATTGTCTGGGAAGAATTCCACTTTGGTTCTCTGACTGCCCACGGAGGCTCCAAATCCGGCAAACGCTAAGAATAACAGCACAAAAGTTCCGATAGCGATTAAAATCGGTTTTCTGCCTGTTAGGGCTGAACGTAATACTCTCTCATAAAAGCGTTCCCAACGGGGTAAAATCTTGTTTTGAAAACCGTTGGCCCAACTTCTGAGGAACAACCGATAAATCCAAAGTAGAATACCCGTTAATACCATTAGGCTTCCCAAAGCCCGATAAGCCCCTCCAAAAATCATAATCAGCAAGCCTATGGCTCCCACAATGGAAGTGATTTTGATAATTTGTTTCATTGGCATTTCCTTATCCTCTGTGGTCATGTAACGGGACACCAATACCGAGTTGAAAAAGATCGCCACGAATAGGGAAGACCCTAGAACTACGGATAGTGTGATAGGAAAATATTTCATAAACTGCCCCATAACCCCTGGCCATAATCCCAATGGTACGAAGGCAGCTACGGTAGTTAAAGTTGAAATAATGATGGGGAAAGCAATCTCTCCAATACCTTTTTTTGCGGCTTGTATTCTTGACATGCCCTCTTCGTCCATCAAACGATATACATTTTCTACAACTACAATACCATTGTCTACCAGCATACCTAGTCCCATAATCAACCCAAAGAGAATCATGGTGTTCATAGTATATCCCAACGTGTTCAATATCATCAGGGACATAAACATGGACATCGGAATCGCGAAACCGACAAAAAGTGCATTCTTGAAGCCCAAAAAGAACATCAAAACGGTAACCACTAGTATGATTCCGAAAATGATGTTGTTTACCAAATCATCCACCTGACCAATGGTCTTTGACGATTGG
>JBCBPD010000159.1:0-5537 GCA_039820925.1 Bacteroidota bacterium | reverse complement strand
GCCAAAAACATTCCAATAATACCGTTGGTGCGGTGCTTTTCTAATTTTCCATGGGAGGCATAATAGGGTTGAATAATCAAATAGAGATACCAAATGGTCCCTGTCCAATAGTGAACATGTACGGACCATGCGTTGTCCAACAAATCTCCCCAGTAATCCATGGCAATGCCCAGTTGCATTACCACCATGGGGAAAATCATGAATAGGTGTAGTTTTCTATATTTTTCCATTAGAATCTTTGCTTATGCCCCTCAATCTCTTCATCGGTGAGATTCAGAAATTGGGCAGCATTGTTATAGAATATATTTTCCTTTTGTTCCAAGGTCAAAAAGTTGGCATTGTTGACCGTTTCGATACCAACAGATATTAATTGAGGCCATACCATTTGGTCACTACCGTACATGATTCGGTCTTCAAAACCAGCGAGAATCAGGGATTTCAAATAGAAATTGAACTCCTCTGTGGGGAGAATCCAATTGACCACAGCGATGTCTACATACAGATTGGGATACATGTACATCAAGGCTTTTAACTCTTCGATATACGGCCATGCGCCATGCATGATATAGAGTTTGAGCTTCGGGTGTTTGGCCAGAATATCCTCCAATTGTTTGGGATGGGCATTGTAGGCTCGCATGGCACCAAAAGCTCTGGGCATGATTCGAATCCCATAATTCGGTCCGCCAGGGAACAAATGAAATCCCACAGGAATACCTAGTCTTTCTGCGGTAGAAAAAAAGGCGGATTGTGTCGGGTCATCTCCCTTAATTCCCGCATAGAAGGGTGATAGTTCGGCAATGGCATGAAGTTTTCCACTTTCAAACTGTGCATCAATACTATCCAAACGAGATTGACCAATGAGAACCACATCTGGACGCGTTTCGTACCATAAATCACCAGAGGTTACTATCGCTTTGACGATGTTATGCTCATCGAACTTCTGGAGTACCTGTTTCTTGAGTTCTTCTGAACTTTTCACCCCTATATAGGTTTCACCCCGAATTGTAGGCGGATGGGTCATGCCGAACATCATACTTTTTCGATAGGCATGAATATGCATGTCGATGATAGGACCGCTGTATGGTTCTTTTGTCCCTGTTTTTTGGTCATTTTCTTGCGCACCCGCTGGAGTAATGAAGAAGAAAAGAACCATTAAAAATTGAAATCGAAACATGAAGTCTTCATTTGTGTTTTTGGATATCTTTTGGCAGAAGCAACTCAGTCTAACGGGTTGGATGAAATCGAATAAATTTTTCATTTCAAAACAGTCAAAGAGGTTTGCTTAAAAGGCTGTAATTTTCTGTAGGTGAGGGAGCGCCACAGCCATTCAGCGGGGCCATATTGATATTGGGTCAACCACCAATTGCTTAAGATGATCTGAAAGATTAGAATTCCAATACCAATTAGCGAAAAGAAGAGGGGACCCATACTTCCAAAAAGCCCTAAGCCGTAGCTTTTGAAAATGAGGCAACAGATAAGGCTTTGCATCAAATAGTTGGTCAACGCCATGCGACCTAAAGGTGCGAGACGATTCAATATCCGGTTATACTGCGGTTTTTGATAAGCGAGGGCAATTGCGCAAGCATAGCACATGCCCAAAGCAGGTACCCCAAAAGCATATACCAAGGGTTCGATAATACCAGATGGTGCCATGGTATAGTAGGCATCCGTGGTCATCATATGGGCCATCACCAAATTACAAGGGATGCCTATTACGGCGCACCAAAGCATAATTTTCTTGAGTTGTTCTTTACTTTTTGGAATTTCTGCAAACCATCTGTTCTTGGCAACGTAGAAGCCCAGCAGGAACATAGCCAAGACTTTGAAAAAGCGCCCTGTGAAAATCAGGTCTGGAAATCGTCCAAAAACATATCCGAAGAAATTAGTCATGGAAATGTCCATAAAAGAACCTGTCTGATAGGTCAAGACGATTTGTTCAAACATTTCACTCCCCGAAAGCTCACCCGGAATTCCTGTTTGTTGAGCAGCGTACCATTTAATGCCATATTGAATTACTGGAATCAGCGGAAAAAGGAAGACCAAACGCAGCAAGGTTTTATCGCTGCTTTTGCGAAATAAGATGAGAATGAAACCCAGTAGGGCATAGGTGGCTAGAATATCACCTACAAAGAGAAGCACTGCATGCAACAACCCAAAAACCAGTAGAATGAGCAGTCTTCTGGAAAATCTTCCCACAAAGGGAGTGCCCTTTTGCATGGCGCGCTGAATTTGAAGCCCGAAACCGATACCGAACAGGAGTGAGAATATGGAGTAGAACTTTCCTTCGGTTATGAAGTGAATGCCCCAAAGTATGGCTTCTCCAATTTCATAAAAAGGAAGACTTTGTTGCTTTTCAGGGGACAGAAACCAATACCCTGAATGATAGGCCATGTTGGCAATCATGACCCCGAGCAAGGCAAACCCGCGAAGTACGTCAAGGATTTGAAAACGTTCGTTGGATGGTGTGGGCTGCATTAGGCGGTAAGTTTTTTAAGTTTTTTTCTATAGCGAATAGCCATTATAGTAGGGAAAAGAGCTACCAACAACCCGATAAGCAATCCCGTACCACCGATAAATACTATGGGGACATTGGTATCAATGTCATGTCGATGATTCCAAATCTCAACGATTTTTCCGTCCTTGATTCTGAAAACATTTATGATAGGAATACTGCTAGTCCCAAACATGACCTTGGCCATAAACGACTCTGCTTGGTAATTTGCGGTCCATCGGGTAGCGACCAAATCCCCTTCGGCAATCTGATAATCAATTTTTGAGTCCCATGAACCGCCTTCCCAGAATCTATCTGCAATGATTTTTTGTTCTATCGCGGGTTCGGTGACACCCTTTCGGTCACCAATATCATGCACTACATATTCTTCAGCCACATAATCCGCATATTTATCGGTGTTATTGGTAAACCAAAGGTCTTGGTAGAAGTTCCTTGCGATTTCCTTGTTGATTTCTTCTAAGGAAATTTGGGATGTTTCAAGAGTTAGACTATCCGATTGTGCAGAAAGTGGAATAGCGAACAAACTGAAAATCCCTGTCAGTATGATTGTTTTCATCGTGATGTGTTTTGGTTGATTGCCTGAAATTAGAGGAGCAGACTGCTAAAGGCTTGCACCTATCTCCCAAAAACTATCAGATATGTAACAACCATGAAAAACCTCTTAAAACAAGGCTTTTTCGTCCGTTTGGTTCACGATGATAAGGGGGCGTTAAGCGGTCGAGGAATGTTTGGAAGGACTTGTCCCAAACTTTTGTTTAAAGCATTGGGTGAAGTATGAGGTACTATTGAAACCGCAACTATAGGCTACTTCGGAAACATTCAAGCCATTTTGCGAAAGTAGGTCTGCGGCGCGTTGGAGTCTTATATCACGAATGAATTCGCTCGCGGAAAAATTGGTCAAGGCCTTGAGCTTTCGGTGCAGTTGCATACGGCTCATGCCCATATCTTTTTGAAAGGTTTCCACAGTATATTCCGAGTTTGATAAATTGGTGTCTACTACTTCCAACGCTTTTTTGATAAAAGTTTCTTCTGGGGATTGGACCTTTATTTTGGAAGGCGCCAATCGTAAGGTTTGCTCATATTTAGACCTCAATTTTTCACGTTGGGCGATGAGGTTCTGTATTCTAACCTTCAGCTCTTCATTGTCGAAAGGTTTGGTTAGGAAATCATCCGCGCCGGTTTTGAGGCCATCGAGCTTCGTGTTGCGGTCTGCTTTCGCGGTTAGTAAGATGATGGGGATATGACTGGTTTTCTCATTTGCCTTTAGGGTGTTGCTCAATTCAACTCCGTCTACTTCAGGCATCATCAAATCCGAGACAATAATATCAGGTATGATTTCCAAGGCATCTTCAATACCTAACTTACCATTCGCGGATTGCTTCACCGTAAATTCGTCTTTGAGCAAGGAACGCATGTGGTTACTCAAGTCAGGATTGTCCTCAACAATTAGAACAATTTTGTCAGAGGATGCTATTTCTGTCTTCTCCTCATCTAAAGTAACGACTGCTGGTTTTGAAATCGACACATCTTTTTCTTCAATGTCCTCCTGGATTTCTTTGGGTTGGTAGGCAGATTTTTTGATTGGAAAATGAAACGTAAATGTAGTTCCGGTACCCTCTTCGCTTTCCACAACAATATCCCCATGATGCAAAAGAGCCAATTCTTTGGATAGGGTCAATCCAACCCCTGTGCCAGCGGCATCGGGCGTATTGGTTTGGTTTTGGTGAAAACGCTTAAAAATGAGCTTTTGGTCTTCTTGGGAAATCCCATTCCCGGTATCTTGAATCGCAATGGATACGCCTTGTTGGTCTTGGAAGGCCTTAATCATGACTTTTCCTTCTTTCGAAGTAAACTTGAAGGCATTGGAAAGCAAGTTGTTTAAAACCTTCTGTACTTTATCTTCATCAAAGTAGGCTAGCTGGGGAGCATCGCTAAGGTCTCTAACAAACTCAATATTGTGGGCCACAGCAAGGGATTCAAAAGAAGCGCATACAACCTTCAAAACAGATTTCAAATCACCCTTGATAACCGCTAAGGAAAGTTTTCCCGCCTCCAATTTTGAAAGGTCCAACAACTGATTCGTCAAGTTGGTAAGTACTTTGGCATTTCGGTGAATAATGGAAAGGGCATTTGCTGTTTTCGTATCGTTTTTTTGCCCCATAAGTTCTTGTAACGGACTTAAAATAAGGGTAAGTGGCGTCCTGAACTCATGAGAGATATTGGTGAAGAAGTTTGTTTTTAAGGTATCCAGGGCTTTTAGTTTCGCGTTTGCACGTGTTTTCAGTTGGTAGCGGTTATACACGACCCCTATAATCACCAAGAGAAGAAGGGCACCTAGTATCAGATAATTCCGAAGATTTTTTTGTTTCTGGATTTTAAGGGAAGCAATTTCATTTTCAGCCCCAAGCAACTCGATTTGTTGTTGTTTTTGTTCGTTTTGGTATTTCTCCTCCATTTCTGCAATGTTTTTGGCCGACGTTGCAGTCAGAAGGCTATCATCCCTAGTCTTTACAATCTGGAGGTATTCAAATGCTTTTTTGTAATCGTTGGTCGCAGCATACAAGTCACTTAGCCTTGACAAGACCTTGGTTTGCATGTTACTTTCCTCCAGAGCATCAAACTTGGATTTCGCTTCCAAAAAGTATTTTTCTGCATTCGGATAATCTTTCTTTTTATAATAGGCCAGTGCCAACTGATAGGTGAAATGTGCTTCACTTGAAAGCGAATTGACCTCACTTGCAAGGGAAAGAGCCTTTTCCAACTTTGCTATGGCTTTATCAAATTCCCCCAATTCAACATCGATTCTCGATAAGTTTTCCAGCACATGGGCGGTCATCACCTTATCATTGACCGCTTTAAAGTGAGCAAGTGAGAGTTCTGATAATCTTCTGCCTTCATCAAATTCCTTCAAGTTTATTTTTAAAAGGCCCATTTCTGACTGCACCAAGGCAATCATACGTTCATCTTCTGCAGCTTTTGCAGCCTCTAGAGCTTTCTCATAATATTCACCACTCTTTTCGTAATC
>JBCBPD010000158.1:0-5602 GCA_039820925.1 Bacteroidota bacterium | reverse complement strand
TTTCCATTGATGATTCTACCCCATGTCAATTTCCTGATCTCCGCAATTCCCAATCCCGTATAACAAGCAAATAAAAAGGCACGCTTCACCATTTCATTCCCACAATACGTTTGCGCCAAAGCCTGTAATTCTTGCTTGGTCAAGACTTGCTTCCGCAATTGGTTGTTGTACTTCTGATAGCCTTTGAACTGAATGTCTTCCGCTGAATTCGTCTTGATGATTCCCTCCAACTTGGCTTTTTTCAGTACCCCTTTGAATCGCTTCCAGTAATCATAAGGAGTTTCGCCCGATAAACCACTTTGGGGACTGATCAGATAATCTTTGAAGCCCTCACAAACTTTGGGACTTACTTTTTTGAATGGCAAAATGTCTACGCCTATGTACTCCTTGAATTTCTTTAGAGAGTAGCGGACTTTGCGCACATCCTTCTTTTTGTAGTTCTTCAGGTAGGCTTCGAAGTACTGAATAAAGTTGACATCTTTCTTGAAGGCAGGAATGAACCCAAATTCTTCATGCTCAATTTGCAACTGCCGGGTGGCCCTTATCTTCTCTGCCAAATCTCTATGCTCCTTGTTGTTCTCATCTCCCCGCTGAGTATAGATTTTCAAAAATTCATAATGGCGCTGTCCTTGGTAGTAAATATCCAGGAAAGCGGACTTTCTTCCGCTCTTCAAAGTCTTCCATCTTAGCTTGACGCTCATTGAAAAGTGTTTGTTACTCGCTAAAAGTAACAAAATAGTCACAAAATATCAATAAACAATAGTTAAGCAAGAGAAAATATTATTAGTTATAAAAAATCAAATCACTGATTTACAACACTTTACAAATGATAATAAAATACAAAAATACTAGGTATAGTACCCGTCCCGGGTACGAAGGGGAAATTGACCAGGATTTTCGGTCAATTTCCCTTTTTCTTTGATGTCTAAGTATTTGATTTTCTGATTTTTATCGAGCAACAGTAGTGGTTCCCAAGGTGTTCGATAGACTCCCTTACAGAGGTAGAGTTGGTTATTGAACACCAGGGAAGCAAAGGCATTTTTGCGGCCGAGGCCCAATTGCTGCCAGGTGTAGTTGAGGTCGGCAAACAAATCAACATGGGTGCGCAGGTCGATTTTTGAGCCCTGCAACAGGCCATCTACTTCCCGAATTCGGTAGTCTACATCCACCATTTGATTTTCGTACTTTCGATACCAGCGGCGATAGGTCCCCTCTTCGATTTTGTTGTTCAGATAGCGTTCCTCCACTTCTTCCAATTTTTTGCACAGTTTGTTGTACTCCATTTTGAGTTTTGTCCGCTGGCCTTTGGCCGTTTGTAGGCGCTCCTCGTACCGCTTTTCTACTTCGTCCACCAATTGCTGGAAAATGACTTTGGGGATGCTCAGCTCTCCCAAGATGTGCTCAAACCATTCGTGGGCCCAGCGAGCGTTGTGGTTTTGGCGCTTGCAGTACAGCGTCAAAAGTGCGGCCTTCGAGGATCGACGAAATTGTTTCGAACGGGCTGGTGAATGAGATGCGATGTACGAGAAACGTCGGTTTTAAAATTTATCAAAACTGTTGGATCATATCTTGACGACCTAAGGTTGTAAATTCAAAACACTGTCCTCCAAAGCCAATGTAAATGCTGCGTAATACTCCATCGCCAATTCGTTTTCTCCTCTTTTTATCAAATCAATGGAAGTCAAAATTAATTTTTGATAAATGAATTCCAGTCGTTCATCACAGTCCGGTTGACTTGTAATGGCAGTAACAATCCGGGGGGCGATGTCATAATATCTTCGGATGAGCATTTTGCCATCGTGTGTAGGTCTCATGTATGTATTCCGAAAGTGACGAAGTACCGTGAGCTCCTTACAATCATCCGCCAATCCACGATGTTGAACGCAAGCAGTCGTGAGATAGCAACCACCTCCAATGTTTTGTTTTCCACCGATGGAAGTGGTATGTTTTCCATTCCTATAAAGGCTTGCCTCATCTGAAGTGCGCCAAATTCCATCGGCGAAATATTTGATTTCTCTAATCAGTATTTTATCAAATTTGAAAAAATCAGTCGCCTCGATTCCAATCTTTCTTCCCATGTTAGTGTAGTTTCTTGGCTGACTAATGCATCGGATGTTGATTGCTTTCTTTCGCTTAAAATCCTGTAGGAGTCTGTATTGGAACGTAAATTCTTTGGTTGGTTGATTTCTAAACTGTTGTTGGTTTTTAATAGAAATGCTGATGGTATCACCTTTGGCGAGTTTTCCTTTGGCTGCTACTTTGATCAAATATTTGATGGGGGTATTTCTAATATCTACGATCTCGCTGCATTCGATGTATTCTGTTTTTCGATTGCGGATTCGTTGTTCTTCTTGTTGTCCCAATTTCTCTTTTTGTTGCTCGATGAAACTTTTCTTTTTGGGCGGCTCATTGGAGGCGATGGGGTCATCCTGTTCAGTGCTTGCAGTGCTTTCTCGTTCAGTGTTTACAAGTCCCTCTTGTTTTGCAATCCACTCTTTGCTTTGATGCGAATAGGGTGGGATGACCATATTTGGGTTGCCTTTTTTGATAAATGTTCGATTGTTCATATCAAAATGAGCGACCAAATCAACTTCCAGCCATCGCTTGTTGTCTTGACTGATTTTGATGATTTGCTTTTCTTTCAACGCACTTAAATCCAACCAACGATATTGCATAAAAATGAAATCTTCGTCATTTGAACGCTCTCTTTTTCTTTTGGTTAGATCATACCCCCATACGGTGGTGCCTTGCCTTCGAAACATCAGTTTGCCTTTTTCCAACTGTTTGAATAGAGGCTTTGATCTACTTACCGTAAAAGAACCTGCTGGAAACTCCTTTTGATCATCTGCTACAATCACTTCATTAATAATAGGTCTTTCCCAATCAAAACTGAGTAGAATGCTGTTGTAGTGGTAATACGTTTTCTCTTTGTATCTCTCACCATAAACACTTCTGAAATAATACCACTTATCTACCTCGTTGTTGCAGCTTATTTTTTTCAAATCCCATTGTGCAAATGCGGTAGCTACCATTCCCAAAGCGGTCTTTTTGACAAAGTCCTTTCTGTTCATTTTTTGATATTTATGTTTCCAAAAGGCAAACGATAATAGTAAGTAGGCACAAAAAAATCCATGCCATCTTCCGTCGTGTTGTCGAACGGGAGATATGTTGCCATCTCCACACTCAGTTCTTTGGTTTTGTTAGACCATGCCCAATTCATTCCGAAGCGTATGCCTTTGAAGGCGGACCAAGTGATCGGGTAGTTGACTTCTTCAAAACCGCCATACTCATCTTCTTTGATCGCCATTTCGTTGTAGGTGGCAATTGCTTCGACTTCATCGGTTGTCATGTATGTGAAATTGTTTGGGAAGAAATTGATGTCTTCCCCGCTGCCATTTGATCGTTCATCAACGTACTCTTCTAAATGAGGAGGGTACGGATGAAGTACTTTTAGATGGCTCGCATTTTTTCTTAAAAAGTTCGTTTGATGAAAAAAGACTTCATCACTTGTCCAGTCTTGTTTGAAAACAAAAAGGTCGGTGAGTGGAATCGAACGTTCCATGTATTGCGCCCAAACGGTGGGTCCTAAGTCCCAAGCTGATTGCTGTGATCCTTGCGCCAATTCATTTACAGGCATCCAAGCTACTATTTCATAATCCCAAACGGCTTGGCTGTCACCGTCCAGATTTTTCAACATGGCAACTGCCTCAGGAATTGCATAAAAATTGCGAGTATCTTTTTGATAATATAAAATGCCTTTCAATCGAAACACCTCGAAGTAGTCATTGGGCAGCATTTCATACGTGCCAAAAGTTTCGGGTTCGAGATTGATGTTTTCCAAAGCCAAATTCCAATGGTGCAATCGGCTTTTTAGTTTGTGGCTTCTTTTTCCATAATCGGTGGCATCCGATTCATAAAATTGGATGGACTCCGTTTGACCCAAAATGAACCCATTGAGCATTTGGTGGTTGGGGGTATCAATTGTGCTTGGGAGAAATTTTAGGGTATCACTCAGTTGCCCGTACCCCTCAGCAAGGTTCGGCAATCGAGCGTGTTTCTTTCTGATGTATTCGATGGGAAGGTCAGGAACCAGATCCATCTCGAAATAGGCTGCCCAAACAATGTTCGAATCACTGAAAACTTGTTGTTTGTTTTTCAGCTCCTCTGCATGTTGCGCAGCAACTGGAAAGTGTGAAAGTATCATTCCAAAAATCAGGAGATGGAAAATTCGCATAGCCATTTTTTATGAATCTGTAAGAACTGCTGCTTTTTCTACATCGCATCTCTTGGGCCACTATTTTTTGACAGCGCCATCCTTTACACACCTACAAGTATGGAAGCGGTCATCGGCGTCCAAACTAGTAAAGGAACCTTGATCTAGACGAGAAATGGAAATGTAACTCCCACTATTTAGCCAGAAGAAAATACCCTCTCCTTCTTGATGCATTTCTGTTCCCCGATATTTTTCCCAGACATAACCATTGCGGTCCAGGCGCAAAAAGGAAATCAACGTTTGGTTATCTGTTATCCATTTTTTGTCTTGTTTGTTTTGCTTTTTGATGTAGTTGACATCATCCAGATTAGGCAATCGCCACCCCCTGGGGCAGGCAAATTTTGATTTTTGCTTGGAGTAATAACATTTATTTTTTCTACTGCTACCAGTTCCATAGCCCCATACTTCGTTGGTGTAATTTTTGTAAAAAAGATCCTCCATCATCCATGTAATCAGTTGTCCATTTTCTTTCACGATGGTTTTGTATGGATACTCTTTTCCATTGCGATTGTCGGTGAAATATCCAGAGTCGTAAATCCACGCTTTTTCCTTTTGATAAAAATTATCTCCTTCCAAAAAATGACCTTTGGGGGAGTATCTTCCTTTTAATGAAGCTTGAGCCACCCCATTTTTGTACTCCGTAACAGTGTGCCAGCCAGTTGGTCTGACGCCAAAACCTGTAATCGCTAAGTCACCTTTGAATCTTGTGTCAGGATAGTTGGCAAATGAAAATTGTAAGTCCTTTCCCTCAAAATCTCCATCCCCAAAATTTTTCATATTGATTCTTCCACTTACTTGAAATTTTCCACGTAGGTCATCTGAAAGGTAAAAATTTTGGAAGGTCAATTGTGCTTCTTTGGAAAAATCGGGTTGACCATTGAGCATGTGCACGAATCCGCTGTAACCGTCATTGTCTGTTTTATTCTGGATTTCTACTCTGCCATGCATCTCTAGTTTTTCATTGATGTGAGCAGTCACCAGTATATTGTCATCAAAATAGTCAAAAACAGCTTTGGCGCCATTTTTTAGTTTTCCATGTTCAAATCTGGTGGTAACTTTTGCCTTTTCATCATTTAAGTAGATGACTCCCGCCTCATCATGCGGCTTTTCATCCTTGTCAATTTTTCCGGAATAATACCCTGATTTTTTACCAAACACAACATATATGTGCTCCGCTCTATCAAGTGAACCATCTTCTTTGTAGGCGATGAGGAACTTCCCATCTATTTCCTGTACTTTTCTCAATTTTCCCTCTTCGTAGGTGTAAGTGAAATAAGGTTCCTTTTTATGTTGACCAACTGGTTTTCCATTTTCAAAACTTCCTTCTGC
>JBCBPD010000157.1:0-5658 GCA_039820925.1 Bacteroidota bacterium | reverse complement strand
ATAAAAAGGATGGTTTTCGGGACGTACGTTTTGATAAGGAAGGTTTACCGTTCCTTTAAAAGCTCCAGAATTTTCAAGTTTTATACAACCGCGGAGTATCAAGCGTTAAGCATGCACTATGACCAACAAGCCTATTACAATATTACTGGTCGTTACGATTTGATACGAAATACGTTAGAAATACTTCCTGAAAAGCAAACCAACCTTCCGGCCATTACCATGGCCCCGGAACTTTTACAAGCTTTCACGATTGATGGGGTTGTATTTGAAAAACACTCCCTCCCAAAGTCTGAAGAAACTTCATTCTTTGAACTATTGCTTACCAATGACCAGTTCAAACTCCTTCAAAAACACGAAAAACAAGCTAAAGAACGCATCCGCAATCGAAACCAGATTTATATTCAATATGTAGAGTCCACGTCTTTATTTATTAAAACGCAAGACGAAATTTATTCGATTAAAGGAAAAAAAGATGCCTTCAAGATTTTTCCTGAAGCAAAAGAGCAACTCAACCAATATTTTAAGGAATCCCGCAAGGACAAAAAAGGAAATGACGCAATCATAGAAGCACTTCAGAAATGGGATGCCTTAATCAACCAAAAAAACAGCTAACATGACCAAAAATACTTTAACCTTCATAACACTTGTACTTTTAACGACAAGTCTTTTTGGTCAGGAAGAACCTACGCTCAGTTTACAAGCAGAAAAGAACACGATTGCAGATATTCTTGCTAAAGTAGAACAAGAATCAGGTGTGCAGTTTTATTACCTGGAGAGTTGGCTTCCGAAAGACAGTTTAACCAAAAGCTATCAAAACACGAAATTAACTGACGTTTTGAACGATCTCTTCAAGGAAACAGACTTACAATATTTCAAATATTCCGAGAATCGCATTTACCTTACCCGAGGAAGGTTGATTCATGATTATCTACCTGATGGCTTTTTTCCAGCTCCCGTTGATACCACTGCCACGGAACCAGAGTATTATTCCGACGAAAATATTTCCGTGGTAATCAATGAACAGCGAAGTGATATTCGAAGACGTAAACGTACCATACAGATTGGAAAACAGAGCTCAGGACCTTCTTCTTCGGAGTTTACTTTAAGCGGGCGCGTCTTGAATGTACAATCTGGAAAACCAGTTTCTGGTGTTTTATTAAGTACAGCTTCAGGTCTTACGGCCCTAACGGATTCCGCAGGAAACTACACCTTTACCCTACCCTATGGCGAAAACACGCTGTTTGCAGATGCTTTAGGTTTAGAACGCTTGGAACAACCCATCATCATTTATGGCGATGGAAGTCTGGAGATTATGCTCTCGGAAAGCGTGGAACAGTTAGACGAAGTTGTGGTAGAAGCGGATAGCCGTTCGATTATTGAAGCCACTACTACGGGGAAAAACACAATTGACGCCGAAGAATCCAAAACGATTCCTGTTGTTCTAGGAGAACGTGATTTATTGAAAATCGCCACTACCCTACCTGGAATCACCACTTCTGGTGAAGGTTCAGCAGGGTTCAACGTGCGGGGTGGTAAAACAGACCAAAACCTGGTGCTACTGGATAACTCGGTCATTTATAATCCTTCCCACTTTTTTGGGATTTTTCAAGCGCTGAATCCGTTCACGGTAGAAACCATTGATATCTACAAGGGAAATATCCCCGCGGAGTATGGAGGTAGGCTTTCATCTGTATTTAAAATCACAACCAAGGTGCCAGATTCCGAAAAAATTTCTGGTGAAGCCTCCATAGGTCCCGTTACCGGAAATGTGAAATTGGATATTCCTATAGTCAAAGAGAAAGCCGGATTAACGTTGGCCGGAAGAGGAACCTACTCGGATTGGATTTTGGGTACTTTAGACAACGAGGACCTTCAGGGCAGAAGTGCTTACTTCTTTGATGTATTGGCCAAATACCACCACAAAATCAACGAAAACAACACCATCCAAGCTCAAGGCTACTATAGCCAAGATGCCTTTAGCATTACGCAAGACTCGCTTTATTCGTATGACAATACATTAGCTTCATTGCAATGGGACCATAAGTTTTCTGAAAAGAGTCAAGCGGCTGTTTCCCTCACCCACAGTGATTATTTCTTTGAAATCGATTTTGAAGGCCGTCCTCAAACTGCATTCAACTATAACTTCAAAATTCGGGAAACCGAGTTCAAGTTTAAAATGGACTACGTACCCAATACCACGCATTCGCTTACCTATGGTGTCTCCACCAAACTCTACGGGCTTGAACCCGGCAGCATCCGCGGACTTGGAGGGGAAAGTCAGGTGCAAAGTCGCGATGTGGATGAGGAACAGGGATTGGAGTCCGCCATTTTTATTGCGGACAACATTACCTTCTCGGAAAAGTTTCAGCTGGAACTCGGACTGCGCTATTCCATATTCAATGCAATAGGGCCGGGAGAACAGCGGATTTATGCTGATAATGCTCCTAGAAATGAAACCTCACTCGTAGAAACCCAGGAAATTGAAAGTGGTGAGTTTCTTGAAACCTATGCCTTTCCTGAGTTCAGGGTTGGAGCGCGGTACTCTTTAAATCGGGATTTGTCCATCAAAGCGAGTTATAGCAGTGCCACGCAATATATCCATTCCCTTTCCAACAATACCACCGTCTCTCCCATCGACACCTGGAAATTATCGGATAACAATATCGAACCACAGCGCGCTTCCATATTTTCTGCCGGGGTGTATAAGTTTTTTGATGATGGCCTGTATGAGGTCAGTGTTGAAGGATTCTATAAAATTCAAGACAATATTTTGGATTTTAAAGTTGGCGCTGATATCATTTTGAATGAAGCCATCGAGCAAGAAACCCTTCAGGGTGAAGGTAAGTCATATGGCGGAGAGTTGTTGATACGTAAAAATCGTGGTAAGCTTACGGGATGGTTGGGTTATACCTACTCTAGGGCTTTCTTTAAACTGGACAGTGAGTTTCCTGAAGAGCTCGTAAGTAATGGAGAATTCTTCCCAGCGAATTTTGATAAACCCCATGATGTG
Organism: Bacteroidota bacterium; assembly: GCA_039820925.1. GTDB lineage: Bacteria > Bacteroidota > Bacteroidia > Flavobacteriales > Flavobacteriaceae > Flagellimonas. Next base: position 2,648 of record JBCBPD010000157.1, on the reverse strand, counting down.
AGTCTGGTTGCGAATTATGCCATAACGAAAAGATTGAGTTTTTCCACGAATTTCACCTATCAAACCGGAAGACCCGTAACCTTCCCGACAGGAACTTTCTTTTTCAATGGTGAACAGCAGGTACTGTATAGCCAACGAAATAGTTTCCGCATTCCAGATTACTATCGTTTGGACATCGGGCTGAATCTTGAGGGCAATCACAAAAAAAACAAATTGGCCCACAGCTTTTGGAGTCTTTCCATCTATAACGTTTTGGGAAGGAACAACCCATACTCCGTATTTTTTGTAACCGAGAATGCCGAGGTCAAGGCCTTTCAAAGCTCCATTTTCAACATCCCTATTCCTTCAATAACCTATAACATTCGTTTTTAGTTCCCTATGGAAAATCAAAACAGACAACGTATTTCAATTCTTGCCTGGTCCTTGCTGATTTTCTTGTGGGGATGTGTGGACCCTTTTCCCATTCCCGTGAACGAGGATTTTGACAATGTTTTGATTGTAGAAGGCACCCTGACCAATATTGAATCCACACAAGAAATATCTTTAACACGAACAGCTCCTTTGGGTACTGCTGAAGTGGTGGGGGAGCAAGCTGCTAACGTAACCGTGCGTTTAGGGAACGGAAACTCGTTTGCTTTTCAGGAGGTAGCGCCAGGTCGATATCAATCGGTGGAAACCTTCGCAGCCACGGAGGGCAACACGTACACCTTGGAAGTCATTTCCGCAGATGGAAATACGTATACCTCTACCGCCCAGACGTTACCGCCAACGGCACCCTTAGACGAAGTAGTAGCGCGCAGAATAATTAATGATGATGGCATTGAAGGTGTAGAGATTGTGGTCAATGCTTTGGACGAAACGGGACAAGCCCAATTTTTCCGCTACACATTTGAAGAAACTTATCTTATTATAGCACCAAGATGGAATCAATTTGAGGGTTTTGTAGTATCTCAAAATCCTCCTGAGGTAGATATCAAGCCACGAACACAAGAGGAACAATTCTGTTATGGCACCAATGTTTCCCAAACTAGCACTCTTTTTACAACCTTAGGATTAGATGCTTCAGTGGTCTCAGAACTTCCAATACATTTTTTGGCCAAGGATGATTACTTCGTTGCCCATCGTTACAGCATCCTGGTAAAACAAAATGTACAATCAGAAGAAGCCTTTAATTATTATCAAACCCTAAGAGAGTTGTCCGGACAAGAAAATCTTTTAAGCCAACAACAACCCGGTTTTTTAGCAGGTAACATTCTGGTCAACGGAAATTCTACACGGGAAGCTACGGGTTACTTTGAATTGGTTTCACAGAGCGAACAGCGAATCTTTTTCGATTTTGAGGACTTATTTGAACCCGTAGGTACACCCGCCTACGCCGTTGGATGTGATGTTTTTTTGAAACCCTTCTTGCCTATTGATGAGTTTGGGAACTCGCAGCTTATCCTAGAAATTGAAAACGAAACTTCTGAATACTTAACCGATAACACATTGGAATCTGGCGCTATTGACCCCGAACGTCCCTTTGAAATGGTCCCACGAATCTGCGGAGATTGCACTGTACTAGGTAGCAACGTAAAACCTGATTTTTGGATAGATTGAAAATAAATATCACTCATTTGCGGCCAAAGCCTTTTAATGGAACCCTGTTAGTTTTCATAGCCCTAGGTTTTAGCGCATGCGTAGACCCTTTTCCGATTCCTACAAACGAAGATTTTGACAACGTGCTGATCATCGAAGGTTCCGTCACCGATGTTATGGGAACGCAACGCATTAACCTAACCAGAACCAGTCCCCTAGGCACCACAGAGGTAAACCCTGAGCAAAATGCCACCGTACAGATACTGGCTAGTAATGGGAGTACTTTCAGCTTTCGGGAATCGCAACCAGGAGTTTATGAATCCAACGATGCTTTTGCTGCCGCCGAAGGCGTTTCATATTCTTTAAGCATTGCATCAACGGATGGAAATGTGTACACCTCTACCCCGCAGACAATTTCAGGTACTGCCGAGTTGGAAGAAGTGGTAGCCCGAAGAATCATCAATGATGATAACATCGAGGGAGTTGAAATTGTAGTAAATGCATTAGACCCTTCCGGTCAATCCAAGTTTTTCCGCTATTCGTTTGAAGAAACGTATTTAATTATTGCTCCTTTTTGGAGACCGTTAGAAGCCTTCGTAGTTTCAGAAAACCCTCCGGAAGTCGACCTAAGACCTAGAAGTCAGGAGGAACAATTCTGCTATGGTACAAGTGTTTCCCAAACCAGTATTCTGTTTTCAACAACTGACCTTGAAGAAACCAGAGTATCAGAGTTACCCATTCATTTTTTGGCCAAAGACGATTACTTCATTGCACATCGTTATAGCGTCTTGGTAAAACAGAGCGTGCAATCGAAAGAGGCATTTCAATACTATCAAACGCTAAGAGAACTATCAGGACAAGAAAATTTGTTAAGTCAACAGCAACCTGGATTTTTAGCTGGGAATATTTTGGTCAATGGAAATTCATCTCGACTGGCCACAGGATATTTTGAAGTAGTAACCCAAACCGAGAAACGCATCTTTTTTGATTTTGAAGATTTCTTTCCACCTGCTGGAACACCAGCCTATGCTGTGGGGTGCGACAATATTTTCAAGCCTTTGTTACCATTT
>JBCBPD010000156.1:0-5831 GCA_039820925.1 Bacteroidota bacterium | reverse complement strand
TTTTTCGCTTATCGAAATGAAGCTTTAGGAAGTAATGCATTTTGATATCCAAAAAATAGTTTTGGGCATAGTGCTCACTAGTTCTTGATGTTCGAGAGTCATAATCTCGCCATCGGAGCAATACCTGGTCACAAGGGATTACTTTCAAACCATATTGATAGAACCGAAACGTTAAATCATAGTCCTCGGGATAACGATTATGCGAGAACCCCCCGCATTTTTCAAAATCTGACCGATGGGTCATCCAACAAGGGGAGGGGACCACACATTCCTTATAAATTTCTTGATAATTGGTTCCTTTGGCGGTCATTTCATTCAACCAGGTCTCATACTTCCGGTACCCATCGCTTATTCCTCGATGGGAAAAGTACTTGACCTGGCCCACAGCCAAGTATCCCGTTCCGCGCTGTTGTAATTCAGAAACCATCCATTGCAATCGGTCGGTTACCATAACATCATCGGAATCCATTCGCGTGATGAAAGCACCTTGAACCTTTTCGTATCCGGTTTGAAGGGCAGGAAGAATACCGTGTCCTCCGTTTTGATATACTCGTATCCGAGAATCTTCAAGTGCATAGGTTTTCAAAATATCAAGGCTGTTGTCTTCGGAACGGTCGTTTATAGCGATAAGTTCCCAGTTCGAGTAGGACTGCTGTAAGATGGATTCCAAACATTCGGGAAGGAATTCCGCCGTATTTCGAAAGGGCATGATGATGCTTACCAAATCCTCTACCATAGAGGACTAAAGGTAAAGTAATCAAATTTGGTACTTGAAAATTGAGGTATGCTATTTAAACCAAGTAAAACAATTCATGCAGTACATTGTCCCTTTCGAATACGTCGGATGGATGTGGTATGATATAAAAAAACTACTTCCTTTTGTTAATATCCCTAAAAAGCAACATATCCAATATCCTATCTGAACCCCCAAGATAAAAGCCGGTTTCCTTTTCTATGGCTTTTGGATTTTTGAAAGTGCCGAATATTATATCAAACAAGGGAATATCCGAATAGTTGTAAGCATGTATTCCTTTGGCATGATGCAACTGATGTGCTTCAGGTCTTTGGATAATGTACCCCACCCAACGTGGTGTTTTGATATTGCTATGTTGAAAAATAGCGAAGAAGGTGGTTATCAAAATAATTAGTGTTGTAGCCTCAGCGGTAAACCCAGCTACCACAACCAAGCAAAGACTTCCCAAAAAAGTAAATCCAACCATATCATTGGACTGAAAAAGAAGGCACCATAGCTATCAATTCTTTCCGCGCTGTGATGCATTTGGTGGAAAATTTTCCAAAGGGAATCGTATTTGTGCATCACACGATGCCATAGGTATACCCCAAGCTCATAAATCAAAACGCCAACCAAAGCACCCCAATAGGTGCCTAAAAAACTTAAATCCATCAGTTGGAATTTGGCAAGGTATGTATCCCAGAACATGGGTAAATACGATGACAGGAAAAAGAATAACACAAAGGCCAATAGCCCTTTCATTTTCCAAAACTTTACCATAGGCAGTTTTTTAGCCGGAAATACGGCTTCCCAGGTCATTAAAACGGCATACATCCCAAATACGATAAGGGATATCGGGTCGAGTACCAAATCCAACGGAGATGGTAATTGCAATAAAATTTCTTTCATGATTTTTTTCTTTTTGTTAAATCGGAGGGTAGTGCGCTAGACCTTACCCTCCGATAAGTTTATCTGTTCGAATTTTGATTGGCCAAAACTATTTGAGTTTGTAAGCAGTATGAAAAAAGGAAGGTATACTTCGGGTGATACCCAAGGTATTTTAGGTAGACCGTAATGTTAAATCAAATTAAATGGAGTAGACCGCAGGTAGACTTAAAACTGTAAGTATTTGAATTTCAATATCTTGAAATATTAAGAGAAAGACAAGCGCTGAAAAACTATTTTAGGTCTCCATTTGCAGAAAATAATCCAATAGAACAGTATCGTGTTCGAGCCCCATTTTTTTACGAAGTCGATATCGCGCTGTTTTGGCACTTTCTGGTGAAATTCCCAAAATGGTGGCGGACTCTTTGATATTTAAATTGAGCCGCACCAACGATGCTATTTTTAAGTCATTGGCATTCAACTCTGGATGCTTGTCTTTCAGATTATGGAAAAAATCCAAGTGCACTTCTTGAAAGAATCTTTTAAAGTCTTCCCAATCTTTTTCAAGATTAATATTTTGACGTAGTATTCGTAATAATTGGGTTTTCCGCTGTTCAAAACCAGCTGTATCGCTTTCCAGTGCTTCTATTTGGTTTTTGAGCGCCGCCAATAATTGGTTTTTTTGGACGAAATTCAGGGTATAGGAAGTCAACTCCTTGTTTTTGAATTCCAATTCGCGGATCAGTTCTTGTTCTTTGAGTTTTGCATTTTCGAGACTTTGCTGGTTTAAGAGTTGCTGGGATTCAAGCAATTGTTGTTGTTGCCGCACAACCTCTTTACTTCTATTGTTTTTGCTTTTTTGTTGTCTAAAAATCAACAAACCGATAAGACCTATGGCGAACAGTGCCACAGAAAGCGTGAGATTCGTGAGTTCTGAAACCTTCTTATCTTTTTGTAACAACTCAATTTGCTGGTTTTGTTGGGCTCGCTCATTTTCAAATTCCAAAGCAGCAATTTGCTTCGACTTTGTCGTATTGAATAGCGAGTCTTTGAGCAAAATAAAACGATTGTAAAGTTCCAATGCTTCATTAAGATGACCCGTCTCTTTTTTGAGAAGTTTTAACTCCCTTAAAATGATTAAGCGGTATTTGTCGAGATTTCGAGCTTTTGCCTTGTCGTAACAGTTGTTTAAAACCCTTTCGGACATTTCGAAATCTTGTTTTAAACGACAGAGTCGGCCAAACTGTATATCCGTACTCAATATCCCATCTTGGTCATTGATTGACTCACTCAGCGCTTTTGCTCTACCTAGGTGATAGGTGGCAAGTTCAATTTCATCTGTATCCAAATACATTCGTCCGAGTCGGTTGTGCGCCTCCCCTTGACCGTATGCATAATCCAAATCTCGATGGATGTTTAGCGCATCCGTCAAATGCTTTTTTGCCTTATTGTAATCCTTTTGTTCCAAATACACTGCGCCAATCTTGGTAAATGTGGTGGCCACTCTTTTTTTAAGGTCAAGTTGCGAAAAACGGTCTATGGATGTATGGAAAATATCCAATGCTTTATCGTACTCGCCAATGTCCGCATAAACCATCCCTGAGTTCATTAGGGCGTCGGTTGCACCTTCTTGGTTTCCCAAGTTGGAATAATGTTGTTGGGATAAAGCCAAGTTTTCTAGCGCTTCTTTTGGTTTTCCCAAAGTCCAGTTGGCTACCCCGAGAATCCTATGGGCTTTGGCAATCCCCAAAGAATACTTCAAATCCTTAGCGATGGTCAAGGACTGGTTGCCGTAAATGATTGAAATTTGAGAATCAAGCACCCAATGTTGATACCCTAGGTCATTTAGCAAATCCACATACTTGGTAGAATTCTTTGAGGTACTTTCCAACTGCTCTTTGAGGTTTTCAATGGTGTCAGGAATTTGCCCTGAACTTGAAAACCCGCACAGGAGAAGAAATAGTAACAGGAGATACTTACTCATTTTTGTTCAATAATGGGTCAAGTGCTTTCAAAATTAGCGACTCCATAATCAAATACCCCTTTTCAGTAGGATGCACTCCATCTTCGGCGAGGTCTTTGGAGAGACCACTTTGACCATTATCCATTTCGGAAAAGTAGTCTACAAAGGTGATTTTTTCTGCATCGCAAAGGGTTTTAAGCAGTCCATTTAGTTTAGGAATAGCCACGTCAGGTTGCTTTTCAGGTCGCCAGGGATACGTTTGTGCGGGTAAGACTGAGCAGATTACGGGTGTAATGCTATTGGCTTTAGCCAACTGGACCATTGATAAGAAATTATCTCGAATTTGTTCCAAAGTCATAGGTCCAGTATTCCCTGCAATGTCATTGGTTCCTGCTAAAATGACCACCAATTTCGGATGGAGCGATATAACATCTTGTCTGAAGCGGAGGAGCATTTGGGGGGTGGTTTGCCCGCTAATTCCCCTGCCTACGAAGCCATGGGTGTCAAAGAAATCGGGATGCAGTCCATGCCATCCTTCCGTAATGGAGTTACCCATAAAAACAGCATTGATGGCATTGCTATCGGACGCAAGAACTTCCGCATTGGCGTTCTGGTACTTTTCTAGATTGGCCCAATCCTGGGCTTTTACGTCATTCAAAAAAAAAGAAACTTGCCAAACGAACAAGAAAAGTGCGCATCGTAACATCATTTGAGTTTAAACTGAAAATAGATATCAGTTGTATTATGAAAGAAAAAGGTACAATAAAAGCCCAGAACTTGCCAAAATCAGCAAGGTGATTATGGAAATCAAGAGGTCCTTCCGCTTTTCGCGAAGCATTTTAGTTTTGATTCGGACTACGTCTTGAGCTGTGGATGGTTTGAAGAATAAGAGGGTCCTCTCAGAAGTAATGAAATCTTTCTTATCTCTATACTTTCTCTTTTTTAAAAGCGCCCTGTTCGCCTTAAGCGTTTTAATGGCGCTGAGCATACTACCTTCTCCACCCATATCTACTTTATAAATAGGTAGGGAAAACGACCTTTTTGTTACGGTTTTTAGTCCTGACAGACTTTATGGCCAGACGCGCACTATTGGTTTTGTTTAGCAATAATGTGTTGAAATGTGAATAGATGATTCTTTTCAAAACATTGAAAATCAATTTGTTATACCATTAATTTTGAATTTGAAACGCTAACCATTTCTATACCAACTTCAACACACTCCAATCCTTATTCAAACCAACTCTAAATAATAACATTACCTTAACTTTTTAACCTTAAAATGAACTTTAGTTTCATTTATCACCACAATTAATTAACAAGGTAAGGGTGTGCCGGATGGTACTTTTGTTAAGAATCCTATAAAAATTTCTTTCTAAACCTAAAAACAAATGAGAACACTAAAGAACGTATTGTTGTTGTCCGGATTGGTTGTGGCGACATCATGTGACCAAATCGATGACTTTATCGGTGGCGGTGATGATGGCGAACCTGAAGGCACAATTTTTGAAAACAAATCTGCACTTGAGCCCTTGGTGGCTATCGAGCCTCAATTCAACTTCGTAGAGGCTTATTCCTTAATCAGTTCAACTGATGTTTTGGAGAACGGGTACCGATTTGTTGGAGCGGCTGATGGCGCTGGTCTTTTAAGAGACCCCAACAGCGACGGCTACCTATACATGGTAAACTCCGAAGATGATTATGCCGTTTCAAGAATTAAGTTAGATAAATATTTGACTCCAATTTCAGGGGAGTGGATGTTGAACTCAGGAGTTGCGGATTTTGCTCGTCAGTGTTCTGCAACGATGTGGGAAGCCGATATCCATGGTGGTTCTACAGATTTATTTTTGTCCGCTTCTGAAAGCTTTAATTACGATGTAAAGGGTATTGACCCTTATCAAGTTTCTCCCACGCCGACTGCCGATTTCGGCTTGGATGCATTGGGTGAGTTCGCATGGGAAAATGCAGTACCACTTCCACAGGGTGCTTACATTGGCGAAACTGTAATTATCGGTGGTGATGACGACTCCAGTGGTTCTGAGGGTCAAATCACTTTGTATCACTCTGAAAATGGGGATGCTGACCTTACCGGTGGTGAAATCTACGTTTTGAAATTGAAAACCGTTGACTCTGGTCAAGTAGATGCAGATGGAAACCCTGTTGCTATGGAAGTAGAAGAAGGAGTTATGTACAACGAATCCAATATGGTTTTTGGTGAGACTTACGATTTCGAGTTTGTAAAAATCGAAGGCG
>JBCBPD010000155.1:0-5896 GCA_039820925.1 Bacteroidota bacterium | reverse complement strand
CGTCGGTTATTGTTCCAAAAACTTTACGGCTCTCCGCTAGAGCAATCGCAGAAGATAGCATAATCAAAATAAAGGAACCGATTCCATAAGCGTAACTTAAAATTTAGAAAAGAATAGAAGGCAATAAGCGCGTAAGTATCTAACTATGATTATCTAGTCATCACTGGTAAAAAGATTAAGGAATATTTAGGAAATTAAAATTGCTTAAAACCCTGCTGTGCAATAACTTAAGAAGGAGTTAATACGTAATTTCCTTAATTTATTGACAGCTATGAAAAAATATTTCCTTCTATTTATAATGCTATCTTCTGCGATTGCTCTAGCGGAGAGCCGTAAAGTTTTTGGAACAATAACCGACGGCGTAGACCCTCTTGAAGAGGTGGTTGTCAAAGTATTGGATACAGACCAAAAAGCACTTACTACAACTACGGGAAAGTATGAGATTATGGCTGCTGAAGGTCAGATTATTGAATACACCCATCCTGCCATGAAAACCATCCGGATTCGCGTGGAAGATGTTACCAGAGTTTTGAACATCAAAATGTATTACGATGCAGAACAGCTGGATGAAGTGGTATTGGAAGAACGCCTGAAAGAGAAAAATTATACCAAATATCTAGAGAAACAGTATTTCAAGAATCCAAATGTTATTTATACTATTAACGGTTATATAGATGCTACGGTTTCAGCAGGATTTGTAAAGGTTTACTCAGGAGAGCGCGTAGGACCTAGAGGTTTATGCTTTTTAACTTTACTCCAGTCTCGTTTTCCGAATCTTAACGTTTCTGGTGATTGCATAAGCGGTGCAAGTGTTACTAGCGGGCGCGCTGCTAGCTTAAGTGGTGCTGGACGTGCTGATGGATTAGGGGGTAGTAGTGACCAAGCCTTTAACAATGGTAATGGGGTTATCTTTGATGTGGACGGACAAATATTCCAGGACCCACCGGTTTGGTTATTGACCAATGATATTGAAAAAATAGCTGTAATAAATGGCCGTTCAGGAGCTGCGTTTTACAGCAACTTTGGGGCAAGTGCAGTGGTTATTGTCAATACGGTACAATCGATTCCATTGTCAGTCAAGAACAGTAATATGGAGTATAAAAATACCAAAATGGTATTTGCCGTTCTAGATAAGAAAGAAGTTGCAAAAAGTTGGCCTACGTATTTGAAGCAGCTTCACGAAGCAAATTCGTTAAAGGACGCCAAAGCGGTTTACGAAAAGTTTTATAAGACCCACGCCAGCTCACCTGATTTTCTTTTGGACAGCTACCGATTCTTTTATGACTCATGGTTTAAGGATGATTTTGCGGATGAAATCATAGAAAAGAACTTATATCGCATACAGACTAACCCGGTACAGCTAAAAGCTTTGGCATATGTGTACGATGCGCAGAAACGTTTTGATAAGTCCAATGAACTATATCGTGAGGTTTTCCAATTACGACCAAATTATGTACAGAGCTATCATGACTTAGCCCATAGTTACGTCAACATCAATCAACCGAAAAAGGCTTTATCCATTTACGAAAGATTTAACTACTTGATTGAAGAAGGTTTTATTCGAACGGATAATCTGGGCTTTACCCCAATTATTAAAAAAGACTACGAAAATCTTTTATTGTCTATTGATGATGATGCCATTGCTTTGGATGAAGAGCAAGCTAATTTGATCGGTAAAACCCGAATGACTTTTGAGTGGAGTGATAGTGAAACTGAATTTGAAATGAGTTTCATCAATGCAAACAAGCATTTCAGCAAGTTGAATTATAGTCTTCAAGAAAACACGGACAAGGTTTCACGTGCCAAAGACCATGGGTACAGTATTTTCGAGCGTTTTGTAGACGCTAACGAAACAGATAGTTGGACGATTTATACCAAATATATGGGGAACAAAAGGTTGACTCCAAGCTATTTGAAAATTACAGTGTACCACAACTATGGTACTAAAAACCAAAGAAAAGACATCAGCACCTTCAAGCTATTCCTAGAGGATAGAACCAAAGAACTCCTGAATATCAAGGAAAGCGAAACTTTAGTACTTCAATAAATATGAGATTGATGAAGAATGCTATCTCACTGGTGTTCTTGTTGTGCTCTTTCGGAATAGTTGCCCAAGAAAAATTGGCCTCGGAAGACACGATTGAGGTTGAGTACGTTGGTGAAGTTGTCGACCGAATTACAGGTGAACCCATTCCTTATGTCAACATAGGCATTATAGAAGCACGTATAGGGACGGTGAGCAATCGGAATGGTGTTTTCAATTTAATGATAGACCCATCTAAATACGAAGGACAAAAACTGATGATTTCGTGCTTGGGCTATGAATCAAAAGAAATTCCGGTAGATGCCTTACCTGAGGTTTTTGATGGTTATCCTAAAATTTTATTGGAGCCAAAAGTGTATGAATTGAATGAGATTGTCATTTCAAACATAGATGGTGATTTCGTTAACCAGCGTTTGGGATATCGCAATAGCGGCGAAAAAATATTTGGGTATTGGATGGGCGATACAGGACTCGGCGCTGAGCTCGCTACACGAGTTATCGCACGTAAGGGCAAGCGTAAGTTAAAAACCTTGGAATTCGAAGTGTGGCACACTACGGCGGATAGTGTTCAAGTCAGGGTAAATATTTACAATTCGAATAACAAGAGGGGCGGAATTCCAGGGAAGAACTTGAATACTTCCCAACAAAATATACTGTATACCATCACCAAGGATACCAAAATTGGACGGGTAGACTTATCCGACTATCACATTTTTGTAGAGAATGACTTTTTTGTGTCCCTTGAACTTTTAGGAATGTTTGGAGGAGACGAAATCGAACTGATTTTGGCTGGAACATTAGCAAGACCTGGCTCGTTTCGAAGGTATGTTAGTATGGACCGGTGGGAACGTTTGAGTTATTCCATGGCGTATCGGGTACAAACTGAATACTGGGCTGAAGGTCGGGCGTTACGCAGGGCGGAACGCAAAGTGGCCCGTTTGGAAAAAACGAATCGCTACGTATCAGGTTTCGTCTTGGATATGGGACGACCATTATCCAACGTCAAAGTAAGCAACACCCAAAGTAAGGAAGTAACCGTTACTGATGAAAATGGGAAGTATCGCATTCTTGCCAAAACAGATGATGTGTTGCACTACACCCGAGCAGGTTTCACTGAACGTTACAAACGAGTGGAAGAGAAACCTACGGTAAATGTGAGTCTAGTAAGGGAAGCGCGTTAAGAACTACACTTGCAAAACGCCCATGTTAAAGGCTTTTTCGATGGGGGCATGGTTCGCGGCTTCAATCCCAATTGAAATCCAAGTTCGCGTGTTTTTTGGGTCGATAATCGCATCAGTCCACAAACGAGCCGCGGCATAATAGGGTGAAACCTGATGGTCATAGCGTTGTTTAACCTTTTCGAACAACTCTTTTTCCTGGTTGGCATCTAAAGTCTCCCCATTTTTATCAAGAGCGGCTTTTTCGATTTGTAAAAGAACTTTCGCCGCCGAGTTTCCGCTCATTACAGCAAGTTCTGCACTTGGCCACGCCACAATAAGTCTAGGGTCGTAAGCCTTACCGCACATGGCATAGTTTCCAGCACCGTAACTGTTTCCAATAACTATAGTGAACTTTGGGACAACCGAATTGCTCACTGCATTGACCATTTTGGCCCCATCCTTAATGATGCCGCCATGTTCACTTTTACTACCCACCATGAAGCCTGTGACGTCTTGCAAAAACACTAAGGGTATCTTCTTTTGGTTGCAATTGGCAATAAACCGTGTAGCCTTGTCCGCAGAATCGGAATAGATAACCCCACCAAACTGCATTTCACCCTTTTTGGTTTTGACAACCTTGCGCTGGTTGGCTACTATGCCAACTGCCCAGCCATCAATTCGGGCGTAGCCTGTTAAAATACTTTTTCCATATCCGTCTTTGTAAGGCTCGAATTTGGAGTTGTCGACCAATCTTTTGATGATTTCCAACATATCATATTGGTCACTTCGCGATTTGGGTAGAATACCGTAAAGGTCCTCAGGGTTTTCTTTGGGCGGTGCCGCGGAAATCCGGTTGAACCCAGCTTTTTCGAAGTCTCCAATTTTGGACATAATGTTTCGGATGGTTTCCAAGGCATCTTTATCATCCTTGGATTTATAATCCGTCACGCCACTAATTTCAGAATGCGTGGTTGCCCCTCCTAAGGTTTCGTTGTCGATACTTTCTCCAATTGCCGCTTTTACGAGATAACTTCCCGCTAGAAAAATACTTCCGGTTTTATCTACAATTAGGGCTTCATCGCTCATGATGGGCAAATATGCCCCGCCGGCTACACAACTTCCCATTACAGCGGAGATTTGGGTAATCCCCATACTGCTCATTTGCGCATTGTTTCGAAAAATCCTGCCGAAGTGTTCTTTGTCCGGGAATATTTCATCTTGCATGGGCAGATAAACCCCGGCGCTATCCACCAAATAAATGATGGGCAATCGGTTCTCCATGGCAATTTCTTGAGCCCGAAGATTTTTCTTCCCAGTAATGGGAAACCAAGCCCCGGCTTTCACGGTGGCATCGTTCGCTACAATTACGGAAAGTTTGCCAGAAACATAGCCTATTTTTACCACGACCCCAGCGGATGGACAACCACCATGTTCTTTATACATGCCATCCCCAGCCAACGCACCAATTTCGATGCGTTCCGTATTATCATCCAACAAAAAATCAATCCGTTCCCGAGCCGTCATCTTGCCTTTGGCACGATGTTTTTCCATTTTGGCCTTGCCTCCGCCAAGTGCTACTTGCCCTAATTTTTTTCGTAATTCTGAGAGTTGTAGTTTGTTGTGGTCTTCGTTTTTATTGAAGGTAAGGTCCATAGAGTATTGTTGAATTATCTCAAGGTTTAAAGATAAGGAGTATTAATGAGTACCTTTGATAGATATGAATGCAAAGATTCGCTGGGGTATCGTGGGCCCAGGCAAAATCGCCCAAAAATTCTGCGAAGACTTGATAGCGCATCCCGATGCAGAAATCGTGGCTACCGGCTCTAGAAATCTGGCCAGAGCACGGCAGTTTGCAGAGGAGTTCAATATTCCAAACCACTACGATAGCTACGACGCCTTATTTTCTGATTCCGCGGTAGAAGTTGTGTACATCGCCACACCCCATCGTTTTCACCATGGGCTTTCCTTAAAGGCCATGGAAAGTGGAAAGCATGTGCTCTGTGAGAAACCGTTGGGGGTAAATGCTAAAGAAGTTAGGGAACTAGTCAAATGTGCTGAAAAGAATCAGGTTTTTTTGATGGAAGGTCTTTGGACACGTTTCAACCCTTCTATCGAGAAAATTGTAAGTGATTTGAAGCAACAGCGAATCGGAACGGTGCACTATGTGCGTGCAGATTTTGCATTCAACGCAATGGACAGGGATTTGGATTCTAGGCTTTGGAATCCTGAATTGGCTTCAGGTTCGCTTTTGGATATTGGTATTTACCCGGTTTTTTTGAGCTACTTGGTGCTGGGCATGCCAGAAAAGATTCAGGCTATGTCCACTTTTCATGAAAATGGAACGGAAATCCAAACGGCAATGCAGTTCCAATATCCTAATGCTATGGCATGTTTGTATTCCGGTTTTAGCACCACATCTAAAATGGAAGCAGAAATTTCAGGGAGCAAAGGCCAAATTTTGATTCAACCCCGTTGGCACGAAACCGCTAGTTATCGAATTGAAGCGGATGGCATTGAAACGCTTGTGGAAACACCGCCTAAAGGTAGAGGGTTTACCGAAGAAATTGATGAGGTGCATGCCTGCTTGCGAAGACAAGCCCTGCAAAGTGAAAAGTGGAGTTTGCAACATAGCCTTGATTTGGCTACATTGCTAGATACCGTAAGGGAAAAGGTAGGCTTGCGCTTCCCTTTT
>JBCBPD010000154.1:0-5989 GCA_039820925.1 Bacteroidota bacterium | reverse complement strand
TATCCATGATTTCCACCAAGCGTTTTGCCATTGCTATTGATTATCGTTCTTGATTACGGCTATAAAGGGGTGTTTTGGGCAAATACTTCTATGTCATTTTTGATATTGAGCAAATATTCGATATCATCAAAACCGTTTAGAAGGTTGTCCTTTTTGTAATCATTAATGGCGAAAGACTCACTATGTTCGGTTCCTTCTATGGAAATGGTCTGACTGGGAAGGTCCACAGTCAGTTCTGTTTTCGGATTTTGTTCCAAGCTTTTGAAAATAGTATCTAAAAACTCTGGACTTACTTGCACGGGAAGTACACCTACGTTCAAACAATTGTTTCTGAATATATCCGCGAAAAAGCTCGACACTACGCATCGGAAACCGTAGTCATAGACAGCCCATGCAGCGTGCTCTCTTGAAGAACCAGAGCCGAAATTCTTTCCGCCCACCAAAATCTTTCCACCGTACATGGGATTGTTGAGGACAAAGTGCTCTTTTGGCGTATCATCGGAATGATATCGCCAATCGCGAAACAAATTATCTCCAAAACCCTTACGTTCCGTCGCTTTTAAAAAGCGAGCAGGAATAATTTGGTCCGTATCCACATTTTCGATAGGTAAGGGTACCGCGGTGCTGGTGAGTATGTTGAATTTATCGTATGCCATTTTTTCAATTATCCGTTATCAGTGTACAATTAACAATGGGCTCTCTTTGGGAAGCTATTGAATTGCTCATTGCTCATTGTGTATTGGTTATTGTTTATACTTCTTGTAGTTCCATGAGTTCCCTTGGGTCGGTTACTTTACCGGTTACCGCAGCTGCTGCCGCAACCAAAGGACTCGCCAAAAGGGTGCGTGCACCAGGGCCTTGTCTTCCTTCAAAATTTCGATTTGAAGTACTAACCGCGTATTTCCCTGCTGGAATTTTATCATCGTTCATGGCCAAACAAGCAGAGCATCCGGGCTCTCTCAATTCAAAACCGGATTCGTGCAAAATATCCAAAATGCCTTCCTCTTTAATGGCTTCTTCTACTCGATGTGAACCTGGGACCAGCCAAGCAGTTACGTTATCCGCTTTTTTTCGGCCTTTGATGATGGATGCGAAAGCCCTAAAATCTTCAATTCTTCCATTGGTACAACTTCCTAAAAAGACAAAGTCAATCGGTTTTCCAATCATGACTTCTCCTTCATTGAAATCCATGTAATTCAAAGACTTTTGAAAGGTAGCTGCGCCACCTTCTACTGCTTCCGCCATGGGGATACCATTGCTAATACCTATTCCCATACCAGGATTGGTGCCATAGGTAATCATAGGCTCTATATCCGAAGCATTGAATGTAATTTCCTTGTCGAAGGTAGCATCTGAATCGGAGTGAAGTGTATCCCAATAGGTCATGGCTTTATCCCATGCTTCTCCTTTTGGAGTATATTCTCTCCCCTTTATGTAATCGAATGTTTTTTCGTCTGGTGCTATCATTCCACCTCGGGCACCCATTTCAATACTGAGATTGCATACGGTCATTCGCCCTTCCATGGACATGTTTCGGAATACTTCCCCGGCATACTCCACGAAGTACCCTGTAGCACCGGAAGTGGTAAGTCTTGAAATAATGTAAAGCGCTACATCTTTCGGAGTAACGGCAGCATTAAGCGCTCCATCGATGGTAATACGCATACTTTTCGGTTTGGGCTGCATGATACACTGCGTGGAGAGTACCATTTCAACCTCACTGGTACCGATACCAAACGCAATGGCACCAAAGGCTCCGTGTGTGGAGGTGTGCGAATCACCACATACAATGGTCGCTCCTGGAACGGTTATGCCGTTTTCAGGTCCGATTACGTGGACAATACCATTTTTCTTATGACCCAATCCCCAATAGGGAATGCCATGCTGTGTTGCATTTTCTTCCAACGCCTTTAGTTGATTGGCGGATAATTTATCTTTTACGGGAAGATGTTGGTTGCGTGTAGGCGTATTGTGGTCAGCTGTAGCAAAAGTTCTTTCTGGATACAGCACTTTGATATTTCGGTTTTTGAGTCCTAAAAATGCCACTGGGCTGGTAACCTCATGTACCAAATGCCGGTCAATGAAAAGGACGTCTGGCCCATTCGCTATGCGCTTTACTACATGGGAATCCCAAACCTTGTCAAATAGTGTCTTGCTCATCTCTACGTGCGCGATTTACATTAAGCCGATAAAAGTAGGGGCAAGGATAAAAGAATTCAAAAAAAATGTGGAAAAAATACGATGTTCAACGCATTCGTGAACTTTTTCAAACTGATGGATGCCAATAGAATATAATCCTATACCCGTGCTTCGAATGTTAAGCTGGGTTCATGGTTTATTGTTTCCAAGCTTCAAACGATAAGCGTTTTAGGACTTTTTCAATTATCAAATATTCGCCAAAGCAAGAATTCTGCTGTTAAAAAACCAGCAACGGACTCATTTTATTGAATTTTTAACAGTATTGTTCTCCCTTTAACGCCGTGCTAACGATTTGGGGTGAATACTCTTTCTACATTCGGAGGCAGTAAAAACAACACCTTTAATAAAACAGACCTATGAAAAATTTTTATGTTCTAGGAATTGCATTTTGTTGCAGTTTCTTCTTTCTGACGAGTACCACTTGCGATGCCCAGTTGGGTTTTTTACCTAGAGGGAGTCAAATGGCCCAAGTAATGCAGCGTATTGGAAATACAGACATTTCCATTACGTATTCCAGACCAAGCGTCCGCGATAGGGAAGTATGGGGCGAATTGGTCCCTTATGGAATGAACAACCTTGGCTTTGGAACTGCCGATTCTTCTCCCTGGCGTGCTGGTGCTAATGAGAATACCATTTTTGAAACGACACATGCCCTTCAAATTGGAGGCAAAGATTTGCCTGCAGGAAAGTACGGTCTTCACATGGTAGTGGAAGAAAATGATGAAGCTACCATCATCTTTTCCAGCAACAATGACGCTTGGGGCAGTTACTTCTACAAACCCAATGAAGACGTCCTTCAAGTAAAAGTAAAGACCAACGCCACGGAGCATACGGAACAGCTCACCTTTGACTTTACGGAGGTGAGCGCAAACTCAGCCAAGGTTTCATTACGTTGGGAAAAGAAGCAAATTCCTTTTGTTATTGAAACCAATGTCACCGAAAACGTCTTGACCGAAATCCGCCAAAAACTACAAAATACTGATGGGTTTAATCGTCAAAGTTGGGAGCAAGCTGCCAACTTTGCCTTGAATAATGACGGGGATTTGGATGAAGCTTTAGGTTGGATTGATGCTGCAATCGATGGAAACTTTTTTAGTGAAAAAACCTTCGCGAACTTGAACATCAAATCACAAATTCTCGCGAAGCAGGGTAAAACGGCTGAATCACAAACCGTTATGGAAGAGGCCATGCCACTGGGAACCGTTTTTGATATTCACCAATACGGACGAAGACTAATTACGGAAGGGAAAAATGATAAGGCTTTGGAAGTGTTTAAATGGAATGCCAAAAAACACAAGAATACCTGGCCGGTTCATTATGGTTTGGCTAGGGGATATTCCGCTCTAGGCGACAATAAATCGACCGTAAAACATTTAAAGATGGCGCTTGAGAACGCGCCTGTACAGGCCAGTCGTGATAGAGTCGCCGCAAACTTGACAAAAGCAGAGAACGGCGAGGGAATCAATTAAAGATTTCTTTGAAGTCGATAGCCTTTTGGAGTTGCATGGTCAACTAATGTAATTCCAAAGGGCTTTGTTTTGAATGTTGGATAAGTATTGGTTGCGGATGCCTAAATTTTCTGGTTTTTCCAATTTGGGGTCGTCTTTTAAAACTTGAATCGCTTTGTGACGGGCGGTTTTGAGAATTTGATTGTCTTTCACAATGTCCGCAATTTTCAAATTGAGCATACCACTCTGTTGGGTTCCCATTAAATCCCCTGGTCCGCGAAGCTTTAAGTCTACTTCCGCAATTTCAAAACCATCATTGGTTCGAACCATAGTCTCCAAACGCGTTTTGGCATCCTCAGAAAGCTTATGCCCTGTCATCAGAATACAAAAACTCTGTTCTGCCCCGCGGCCCACGCGTCCACGTAGCTGATGCAATTGAGATAGTCCAAATCGTTCAGAACTTTCAATGACCATGACCGACGCGTTCGGCACGTTCACACCGACTTCAATTACTGTAGTAGCTACCATAATTTGGGTTTCACCTCTAACGAAGCGCTCCATCTCATAATCTTTATCCGCAGGTTTCATTTTTCCGTGAACAATGGAAATTTGATATCGGTCATTCGGAAAATCCCTTACTATACTCTCATACCCATCCATTAAATCTTTGTAATCCAAAGCCTCGGATTCTTGAATTAAAGGATAAACGATATACACCTGTCTTCCCTTGGCGATTTCGTTTTTAAGAAACCCGAAAACTTTCAATCGGTTCGAATCAAATCGATGTACGGTTTTAATGGGTTTTCTCCCTGGAGGCAGCTCATCAATCACCGAAATGTCCAAATCTCCATAAAGGCTCATGGCCAAGGTTCTGGGAATTGGAGTAGCGGTCATTACCAAAATGTGCGGTGGTATTGTATTCTTTTTCCAAAGTTTGGAACGTTGCGCAACACCAAAACGATGTTGTTCATCAATAATAGCCAAACCCAAGTTTTTGAACTGTACTTTA
The DNA here is from genome assembly GCA_039820925.1 of Bacteroidota bacterium. Taxonomy (GTDB): domain Bacteria; phylum Bacteroidota; class Bacteroidia; order Flavobacteriales; family Flavobacteriaceae; genus Flagellimonas. Next base: position 1,333 of record JBCBPD010000154.1, on the reverse strand, counting down.
TCTTCCAGTAGGGCATGGGTCCCCACCAAGAAAGATAAACTTCCGTCTTGCAAATTGGCATGAATCGTTTTTCGAGCAGCTTGTTTTGTGGAACCTGTTAGTAAGGCTATTTCGATGCCCATTGCACCCAGCAATTCCTTCAAACCATTATAATGTTGTTGTGCCAGAATTTCGGTCGGAGCCATAAGGCAAGCTTGAAAGCCATTGTCTACTGCCAGCAACATGCTTAAGAGGGCCACAATGGTTTTTCCAGAGCCTACATCACCTTGGAGCAGACGGTTCATTTGGGCGTGACTTCCTAAGTCATTTCGGATTTCTTTGACCACTCTTTTCTGGGCATTGGTCAGTTCAAATGGAAGGTGCTTTTCAAAGAAGGTATTGAATGCTGTGCCTACTTCATTGAAGGGCATCCCCTTAATTTTATGTTTGCGAAGGTTCTTCTTTAACAGCAGCTGAATCTGAATGAAAAAAAGCTCTTCAAATTTTAAGCGAAACCTTGCTTTAGCCAAGATTTCTTGACTTTCAGGAAAATGAATATTGATGAACGCTAGCTTTCTTGGGAGTAGCTGGAACTCATTGATAATGTCTGGGGATAAGCACTCATGCAAAATATCTTGTGTTTCTGTTAAGAGCTGCCCCATCATACCCCGAATCACTTTATTGGTAACACCTCGGGATGATAGCTTTTCAGTAGAGGGATACAAAGGTTGCATGGCCGTTCGCTGCGCTGTCTGATGCTGTTTGAGAAGCTCCATTTCGGGGTGCGCCATGGAATACACGGAGCCGTATTGTGAAATTCGACCAAAAACCACGTAAGCCTGGTTGAGTTCCAATCGTTCCCGAATCCATTTGTGCGAACGAAACCAAACCAATTCCATTTGGCCCGTTTCATCTGCGAAGGTGGCTACCAAACGTTTTCCCTGTCTTTGCTCAACCGTTTTGATGTGAATGATTTTCCCAACAATCTGAACATCAGCGCCGCTATTTTTCAAGGAAGCGATTTTGTGATATTGGGTTTTGTCCAAATAGCGGTTTGGGAAAAGATGCAACAAATCCGAGTAAGTGTCAATTCCCAACTCCTCCTTAAGCAGGGCCGCCCTATTGGGCCCAACGCTCTTCAAATAGGTGATGGGTGTGTTGAGAATTTTCGGATTCATCAAACTAAAATATGTAATTTGGAGTGACTTTTGTTACCTACTGTTCATGAAGCGGCCCATACTCCTTTTCTTACTCCTAATTGTTACCACTACTTGGGCCCAGCAGCAGGATAAATTGGATTTTAAGAAGGCGAAAATCACCATTGTTCCAAATGCTATTCAGAAATCAATTCAAG
>JBCBPD010000153.1:0-6072 GCA_039820925.1 Bacteroidota bacterium | reverse complement strand
TTTTGAATGAGTCCATCTCACTTCAAAAAATACCAGCCCAAGAGCATAGCTACAATAGGATTGACATAAGTTGAAGTAGCCACCTTTTCGGGGGAAACCATTTTGAGCAGGTAATTGAATGAGGTAAACGCGAGAATACTACCAAACACAACAAGTAACACCATTACCCAAATCACATCCGTTTGCCATTCCATGGGCGAAATCCATGTTTCCTGGAATCCCAAACTCATCAAAACGAGAAAGAGTCCCGCAAAAAACATTTGATAGCCGGTATTCACGAAATAGTTTTTGGGTAAATCCGCTTTCCCCACAAAAAGACTTCCGTAGCCCCAACTCAACATACACCCAAATATCATTAGAATTCCAATGATGGCGTTTTCCTTAGTGACGATTTCCTTTTGGCTAATCAATAAATAAATCCCAATCATACCCAATACCACCCCAAAGGCGGACATGGGTTGAATTTTCTTTCCTTGAAAGATGCGCATCATTATTAAAATGATAAGTGGCTGTGCCGAAATCTCAAGTGCCGCAAAACCACTATCCACATATTTAAGCGCCCAAACGGCAAAACCGTTTCCTAGACTTAAGAATAAAAATCCAGCAAACATGGTATTCAGGAGTTGTTTTCGAGTAATGTGTAAGGTTTGCCCGGAAATTTTGGCAATGATAAAAATCAACAAACCTGCTATGGTAAACCGTACGGCGGCCAACATGAAAGGCGCTAACTGTGCGACCGCAATTTTATTGAGTAGATACGTAGACCCCCAAATCACGTATATCGCAAAGAAGGCCAAAATAATCAGATAAGGTTTGGATATGCGCATCACCCTCCAGATTTTGAAGGTAGAAAGATACGACGCTTAAACAGCTAAGCCTCGTATTGAAGAAAGATTTAAAAGAAACTATTAAACGTATTTGTTGGTATCCAAAAGATACGCCGCCATGTCTTGTTCCAACTTGCGAAACATTTCAGCATGTCGTTTGAGTTCGCTTTCCAAACCGCTGATTTCGCCTTTGCCCAAAGATTTTAATTGAGTGACAAGTTGCTTTTGTTTACCCGTAAAACTTTGGAATCCTTGTTTTAATTCGTAGAACTTTTCAAAACAGGAATAATTATTCGGTTCGCATGTGTAGGAATTCAGTTTTCTAGAAAGCCTTTGGATAGTATTATGGTTTCTTTCCAACCGAATGAGAAGCTCTGGAATTGGAATATTGACCTGTTTCGTAGCGAATTCCATGCGTTTTGTTTATTTATTTGGGTTTTCAAAAAGTCTTATTAAGTTACAAATAATCCTACAAGGAATTACAAAATTAACTTCATTTTCTAATTTTTAACAGTATCGCAATTCAGAACCTATAAAATTTCAGTTAAATGATTTTCAGGGATTTAAAACTAAAATTTTAATAAAAAAATGACTTTCTAACATCTTCGTTTCATAAAGATGATGTAAGCATAATCTTGAAAGAATCTTAAAAATTCGTTTTAACAAAGGTTAAACAAAACATATCGAAAGGTTTTCTGTACTCCTATCCTTTTTGACTTGGAATCTACCTGTAACAATTGCCAATAATTTTTATCTCTACTTAAATCAATCAAAAACATGGCAAACAGGAACGCAATTTTGGTGCTCGGGCTTGTCTTGAGCTGCTGTATTATAGGTATTTCCCAAAATCTACCGAGTCTCACTTTAGATAAAAATATAAATGCCACCTTTTCCATTATTGCGTTCGATGCCAACCAACAAGAATGGGGTGTTGCAGTGGCCACAAACAACATTTATGTTGGCAATAGTACCGTCCACATAGAACCGGGAGTAGGCGCTTTTTCCACAATAGCCGAAACAGAACCTATGTATGCGAAGAACGGATTTGAGCAGCTTAAAAAAGGGGCGTCCATTAAGAATGCAATTTCCGCTACCCGTTTGGAAGACGATGCTGCACACTATCGCCAAGTTGCCGGAATAGATGCTATTGGCAACACTTTTGCCTTCACTGGTGAAGCTTTGCGGTATTGGAAAGGTTCTGCCGCACATATCAAAGGAGAACATTATGTGGTTCTGGGTAACCAGCTTCAGGAAAACGTGTTGTCCGAAATGGCCAAAACCTTTGAAAGTGCAGAAGGAACATTAGCACAAAGGCTTTTGGAAAGTCTTTTGGCCGGACAAGCTGCAGGTGGCCAAATTACGGGTAAGCAATCCGCTGCCCTTGTAGTTAAAGGAACTGACAACGAGTGGTTCAACCAAATTGATTTACGTGTAGACCATTCCAAAACTCCTTTTGAAGATTTGAAGCGATTACTCGACTATCACTACGGAAGGATTCGCTTAAATCAGGCTTTGTATGCACAACGAGAAGGTAACAAACCTTTGGCTGAGAAAAGACTGAGCATGGCAGAAGGAATGCTAGAGGGTTGGACAGGAATGTATCCCAAAATAGCTCTGGCCAATGTTTCCATCCGAAACGAAGACAAGGCGGTTACTTGGATAGAGAAAGGTTTGCAAGAGAATCCTGAGTTCAAGACATATTTGCCGTCTTTTTACTTTCTGAAGAATCATCCCAAGCTAAAAGGTTTGATTCTGGAAGAAACTTTTGATATACGCGATTGGGAGAGCGCACTTTCCATGTTCAGCAATGTGGGAAGGGAGTTGGATTTGATTTCCTTGGCTAAAAAGTTGATAGCAAAGGACATTACATCATCCCAGGTCTATTTCTTATTGGGAAGGGCTTATTATTTTGAAAAGGAGAAAGCAAAATCCATTCAAAACCTTGCAAAGGCAATTGAACTGGACAACCAAAACATAGAAGCCGTTAGACTCCTTGAAAAGATTAGGTCTTGAGTATTTTTGAAAGAAGTAACTATTGAAAAGTAAAGGCCCTTAAACTTTAGTACCTTCGCAAAAAAAACGCTGTGCATAAAACTTTTCTACTGCTGCTATTGTTTGTAAGCAATGGTTTACTAGCCCAAAACACCTTCACGGTCAAATCCGGGGAAATCTCATTCGAATTCGTTGATAAAGGAGTAAAAGGCACCATTGGCAACTTGAAATCATCCTCAAACATTGATTTTGATAGTCCCGAAGGTTCTGTTTTTTCTGGTAGTGTGGAAACGGAGACGCTAGACACCAATAATGGTCTAAGAAATTGGTCTTTAAAGAACAGGAAGTATTTTGATGCGGACAATCATCCGAAAATCACCTTTAAAAGCAATTCAGTTAAGGCAGGTGCCTCAAATTGGAAGGTGACTGGCCCACTAACGATAAAAGGTATTTCTAAAAACATTACCATCACCTTTAAAAAGGAAGGGAACCAACTTGTGGGAACTACGGAATTGTATTGCTACGATTTTGATATCAAAATCAAGAAAAAGCGTGAAGACAATTTGGTCAAAGTGAAGATGGTCTTCCAACTAAAGTCTTAATCCTTCGCAAAAAACAAGTTGTAAAGCTTTTGAACACCCCAGTTGCCAAAAGGAAAATACAACGCAAAAAACAGGGCCATTCCCAAACTAAAATTTCGGATTCCGAAAAACTGGTCCAGTAGATTATCAGGGTATGCGTAGGAAGTTTGCAAGGCGTAACCCAAAAATTCCAAAATACCCATAGCAATCAATCCGTACGCGTATTGCATATGAAATGGAAGCCCTCTCAACAGAAGCGAAATGGGTACCATATATAAAATGTAGCATGTAATAACCTGCCACCAAAACGTAAATCGGGCGATTTCAACCACCTGTCCGAACCAATTCATACCCAATCCCCACAGAAAATAGACGATGCAGTAAAGCGCAATGAGCTTTCGGGGAGCATTCCATTTGGTTTTGGCAAAAGTGATAAAGGTTTGCAAATTCATTTTTTGAGTTGGTTTTCGAGATTTCCGGCTTTGATGAGCAGCACCAAGCCCAGGATAGTTATGGCCAAAGAAACAGTTCCTGCTGACATCCAATAGTACCATTCCACTCCCGTGTGTTTCCAAAAGGCGGACTCAATGGTACAACATAAACCCAAACCAAAAAAAGAAGCGCCTAACCCACCTTGCAACAACCAATTTCTTTTTAGGTTTGAACTCACTTCTATCTATTTGGTTGAATTGACTTTACCATCGATTATACGAAGTGCATCTTCAACTGTTTTCATACCATCCATGTCTTCATTTTCCAACAGAATATCAAATTCATCCTCGACGTCCAAAACCACGTCTACCAAATTGGCGGAGTTGATGTTTAGGTCCTCTGTAAAATTACTTTCCATCCTTATTTGAGCCACATCCACATCATCAGGTAGATACTGTTTCACTATTGTTTTCAGCTGCTCATAACGCTCGGTGTTCTCCGTCATATCAATTCTCTTTTTCACTGTAGGTTTTAAAAATAATACAGGCGTTGACATCCCCAAAACCAAAACTAGCTTTTGCTATTATTTTTCCGGAAAAAGGTATTGTTTCTTGTGGAATCTTGGATTTATCCACAATCGCCTCAATTTCGGGATGCAAATCTTCACAATTCACATTTCGATAAATCTTTTTGTTGACCAATTGAAGTACAGTTCCCACCGCTTCAATACTTCCTGAGGCTGCCAAACAATGTCCTACTACTCCTTTAAAGGAATTGACGAATGGGAAATCTTTTCCTGAACGTTCCAGTGCTTCGCTCCAATTTTGAACCTCAACAGGGTCCTTGGTGGTTGCTGTCAAATGGCCATTGATAGCATCAATTTCTGTAGGATGGATGCCAGATGCCTTGCAGGCTTCCTGAATACAACGCTGTACTGCCCGACTATTAGGAGCGGTCATGCTTCCTCCATTTTGTTGCCCTCCACTGTTGATATGACCCCCTTTTATTTCCCCATAGATGCGAGCATTACGTGCTAAAGCACTCTCTAGGGATTCCAAAACCAAAGCACCTGCCCCACTTCCCGGCACAAACCCCGCTGCAGAAGCACTCATAGGCCTGCTGGCCAAAGTAGGCGTTGTATTGAATTTTCGCGGAAGAATCCGCATCGCATCAAAACCACCCCAGATATAAGGTCCGCTATCACTGCAACTCCCCACCAACATTCGTTTTGCTTTCCCCGAACGAATACGGTCAACTCCCATCAAAATAGCCTCAGCACCTGTTGTGCAGGCTGAAGAATTCGTAGTAACCTGATTCCCAGCAGCTAGTTTGCCACCCAAAAAAGCGCTAATGCCACTGGCCATGGTTTGCATTACTGTTCCGCTGCCCAATCTGCGGACGTTTCCTTCATCTACATCATAAATGGCATTTCGAAAGCGTTGTACTCCAGAAATTCCCGTTCCGAAAATCACTCCAGTTTCCCAATCCGGCTGCTCCCTAGATTCTAATTTCAAACCTGCATCTTGCCAGGCATCGATTCCGGAAACTACGCCATATACCAAGCCTGAAGCTTCAAGGTTTTTTAATTCGACACTACTAAAGTATTTATTTAGATTAACCCCTTCAATATTCGGTCTTCCAGCTATCTGACATGAAAAATTAAGGCTTTCTAAAAGTTGAATGTGTTCAATGCCGGAAATACCGTTTTCCAAGGCGTTCTGAAATTCAGGAACACTTATACCATTGGGCGCACAAACACCCAGCCCCGTTACAACTACCCTATTTTCCTGCATCATCTTTAACTATCATCCCAGAAAGTGTTCCTTGGCAGACCAAACTATGCGTAGCATCGAACATCTTTACTTTACATTTCAGTTTTCCAAAACGGAAATAAACCTTTTCCGAAACCACACGGACCGTTTCACCAGGAAAAACGGGTTTTAAAAATTCCATTTGGGAGCTCGTCATTGCTATTTGACTTGCTTCCAGTTGATTTTGCTCAATAAGGTAGATACCAAAACAGACCAATCCTATCTGGGCACAACATTCTGTGAGGATAACACCAGGTGTGACAGGCTTATCCTTAAAGTGGCCGTCGTAAAAAGCCAATTCTTTTCGAAAAGTAAAACCTCCTTCGGCTCTAGAATCATTGATAGCATAAATACTATCCACAAAGAGAAAGGGTTCAGAGTATGGAAGTTTTTGAATGATTTCGTTTGGTTTCAATACTTTTAGTTTAC
>JBCBPD010000152.1:0-6374 GCA_039820925.1 Bacteroidota bacterium | reverse complement strand
TTTATCACTCGCAGCATTCCAAAGGGACACCTTCCAACTAAATAATTTTGGGATGTTATGAATGGTAAAAAACAAATCAAACTATTGAAAATGAAATCTACCTTAAAACCAAATGTACTTCTGGTACTCCTCCTGACGGTATTCTGTTCCGTACAAGCGCAAACCCTTAACGACACGATTTTTAAAGGGTTGGAGCTGAGGAATATTGGTCCGGCCTTTACCTCGGGCCGAATTGCAGATATCGCAATGCATCCCGAAAATGAGAATGTATGGTACGTAGCCGTAGGTTCCGGTGGGGTATGGAAAACCATGAATTCAGGAACTACTTGGAAACCTCTTTTTGACGATCAAGCTTCTTTTTCGATGGGTGCGATTACCATCGACCCCAATAATCCGCACACCATTTGGGTAGGTACCGGAGAAAATGTAGGGGGAAGGCACGTTTCCATTGGTGATGGTGTTTATGTGAGTCATGACGACGGGGGAACCTGGAAAAATATGGGCTTGAAGAAGTCCGAACACATTTCCAAAATTGTAGTTCATCCTGAAAATCCTAACGTGATTTGGGTAGTTTCACAAGGTCCACTTTGGACTTCTGGCGGGGAACGAGGAGTATATAAATCCACTGACGGAGGCGCTTCATGGAAACGAACGCTCGGTGATAGCGAATGGGTAGGCGCCACTGATTTGGTGATTGACCCTAGAAATCCTGATGTGTTGTACGCTGCTACATGGCAACGTCATCGTACGGTTGCAGGATATTTGGGCGGTGGACCTGGCTCAGGAATACATAAAAGTACAGATGGAGGAGAGACTTGGAACAAGTTGACCAAGGGTATTCCGAAATCCAACTTGGGAAAAATTGGTTTGGCCCTATCACCTTTTAATCCTGATGTGATTTATGCGGCAATTGAGTTAAACCGCAAAAAAGGAGGTGTTTTTATGTCCACCAACCGAGGCGCCTCTTGGACCAAACAATCTGACGCTGTTTCTGGTGGAACAGGACCTCATTATTATCAAGAATTGTACGCCTCACCCCATCATGAAGGGAAATTGTTCTTAATGAACAATTATGTAAAGATTTCGGATGACCATGGTAAGACCTTCTATACCATGAACGAGAAAAACAAGCATGTGGATAGCCATGCCATGGCATTTAAGGCTTCTGACCCAAATTATGTTCTATTTGGCACAGACGGAGGATTGTATGAGAGTTTCGACTTGACCAAAAGTTGGAAATACGTCAGAAACCTTCCTGTGACGCAATACTTCAAGGTAGCTGTTGATGATTCGGAACCTTTCTACAAAATTTATGGGGGAACCCAAGATAATGGTTCGCATGGAGGGCCATCCCAAACCACAAGTTCTGACGGTATCGCCAATTCCGATTGGTGGAAAACCTTGGGTGCAGACGGGCATCAATCCGCCACAGAACCTGGAAATCCAAAAATCACCTATGGTGAATTTCAGCAAGGGGTACTCTGGCGTGTTGACCAGACTTCTAGAGAGAGTGTGCTTATCCAACCGCAAGCTTTGGAAGGCGACCCGTATGAGCGATTCAACTGGGATGCACCGATTTTGGTAAGCCCCCATGACCCTAAACTCTTGTATTTTGCGTCACAGCGGGTTTGGCGTTCTGACAATCGCGGGGACGATTGGACGCCAATTTCGAAAGACCTAACCTTGAATCAAGACCGAATTACGCTGCCGTATTATGGCAAACAGCAAAGCTGGGACAATGCTTGGGATGTGGGCGCTATGTCAAATTACAACACCATAACCTCCTTGGCGGAATCCCCCAAACAAGAAGGTTTGATTTATGCTGGTACAGACGATGGAATCATTCAAACCACTGAAGATGGTGGGCAGACTTGGCGAAAATTTACCCTGAGCAATATTAAGGGACTCGGAAACGTACCTTTTGTGAATGATGTAAGGGCTGACCTTTTTGACTCGAACGTCGTGTACGCAGCAGTGGATAATCATAAATATGGCGATTACAAACCTTACGTTCTAAAAAGTTCTGACAAAGGAAAAAGCTGGCGGATTATCAGCGGAGATATGCCCAAACAACTTTTGATTTGGCGCTTGGTACAAGACCATGTCAACAAAGATTTGATGTTTGCCGCTACGGAATATGGGGTTTATTTTACATATAATGGTGGAACAAATTGGGTTAAACTGAAAGGTGGAGTACCGACCATTTCCTTCCGGGATATTACCATTCAAAGACGCGAAAACGATTTGGTGGCTGCGTCTTTTGGTAGAGGCTTTTTCATTTTGGACGATATTACCCCCATTCGGAATTTCAACACGGATATGTTGTCAAAAGAAGCGACCTTGTTTCCGATAAAGGATGCACATTGGTATAAGCCTTCCAACCGCGTAGGAAGCCAAGGGGATGCAGAATATATTGCCCCCAATCCTCCGTTTGGAGCACGTTTTACCTATTACATGGCGGATAAAGTAAAGTCCTTAAAAGATGTCCGAAAAGAAAAAGAGAAAAAGGACACCAGTTTCCCAGGTTGGGAGGCTTTGGAAAAAGAAAAGAACCAAGAGAACCCCGCTATTTTACTTCTTATTAAAGACGAAGCAGGCAACTTAGTCAACACGGTAAAAGGAACCAACAAAAAAGGATTTAACCGTGCGAATTGGGAACTGAACTACCCAGATAAGAGAGGCGAAAAGCTGGAAGATTCCAAAAGCAATGGCTTTGGAAGTGGAAGTGCCATGGCGACTCCAGGTACCTACACCGTAACCTTGGTGAAACGAGTGGATGGAGTAACCACAGTATTGCAAGGGCCAGAGAAATTTGAAGTAGTTCCGATGTACGAAGGGGCTTTGCCAAGAAAGTCCTATGAAGAGATGAACCAGTTCAGAGAATCGGTTTTTGCTTTTCAACAGGACTTGAGAGCAACCAACCTAACATTGGATACTCAGTTGCAAAAAATTGCTGCCATGAAACGCGCTGCAAACAAAACCACTCAAGATAATACCGGCTTGGTGGAAAGCATTAACGCAGCAAGATTGACCCTGCTAGGTCTCAAAAAGGAACTCAGCGGTGATGCTGTGAAAGGTGAAATCGGAGAACGTTCGAATCCAACACCCAATGATGGAAATCGCGTGGTTTGGGGTTCTTTCTTCAACACCTATGGTCCGACGGGCACACACAAAGCAGCTTTAAACCGTGCAAAAAAACAATTGCAACAGGTAAAAGCCCGTTTGAATACAGCTGTTGAAACGACCCTGCCCAATATCGAAACCCGCCTGAAGCAGGCAGGCGCACCTTGGATAGAAGGTCAAGGTCTTATAAAAGACTAAATAGATAGCGTAGGCCAGAAAGTCTGAAGGATACCTTGATTTTCTGGCCGCTTTCTAAAGTCCTCCTGCTTTTTGTTGGACCATTTCGAAAAAAGGTGCATCTTTCGCAAATGAGTTCTTCTCAACCAAGAACAAAATCCTTCTTATCAAGAGTGCCACACGCGATTACGATGTTGTTTGGCATTATTGTCTTGGTTTCTTTGCTTACCTATATCATTCCTGCAGGCTCCTATGAACGTGTTTTGGTGAATGGGCGAAATGCTGTGGTTCCCAATTCCTACCGTACCATAGAAGCCACGCCAATTGGGTTTTTGGATATGTTCAAAGCCATACCGTTGGGCTTTAAAGCAGCCGCTGAGATTATCTTCATTGTTTTGGCAGGTGGAATCATGTTTAGTTTTATGGAAAAATCCAAGGCCATTGAACATGCTGTGGGCGCTTTGGTTCGGAAACTAGGGCTGAAAAAGAAGAACTTGGCCATTGTTATCATGACTTTTGTATATGGTATACTCGGTGTAGCAGTGGGGTATGAAAACAATATTGCCATGGTACCCATAGCGGCTGTTTTAAGTCTTGCTTTGGGTGGTGATTTGATTCTGGCTGCAGGAATTTCCGTAGGTGCGATGACGATAGGCTTTGGGTTGTCACCCATAAATCCCTATACGGTTGGAACAGGGCACAAAATAGCTGAATTACCCATGTTTTCTGGTGCTTTGCTTCGAAGTGTACTTTGTTTTACCGCTTTGTCCTTAATGGCATACTACAATGTTCGTTATTTCAAACGCATTACATTGTTTCCTGATAAAAGCCTGGGAAAAGGTCTCGATATTAATAATTTGGAATTATCAAAGCCCCTTGCTGAATACCGATTGAATCGTACTCATTGGATGGTGCTTTCCATTTTTACTTTGGGTTTGCTTGCAGTGATTTATGGCGTTTTTAATCTGCAATGGTACATTAATGAACTCTCTGCAGTGTTCCTGGTCATAGCCTTGTGCTGCGGTTTGGTTTCAAGAATGAACGCTACATCAATGAGCGAAACCGTCCTCAAAGGAGTTGCACTGGCGGCACCGGGTGCATTTATGGTGGGTTTTGCAACCTCCATTAAGGTTTTGATGGAGATGGGCAATATTGGCGATACGATTTCATATCAACTTTCCAATCTATTGCAAGGGTTGCCACTGTATGCCTCCGCCATCAGCATGTCGGTATCGCAAACGGTAATCAACTTTTTTATCCCTTCGGGAAGCGGCCAAGCTTTGGCGACATTGCCGGTGATGCTTCCTTTAGGAGAGTCCTTGGGACTTACACGTCAGGTTACCATTTTGGCGTTTCAAATAGGGGATGGGGTATCCAACCTCGTGAACCCTACCTTGGGAGGGCTCATCGCCATGCTGAGCATGTGCCGGGTGCCAATCGACCGTTGGATTCGTTTTATTTTCCCCGTTTTATTAATCATATTGGGGATTGGTTTTTTGGCCTTACTTTTAGCGGTAGCGATAAACTACAGATAGCATGACCGTTGAGCAAATTCTTGCAAAACTTGTTTCTTTCCCGGTGTTGGGAGGGGAAAGTAATTTAAGTATCATTCATTGGATTCAAGAGTACATTACTTCATATGACATTGAGGTACATCTGGTTCCCAATACGGAAGGAAACAAAGCGTCGCTGCATTGTCGAATTGGCCCTGCCGTCGATGGCGGTGTGATTCTATCGGGTCATTCTGATGTGGTCCCCGTAGAAGGACAAGCTTGGACCACGGACCCTTTTGTTCTTACCGATAAGGGTGATGGAAAATTGTATGGACGGGGTTCTTGTGATATGAAAGGTTTCATCGCCTGTTGTTTAGCAGCTTTGCCTCAAATGGTACAAGCGGAACTTAAAACGCCGATATATTTTGCCTTTTCCTATGATGAAGAAGTAGGTTGTTTGGCTGCTCCTGAACTGGCCAGGGCTATTAAAACGCATTATTCGGAAACACCGAAGTATGCCATTATCGGTGAACCCTCTTTGATGGAGCCCATTGTTGGCCAAAAAGGAATTTACATTTTGAAAACGCATGTCAATGGTTCTGCCGGACACAGCAGCCGAATCAAACAGGAGGTTAGCGCCATTCATGAAACGATGCGATTGATTCTTTGGCTGGAAAATAAAATGGACGCCTTAATTGCGGAAGAGCGACTGGACCAGCGTTTTCGTCCACCGCATTCGACGATACATATCGGGTTGGTAAAAGGCGGCATTGCGCCCAATGTGATTGCCGATAAAGCTAGTTTTTTCTGGGATTTGCGTACCATTCCAATGGATGATATTGAAGGTATTGTTTCTGAATTTGAAGTGTTTTGCAGGCAGCGGGAAGAAAAACTACGTTCGGTTTTTCCTGATTTTTCAATTGAAACCGTCGAATCGCATCCGCCGGTACCCCATTTGGACACGAAGGTAGAAGATGAGGTAGTGGATTTAATCAAAAAGATTACGGGCAACTCCCAATTGAATACGGTTTCATATGCCGCTGAGGCTGGTCAATTTGCCAATGAGGGTTTTCATTCCGCTATTTGTGGGCCAGGGTCAATTGAACAGGCGCATCGGGCGGATGAATTCATTGCTAAGGAACAACTGGAAAAAGGAATGCAAATGATGACTCAGCTAATTCAAGAGTTATCTTAAAGTTCCCTTACTTCGGATATCTTAAGTCTTGTGCTTTAATATCCTTGGTCCAGAGTTCTTCTCCATCTTTGTCAAAAATGGTAATCTTCAACACACGACTTGTACGTGGACCGCTCACATTAAGAACCCCAAAATTATGTTGACCAACTAGGGTTTCTTCGAGTTTATTGGTATTCAACAACTCTTTGTTATTGTTGGCACCAGCCGTCAAGGAAGAACAGGTCAAATCATAAATCAGAGAATCTAAAGTAGAAGGTGTTATTTTCTTGGATGGTGACCGCCATCATACCGTTTTAAGCCGCATGCAAGAAAGTGAAGAAGTTTATCCGATTTATGATTTGACCTGTTCTTCCTTGACGGCTGGTGCCAACAATAACAAAGAGTTG
>JBCBPD010000151.1:0-6377 GCA_039820925.1 Bacteroidota bacterium | reverse complement strand
GAACCTTATCGCTATTGTATTGCTTATTGCAATGTTCCAGTGGGTTCTTCCCCTATTGTTCTAAAAACAACAACGGCCCCTTAAAGGGACCGTTGCTAACTAACTAACTCAAAAAAATGTAAGAAACTAAACTTATCTTGTATACGGGTCAAACCCCTGTGGTAGATGTTCAGTAGTACCAAAATCTTCTTCGACATCTTCACAGAGGCCAATAAAATTGATGGTATTGATGGACACTACACTCGTATAAGGGTCAAATCCCTCTGGGAGATAGGCGCTGGTATCGAAACCAAGCTCCCACTCACTGTTTTCCTCTACGTATTCCACTGTTTCCAAATCGAAAATTTCTTCTTCGTTATCGTTTTGAAAAGCATGCGCACCTTGTGCGAATACCAATGTTAACATTGCAAGGAAAAACCATTTCGTACGTATCATAACTCTTGTTTTTCAATTGTTGTACAAAGGTAAAACCGCAAAAATCAAACTTTAGTACAATTAGTTTTTTGTTAACGTTGGCCGTCCGAAAGGGTCAACAGAAACCTTCTCAATAAAACTTGGATTTTGATGAAGAAGCTTCCACGGAAACTCAAAAACCTTGCGATTTTGATGTCGGAAAACGACTTTTTTTAACATTTACACTTCGTCGATTAGCATGTTATCTTTTTGTTAACTGCAGGTGGTCGACAAAAAAGAAGATATTTTAAAGCTTGAACTTCAACATTTCTTTGAAACCAACGGTATGAAATCATTTAAATGGCTCCTTGTTTTCGCCTGTTTTACGGTATCTCTATCCGCTCAGGAACTGCATGAGGACTATCTTACAGTAAACCTCCTCAAACCGATTGACCCTTTCTTCCCAAGAATTAACGCTGGGTATGTTTTGGATATGAGGAATGGTTTCGGAATCGGAGCAAATGTGGGTTTTGGACATGAAACCTGGTCCCCCTTCAATACCGAGGAAGAACCTAAAATCGACTATCGTTTGCGCGAGATTAGTTTGGAATTCATAAAGTTTACCGAACGCTCCAAAAACCTAACGGAGTACTTGGCCTTGGAGGTGTTTTATCTTGAACACACCGAAACGCGAATCAATGATAGTTATTCCCCAAACTCCTCAACGCAACTTGAATTTGACAGCGCAAATTATGAGCGCATCAAGTTAGGACTCAATGCCAAGGCAGGAATCTTCTTTTCCCTGTTGTCCCAGTTCGGGGTTAATTGTTATGGTGGTTTGGGGCTCCGATTGCGCAAAAACACGTATTCCGATGTTATAAACCCCAGAGAAGATGAAAATTTTGATGGGGAGTTTCTCTCGATTTTGGCTGACCCAATCGTCAGGACTTATGAAAGAGAAGGTAGCGTGGTGGGACTAAACCTTACCCTAGGGATCAATATCTTCTTAAAACTAAGAAAGCCCCAAACGGGGCTTTCAGACTAACTAACTCAAAAATTTGTAAAATGATTCAAAACATCCTACTAGTTTGACCTTGTGTAAGGGTCAAAATCTTCTGGAAGGAAAGGTCTTGTGTCAAAACCTAGTTCCATATCCTCATCTTCCATATAGTTGATAGAGGCAACTCCTATATTTTCTGTGTAGGCATCGAAACCTTCAGGCAAACTGTGCGTGGTATCGAAACCGAATTCCAAATCCAAATCTTCTACGTAAGAGATGCTGCTCAAATCCACATACACTGCATAAGGATTGAAGTCGTTTGGTAAATAGTCTTCTGTGTTGAATCCTAAATCCACATCTTCTTCTTCAATGTAGTTGATGGAATGCACATCCAATACTTCCGAATAGGCGTCAAAATCGCTAGGGAGATAGGACTCAGTATCCAAGTCAAGTTCAACGTCTTCTTCTAAAAATATGATGGAATTCAAATCAAAATAGTTTTCATAAGGGTTGAAGCCTTCTGGAAGATACTCGGAGGTATCAAATCCCAAATCGATTTCAGCTTCATCTTCCACGAATTCTATTTCGTCTAAATCAAATTCTGCCGAATCCTCTTCCCAAACTATATAAGTGTTGGCAAGATTCTGTACTTCAGCGTTGATACGCAATACTGAAACACTGTTTTCAAAAGTACTCTGGATTTCGGTTTTGGTCTCTTGAACCGGTTGGTTCAAAGAACTTTGTTGTTCTTCTGTTACGGGCGAATTACTTAAAAGTGCGCAACCGTAGATTAATAATAATTTACTCATTTTTTGATTGAATTTTTTGATTGATATTGTATGCTTATAAGACTGGCATACTTTTGAATTGTTACACTCTTTTTGATTTTTTTCACAAAAACACATCTCCCCTCATCCCAACTATAGCAGGCGTTTCAGCGGAAACTACCAGTAAAACGCAAGGTTGCCAAAGGTTGGGGTATTGCAGAAAAAAAAGTAGAGTTAATATTTATTTAACAGTCTGTTTTAGCGTTTTTTAGGTTCTTTAACGCCTTTTGAAGACCAAACTTGAGCCACTATGATTCAAAAAGGATTGCTAAAACCACTTTTTTTCGTTCTATTTCTATGCATTCTGCACCCTGCACAGGGCCAACTCTTTAAAAAGAAGGCGAAGAAAAAGCCTCCCACCGAAAAAAGCGCGTCCAAAAAAGACATACAACCCTATGAAAAGGTTATCACCAAAAAAGCGAAAAGCGACGACGGACTTTTCACAGTCCATGATTTAGACGGAAAGTTCTTTTATGAAATTCCGGATTCACTTTTCAATCGCGAAATGCTAATGGTAAGCCGAATTTCAAAAACCGCCAGCGGCATTGGTTTCGGTGGTGGAAAAATCAATACTCAGGTACTCCGATGGGAAAAGAAGCCCAAAAAAGTACTGCTTCGCGTTGTATCCTATAATAATGTAGCCGCGGATTCCCTTCCGATTCATGAGGCAGTGGTCAACTCCAACTTTGAACCCATTTTATATGCCTTCAAAATAAAGGCCTTCAATAAAAAAGATTCTTTGAATCCCGCAACGGTGATTCAGGTTGACCCGATGTTTCTAAAAGATGTAAATGCCCTCGGTATGCCAGACCGGTATCGAAAACGATTTAAGGTGAGTCGTTTGGATGAAGCCCGTGGGTATGTCGAATCCATTAAAAGTTATCCGTTGAATATTGAGGCACGGCACGTAAAGACCTATCTGGCGAAAAGCCCACCAAGCAATGGAACGCTCGGTTCGATTTCAGTGGAAATCAACAATTCAATGGTACTATTGCCAGAAGAACCTATGAAGCGACGCTATTTTGATGAGCGCGTAGGCTGGTTTACGAGTGCGCAAGTAGATTATGGTCTGGAAGCCCAAGAAAGCAAATCCGTAAAGTTTCTAGATCGCTGGCGGTTGGAAGTCAAACCTGAGGATATTGAAAGATACAAAGCGGGGGAACTGGTTGAGCCCAAAAAGCAAATTGTATACTATGTAGACCGGGCCACTCCGAAAAAGTGGATACCTTATATCAAACAAGGTATAGAAGATTGGCAAGTTGCTTTTGAAGCAGCAGGTTTTAAAAATGCCATTATTGCCAAAGACCCACCTACCGAAGAAGAAGACCCTGAATGGTCTCCTGAAGATGTGCGATATTCCGTGGTGCGTTATCTCGCCTCACCCATACCGAATGCTAATGGCCCGCACGTAAGCGACCCTCGCACGGGAGAAATCTTGGAATCGGATATCAATTGGTACCACAACGTAATGTTCTTATTGCGCAATTGGTTTTTCGTACAGACCGCTGCTATCAATCCAGATGCGCAAAAAACCCAGTTCAAAAATGAAATCATGGGCCGTTTGATTCGCTTTGTATCGGCGCATGAGGTTGGGCATACTTTGGGCCTTCCGCATAACATGGGTAGTAGTGTGGCTTATCCTGTCGATTCGTTGCGTTCCAAAAGCTTTACCCAAAAGTATGGTACCGCACCTTCCATCATGGACTACGCCCGATTTAATTATGTGGCGCAACCTGAAGATAAAGGCGTTGCTTTAATGCCCAACATTGGGGTGTATGACAAACATGCCATCCGGTGGGGGTACAAACCTATTCTAGACAAAACTGCAGAAGAGGAAAAATCCATTTTGAATGCTTGGATACGCGAACATGAAAATGACCCTATGTACCGTTTTGGGCATCAACAGGTAGGCGACGTGCACGACCCGAGCTCCCAAACCGAAGATATTGGGGATGATGCCATCAAGGCCAGCCAATATGGAATCGCCAACTTAAAACGCATTGTACCTAAGCTCGAAGACTGGACCACCAAACCCGGCGAAAACTATGATAACCTTGAAACTTTATATGGGCAAGTAGTCGGTCAGTTCCGGCGCTATATGGGGCACGTTTCCAATAATATAGGAGGGGTTTACGAGCATTACAAAACCGCAGACCAATCTGGGGCCGTGTACACCCATGTACCACGAGAGCATCAAAAGAATTGCATGAAATTTATGCAAGAGGAACTTTTCAAAACACCCGATTGGCTCATTGACGAAGATATCTTTGGTAAAATTGAGTACTCCGGTTCTGTAGAGCGAATCCGTTCCGTACAGATACGCTATCTGAACAACATACTTCATTTGGGGAAAATGGCGCGTATTATCGAAAATGAATCCTTGAATGGTAGCGAAGCCTATGGTTTGGTTGAAATGATGACGGATTTACGAACGGGGATTTGGTCAGAGCTGCGCAGTAGAAGACCTATTGATACCTATCGCAGAAACTTACAAAAAGCCTATATCGAACGACTAGAGTATTTAATGACCGCTGGTCCACAGAAAAAGCTTCCAGATTTTGGGGGTTACCGAAAGTCAACTGTAGTGAATACGTCACAATCGGATATTCGTTCTTTAGCTAGGGCTGAGCTGAACAATACGGCACGACAAATTCGAAGAAGCCTCCCAGGAATTCAGGATAAAATGACACGTTACCACTTGGAAGACGTGCAACAACGCATTGAAGACATCCTGAATCCCAGGTAATTAAATACTGTTTTTGGAAAATTTGGAGGGATAACCCCCTCAAACCCTGCATTTCGTCGGTTTAACCATACCTTTCGTCGCATTCACATCGTGTTTGCGGCACTTGACAACATATCGTGGCATTTGGGAAAAGGTTTCGCTACTTTAGTAATCCCAAATCTTAACATCATGAGCTATAAAACCAAAAGTCTCGTTTATTTTTCTTGCTTTGTTCTCGCCGCTACAGCACTACACTTCATGAATGAGAATGAATTCTCGCAAGAATCCCAACAAATTACCGAATTCGCACAAACGCAATTTGAAGAGGACCAGGCTCCTGAAGATGTTTTGGAAACGGAACTGGCCGAAAAGTAAGCCGTTTTACAAACTGTAGTTAAAAACTTCACAAAAGAGCTTTGCGCATTAAACCTTGGTTGCATAACTAGGTCATATGGGCAAATCTTAAAAGTTAAACATATGAAACAGTTTGTAACCTTAGTATTATTGGCGGGTACGCTTTTTGTCCATGGACAAGACCGAAAACATGACAAACATCGTGGTGCATTCCACAACATGACCGCTGAACAAGTTGCCACCTTACACACCAAAAAAATGACTCTGGCATTGGATCTTTCACAAATCCAACAAAAAGAAGTAATGGATATTACTTTGGAAGAAGTCATGCGTCGTAAGGCAAAACGTAAAGAAATTGAAGAACAGAAGGAAAACGGAACGCGAACAAAACCAAGTTCCGATGAACGTTTCGAAATGCTCAACGAGCGTTTGGAGCAAAAAATAGCCCATCATCAAAAGATGAAAGAGGTTCTCAACGAAGAACAATACAAAACATGGAAGCAACTTGAGTTGCGAAAAGCCATGCACGGCAAAAAGAAAATGCAGAAGGAAGGTAGGAGAGGATAGTGTTTTTTGTTGATTTTAAAAGCCACGCCAGCCATGGGCGTGGCTTTTTGTTTTTAGGCTATACCGTAAAGGTGGTGGTATTTCCTTCCACTTCAGTATAGTTGGTGCTCGCCAATGTATCAATAAAACGATACGAAGCGGTTGCCGAACCTGCGGTGAACTCCGTGAGCACATAACCTCTTTGCGCCGCATCAAAATACTGCAGTCCGTCAATCAACAACACAAATGCTTGTTGAATCCCTTGAATGGTTGCGGGGTCTGAGCCAAACAATCCTTCAAAACCAGGAGATGTTACCGAAGCACAGGCGAACTCTTCACCAATTTTATCTCCATTACTGTCAAGCAGCATATTGTGCCATGCGTTATGGGTATCCCCTGCAAAAACAACGGTGTTTTTTCCCTTGAGCAAGGCATACAGACGCTCGCGTTCAACAGCATATCCATCCCAAGCATCCAAATTGTATGGAACTTGCGCTGCCAAACGGGCCAGTTCTTCTTGGGTAAGCGTTGG
>JBCBPD010000150.1:0-6408 GCA_039820925.1 Bacteroidota bacterium | reverse complement strand
TTGAGAAGATTTTTTGGTGGTGTCAATAAATGACTCGGTTATACTTCGAAACTTTACACCTTTTTCATCCAACTCTGACATCAACTTTGTGAAATGAATTAAACATCTTTGCTGCCCTAGCCCAATTGGAACGAGATATTATTATTGAGCGCACTAAAGCCGGTTTGGAATCGGCAAGACGCCGGGGAAGGGTTTTAGGAGCTCCTAAAGGCATTAGTAAGAAAAATAAACAGAAAGCGGTACTTTGTGAGGAATACTTTAAAGAAGGAAAATTAACCGTTTCAGAAATCTGTGAGAGGTTGGATATTTCAAGAGCTACCTATTACAAGTATATACGTTACAGGGGGCTTACTGGAAAACTAAGGCCTTATAAAAAATAATAAATATGACCCTTAACCAGGACAATGCTGCGCATGCTTTAGAAGGAAAACTTCTTCAAAGTGGATGGCAAGTAAATAAGAAAATAGAATCAAAACCAGGCGCAACGGGGGGATTTTTCAGTGTTTGTTACCTTGTAACTAAAAACAATGAAACGGCGTTCTTAAAAGCATTGAACTTCCAAGCGTTTTTTCAAATGTTTCGGGGACGCCCAATTGTAGAAATCATAAATGAACAAACAAGCGCCTTTAAGTTTGAAAAAGACTTGTTACTAAGATGTAAATCACATAGATTATCTAAGGTTTCTGTTGTACTTGACGAGGGAGAAGAAGTTTTAGACGGTTTTACAATTCCAAATGTTCCCTATTTAATTTTTGAGATGGCAGAAGGGGATGCCCGCTCCCATATGAATTTTACGAAAGATGTGGAGACAACTTGGAAGTTGCAATCATTACATAATGTAGCTGTAGGTTTAAAACAACTTCATAGCGTTGGAATTGGTCATCAAGACTTAAAACCTTCCAACGTATTGATGTACGATAAAGGGTTGTTGTCAAAAATAGGGGATTTAGGCAGGTCTTTGTGCGAAGATATTGAGGCTCCTCACGAACAAGAGGGGGAATTCCCCGGGGACATGAATTACTCTCCTCCAGAATTTCTTTACAGATATTATCATCCTGATTGGAATTTTAGAGTTAGTGTAAATCTTCAACTAAAAGTGGACTGAACTTGGTTTAAAGTTAAGTGATGGTTTTGTTATCTTCAAGGCTAGCCTTGAAGATGGATTCATTAACCATTTAAATCACTTAAAAATGACAAGGAAGAAGAACACTGAATCAATCGTAAAGGACATTAAGAGAAAGACAAGACGGAAGTTCTCCGCGGAGGAAAAGATCCGTATCGTACTGGAAGGACTCAAAGGCGAGGAGTCGGTATCGGGCATCTGTCGGCGCGAGGGCATTGCCCCGGCACTGTACTACCGTTGGAGCAAGGATTTTCTTGAGGCCGGAAAAAAACGTCTTATGGGCGACACCATGCGAGAGGCCAACACCAGTGAGGTAAAGGAACTGCGTGGGGAGAACTTCCAGCTCAAGGAGACGGTAGCCGAACTGCTGTTGCACAACCGCATGCTCAAAAAAAATACGACTGGCTTAGGGTAAAATGGAGGAAGTACATGCGCTTTACCCAACAGGAGAAATACGAGATAATACGCCTCGTGGAAACATCTGAGATCGGCGTGAACAGGACGTTGAAGGAAATAGGGATAAACAAGAGCACCTTCTACAATTGGTACGGGAAGTACCTTGAAGGAGGTTTTGATGGCCTTGCACCAAACCAAAGGACCCGCAATACCTACTGGAACCGGATTCCCGACAAGGTTCGCTCCGAGGTCGTGGAGATGGCCCTGGACTTCCCGGAGGAGTCCTGCCGTGGATTGGCCTGCAAAATGACCGATGAGCGGGAATACTATATCTCCGAGAGCAGTGTTTACCGTATACTGAAGTCTCATGGATTGATAACTTCGCCGGCCTTCGATACGATGTCGGCCTCAAAGGAGTTCAGGGACCAGACTGTAAGGGTACACCAGATGTGGCAGACCGATTTCACCTATCTTAAGATCGTGGGATGGGGATGGTACTATCTATCCACCATTTTGGACGATTACAGTCGGTATATCGTGCATTGGGAACTCTGCGCCTCGATGAACGCCGAAGACGTGAAGAGGACTGTGGAAAGGGCCTTGGCCAAGACGGGGCTGCCCAAGGGAAGAAGGCCAAAGCTCCTATCGGACAATGGGCCATGTTATGTCAGTGGGGAACTCAAGGAGTTCATCCACAATAGGGATATGGGACATATCAGGGGAAGGCCCAACCACCCCCAGACACAGGGCAAGATAGAACGTTACCACCGTTCGATGAAGAACATCATCAAGTTGGACAACTACTACCTGCCGGGTCAACTGAAAGAGCGGTTGAGGGAGTTCGTGGACTATTACAACAACAGGAGATACCATGAATCACTGAACAACCTGACCCCAGCGACCGTATATTTTGGATGGGACAAGAAAATATTAGACAACCGTAAATTGATAAAGAAAAGAACGATGCTCAAAAGAAGGAAAGAGCACCAAATTCAAAAGTTGAAACTATGACCTAACTTTGGACCTGGTTAGTCCTAATTCGTTTGAAGACGTACAATTCAAATCATATGTTGGTTTTTGAAGATGATAGTCAAACAGGTTACTTATATGTCTTGGTAATGGATAATCCTGAAAATCCAATTGTGGATGCAATGCACGTTTATAACGTTGAGAATGTAACTGATAAGAATATCAAATCACATTTTATGATTGTATGGACACAAAATGGCACAAAAGGAGCTTTATTTATCAATGATTATTGTCATGTAATAGTGGATTTTACCGAAAATGGGGCTTACAACAGAAATGGTTTTCCTCCGATTGAAGAAAACGGATGGGTAAAGAAGGGACATGCTTGGGACGAATCAAAACTGAAATTATTCAAACTTTGATTTAATAGCTAAAACAAATAGTTCAATAAAACGATAACTAAGCCATTGCATGAGGGTTTCATATATTTCGGTAAAATTTACCGAACTTCGAATAACAAGTTACGGCCAAATAGTCTAGACTACTTATGAAACAGCTCGGATTTTTAATCTTTGCTTTAACGATTATGTTAAGTTGCAATCAACAAAAGGACCAAAAAGAACGGTCTGACAAACAATCCGAACCGGAAAAAGAATTGAACTCTCAAGTCATCGATGAAATACTAAAATTAGAAAATAGAAGAGATACTATACATAACTATTGGGAATTAATTCTAGACACTATATCTGAACATGAGGAGTTTGAAGTTGATAGCAAGAATTATAAATTGGAAGTAAGAACTTATAGCCTAAATGATAGTGCTATAATTCGAAATTTAAGCGACTTCAACTCACAACTTTATTTGGACTATTCGCATACCATGGTCACAGATTTCTACCTAAGAACGGACTCAATTACAGAACATAGACAAATAGACAGAGCTGATTTTGAAAGTGTATTGTTCCCCGAATTTTATGCAGAGTGCAACCTTTATTCTAGTGAGATAGACAGTATCGTTGGGGACGTGATCTATTTAACCTCAGACTTGGCAGTTCCAGATACTGATAATCAATGGAGGGTCTGGTATTCACTTAAAATAAATGATGAAAGACTAGCGGTGTTGGAAATTAGGGAAGTCGATTACGTGGGATTATAGAACTTTTGAAAATAATAAAGTTCAATTACACTATAATGGGATTTTTTAAAAAACTATTTGGGGGTCATACCAGTCTTGAGTTAGTCGATTCGGAATTGGGAAAATTTGATAGCGATTACGTTAAAGGAGAGGACGTTACCTGGATTGGTAGTGCCATATTATTCGGAGCCACCATTGAACTTCTAATGGATGGAAGTCCTGATAATCTATCGCAAAAGCAGAAGCAGATTGTCTTGAACGCCTTGGCCAATGAAGACTTACTAAAATCTGAATCTTCAATTGCTATAAGCAACGAATATAACAATGCCGATATGAAGTTCACTTCTTTGGGAGAACAATTAGAAGTCAAGGCAATTACAGCCAACGCAAATGGATTTGAATTGTCATTCGAACAAAAGGAAAGCCCACATTATTATATTAATGTGCACTTTAAGAATAATAGGCAGCAAGGTGTTTCAATAGACAGCTAAAGTTTAATAAAACGATGGAGGATAATAACCAAAATAAGATGGGGCCAAAGCTTTTTGTTTTTGTTCTGCTGGCTTTCTTAACTTATTATATTTTGAAAACAATATTTCTGTAAAGTTCAAGTAAAGGATGAAAAGTGAATTAAAAAAACTTCATCAATACGGGAAAGAAGTTCTAGGAGAGGGGTACGAAGAATGGCTTGCTCGCGAAAACCCCACCCTAGGAGGAATACCGAAAGAAATTATTGATTCATTACAGGGTATAAGGACCGTAGAGAAGCTCCTTGGAAGGATTGAGCACGGAATCTTTTCGTAATCGATTGATTTTAAAAGTTACCTATGAAAATTTGAGTAATGATGTTCTCCAAGGAACTTTGGTCGTAATAGGGTTATCAAGACCGGTATTAATTAATTTGGCCCATATAAGCATTTGTACTATAATTTATCTTATGTCAAATAGAGTATGCGAACAAACGGACCCCATCTAATCCTTGAACACCATGGTTTCCCTTCGTGCAACCCAAAAAACGTCAAATGAAGCTGAATTTTCTTTTCAATCCGGACATTTATGATTTCTGGAAAATATATGATGCGGTAAAGCAATACTATCCAATAGGAATCGACAGAGGCCACGGAGAAGGAATCTATTTTGATTACCCCGGGATAAAGAAGCTGGAGAAAATCCTTGTTGATAATATCCACGACAGCCAGATGTACAAGGAGCAATGGGTGGATTTCACGGAAAAGTTGGCCAAAGAACTCCATTTGGAAAACGTGGGCACAACCTTTGGGCAGGCTCCGAGCTATAGTTCCTCATTGATTTTGGAGCGTAGCCGAGTCAATGACTGTTTGTATACCAAGGAACTCCATTTTTCGGTAAGTTTGATTGGAGACTTTTTTCAAATTTATGGGCTTGATTCGACAAGGGTGTTTGAAAAGGATGGTCAACGAGGATACTCCGCTGTAAATGCCGTGACAACTTCTCCATTTCAAGAGTACGGCAAGCCATTTGAATATGTGCGGAACAGGCTTGAAGAAAAATATCCCAATCACTTGATCGTTCCCTATGGAATTGGACGGACAATAATAAATGGCCTTCAAGTACACTATCTGGATAATGAAACTTGCTGCGTCAACACGGCGCTCTTCAATCAATTTTTGAACGTAGAGGATGTTCAAGGGTCTATTAGAGGGGATATGTACTACGGTATTGAAAAATGGCAGAAAAAGGATATTTGACCCGGGGATTACCCACAATGGGAGTTTTGACTATAATAAAGTTTAAAAAAAGGATTCCCACGAGCACCTCATGAGCACTTCAGATTTATCTTAACTTAGTTCCACATATAAAAGATATATAGATCATATGATCTATACTCAGTTGTTAGGGTACATTCAGCCCTCGGCTGACTTTTGTTGCTACATGCTGCGCATTCCCGCCCCAAAAGAAATGTACCCTAACGACCCGCTAAACCAAATTACGGTACAAAGAGCACCATACAGCTTCGTGCCATGGAGCCGCTCAAGCGGCAACGTACCATAACAGGGCACTAAACGGTAATTTGATCCCGAAATTTTTATTCCCAATACCGCAAAATCGACAAGTAACGGCCCCTTTGGGACCTACTTGACAAACAATGTCACAAGACAAAACGGTAGAACCCTTCTTGCGACATTGTTGATCGATTTCGCTATATTTCCTTAAAAATCCCGGAACTACGTCTAGCGGGTCGTTGCCAGTAATTTTAACCAAACCCTCAAAAACAGCCCTTTAGAATGAAAATTTTACTTTTTGGAGCATCTGGTTCTGGAACCACAACATTGGGGAATGAAATCGAAAAAAGAGCTGATTTTAAGCACTTGGACGTTGACGATTATTACTGGAAAAAAACCAATCCGCCTTTTCAAGAAAAAATACCATTGACTGAACGGAATGAAAATCTGAAAGCGGACTTCAAAAAGTTTGATAAAGTCGTAGTTAGTGGCTCAATGGTAAGTTGGGGAAAAGAATGGGAAACAGCATTTGATTTAGCCATTTTTATCCAACTGGAAAATACCGAAAGAATGGAACGACTGAAAAAACGTGAAGCTGAACGTTACGGAGAAAAACTTTTGACTGACAAAAAAATCCAGCAGAATTCAAAAGCATTTTTGGAGTGGGCTGACCAATACGAAAATCCAAACTTTGACGGCAGAAGTTTTTCTCCGTAACGTTCAGCTTCACGTTTTTTCAGTCGTTCCATTCTTTCGGTATTTTCCAGTTGGATAAAAATGGCTAAATCAAATGCTGTTTCCCA
>JBCBPD010000149.1:0-6527 GCA_039820925.1 Bacteroidota bacterium | reverse complement strand
CGCATACATACAGGATACTGAAAACGATGTGGACTTTTTACTAACCGCCACCATTTTGGTCAATTCCGATGGTATTTTCAACGATGATGCTTACGAATACGATGAAATCGGGATTCCCTTTTTGGCACAACTAGGTAGGGAAATCCATCAACTGGAAATTGAACGTAAAAAGAAATAAAAAAAGCACCGCAATGCGGTGCTTTTTCAAATTGGCCCATCACTTAAACTAGTTGGGCATAACAACATCCTCAATCACATGAATCACTCCGTTGGATGCGGCTACATCTGTTTTGGCAATCTTACTGTAGTTGCCTTTGGCGTCTTTTAGATAGATGCCGCCATCTTTGCTCATAGCAGTTAATTTCCCTCCATTCAAGGTGGTAAGTTCAACTTTTCCTTTTCCGCTTTTTAACGCAGCGGCAACGTCGGAAGCCATTAGCTTTCCAGCAACCACATGATAGGTCAAGATTGCGGTTAGTGCATCTTTGTTTTCAGGCTTTAGGAGACTATTCAAGGTCTCAGCATCAATTTTTGCAAAACCTGAGTTCACAGGGGCAAAAACGGTTAGGGGTCCATCCCCTTTAAGGGCTCCAACCAAATCGGCTGCTTTAACGGCTGTAACCAAGGTTGAGAAATCCTCAACAGAGGCTGCGACATCGACAATGTCTTGCGCTTGGGATTTTTGGGCAAACAGGCCTAAAGCCAAAACCGAGGTAATAAAGAGTAACTTTTTCATTTTTTAGATTTGAAATTAAAATTGAATTTTTAGATTTTTTGCGCGCTGTTCATTTCTAATTACACGGTCTTTTCGCCCATGGATGAGCCCGAGGCATTTTTATCATATCTTTAACATAGCGATGATTCGGAACTTGGATGACATACAACTGACCAAAAGGGTTGCTGAAGGAGACGAAAGAGCCCTGTACCAGTTATACAACAAATATTCATCAGCGATTTATGGGGTCATTCTGCGAATGTGTCGTGATGAAGACCAAGCCAAAGACCTGCTGCAGGAAACCTTTGTGAAAATCTGGAAAAACATTGATGGCTATGACCCCGAAAAGGGAAGATTCTACACCTGGGCGTATCGCATCGCAAGAAATACGGTATTAAATAGCATACGAAAACAGAAAAACCTCATCCAAACCGAAGATTTAGGTGTATATACCAATACAGAAGCTGAAGAAAACCCAAAAGACTTTACGGTACTAGAAGGTTCTTTGGCCCAATTGGAGCCTCACCATCAGCGCGCCATTACGCTGGTGTATTATATGGGACATACGCACCATGAGGCACATAAGGTAATGGATATACCTTTAGGTACTTTCAAATCTTATATCCGTCAAGCGTTAAAGCAATTGAAAGCCATTTATGGCAGGGAGTTGATTTTGGTTTGGTCTTTTTTTGAAATGATGATATGATGGAAAAGAAGCGAATAGTAGAGGAAGGATTGCTGGAACAATATCTGATTGGTGATTTGCCATTGGACCAACAGCTTGAAGTAGAGCAGTTGTTGGAAAAAGATGCATCGCTGAGAAAAGAGTACGAGCAAATGGAAGCAAGTTTTGAAGCCCTGGCTTTCGAACAATCCATTACACCCCCTAGCGAAGTAAAAGACCAGCTCAAAACAGTAATCGAAAAAAAGTCCTCCAACACCTATCAAAAATTTGCATTTCCAATTGCAGCCGGCCTTGCACTGTTGTTTGGCTTCAGTACCTTTTGGATGTTTACCAAATGGCAATCAACTGAAACCGATTTAAGAAACCTGCAAAATCAAACCAGTAGTTTGCAAAGTAGAATCCAAAGTATTGAGGACAGTTACCAAACCGTCAACGCGAATCTGGAAAACATCAATAATGGCCAAGTGATTCCTGTGGTATTGTATGGAAATCAAAAGGCACCTGGTTCAAGGGTCGTAGCATATGTCAACCATGACCAAAAAATCGTTTTTGTAAATCCGGAAACCCTTCCACCCTTACCTGCCGACAAAACTTATCAAATGTGGAGCGATGTAGAGGGTGAAATGATAGATATGGGACTTTTGGATTCCAAAAAGAACTTAATAGAGCTCAAGTACATTGAAGCAGCAGAATCTTTGAACATCACCATTGAACCCGCAGGTGGCAACGACCATCCTACGGTATCGGAATTAGTATCCTACGTGACCCTATAAAGAAATCGACTAAACCAGTTCAGAAGGTTTTCCGTACAAATCAAAATCTGTAGCTTCCGTTATTTGCACGTCCGAAAAGCCTCCAATTTTCAAATAGTGCTCCCGCGCATCAATTAAGACCTCATTGTCTACATCCGGCGAATCATATTCGGTTCGACCGACAAAGTAATTGCCTTCTTTCCGATCAATAAGGCATCGGAAGGTTTTCCCCAGTTTTTCTTGATTGAGCTCCCATGAAATCTGGGATTGGATTTCCATGATTTCGTTGGCCCGCTCTTGTTTTACATCCTCGGGCACATCATCTTCAAGCTGATAGGCATGGGTATTCTCTTCGTGGCTATAAGTGAAGCAACCCAATCGTTCAAAACGCATGGCTTTGACCCACTCTTTGAGCACTTCAAAATCCGTCTCCGTTTCTCCTGGGTACCCGACAATGAGGGTAGTACGTATGGCCATATCGGGAACAAATCGCCTAAAATCTTCCAAAAGGCGAGTGGTTTTGGCCCGAGTTGTGCCCCTACGCATACTTTTCAAAATAGGGTCCGCAATATGCTGTAAAGGGATATCAATATAATTGCAGATTTTGGGCTCGTTTTTCATGACCTCTAAAACGTCCATTGGGAAACCGGTGGGAAACGCATAATGCAAACGAATCCATTCAATGCCCTCAACTTTGGCTAGGGCCTTTAAAAGTTCTGCCAGACGTCTTTCCTTATACAAATCCAGCCCATAATAGGTCAAATCTTGGGCGATGAGAATCAACTCCTTAACCCCATCTGCAGCCAATTTTTCAGCCTCCACTACCAAATCTTCAATCGGCGTGCTTTTATGTTTTCCGCGCATCAAAGGAATAGCACAAAACGAGCACGGACGGTCACAACCTTCTGCGATTTTCAGGTAAGCGTAGTTCTTGGGCGTGGTGGTCAAACGTTCCCCGATAAGTTCGTGTTTGTAATCCGCGCCAAGCGCTTTGAGCAGCTGTGGTAGGTCAGTGGTTCCAAAATAAGCGTCCACATCTGGTATTTCAGCCTCTAAATCTGGTTTGTAACGCTCGCTTAAACAACCCGTCACAAAAACTTTATCCACGACACCCTCTTCTTTCTGCTTGACGTACTCTAGTATGGTGTTGACGCTTTCTTCTTTGGCATTGGCAATAAAACCGCAGGTATTCACGACTACGATATTGCCCTCTTGTTCATGAACGACCTCCTTATTGTTAGCCTTTAACTGCCCCATCAGCACCTCAGAGTCGTAAACATTCTTGCTACACCCTAAGGTCACCACATTAATTCGGTTCTTCTTTAATGACTTTGTCCGCATGCTTTCAAATAGGCTGCAAAAATAAGATAACGCAATGCATTACAACGATTTGCCCGAATATTTTTAGGTTTTTCACGTTAAACCTTAACATACCCAAAGTGTCTTACAAAGAAAACCAGCATGGCTAAAAAAGTATACTTTCTACTTTTCTCAATAATCCTAATGACTGCTTGTTCTTCAGAAAATACTGAAGGGGAGGCACCGATTGATGAGCAACCCGTTCCTACCAATCTTTATTTTCCGCCGGCAAACGCCCCGGATTGGGCCACCGTTTCCGCTGAACAATTAGACTGGAATACCGGAGAAGAGGCGGCATTACGTTCCTTCCTGGATGACAATGGCACAAAGGCCTTCATGATACTCAAAAATGGTAGAATCGTATTGGAATGGTACTTTGATGAACATACGCAAAACACAAGTTGGTATTGGGCTTCTGCCGGAAAGACCTTAACGGCTTTTACCGTAGGAATCGCAAAAGAACAAGGATTTTTGGATATCAACAATCCTACCTCGGAATATTTGGGTGAAGGTTGGACATCAGCTCCTTCGAATAAGGAAGCGTTGATTACGGTAAAACATCAACTAACCATGACTTCTGGACTGAACGAAGGGGAATTTGAATGCTATGACCCCAGTTGCTTGACCTATGTAAGCGACGCGGGAACGCGTTGGGCGTATCATAACGGCCCTTATACCTTGCTTCAGCAAGTGGTTGCAAACGCTACTGGAGAAGAATGGCAAGCGTATTTCAATGCCCAAATCCGAGACAAAGTTGGAATGGATGGTTTCTGGTTTAATACGGACCCAAACAACATTTACTTCAGTACAGCGCGTAGTATGGCGCGTTTTGGAATTCTAAATCTGAATAACGGGGTTTGGGATGGCGAAACCATACTAGGTGATGCCAACTATCGTACAGCAATGAAAAATTCTTCTCAAACCCTCAACCCTGCCTACGGCTATCTGTGGTGGTTGAATGGAAAGGACACCTTTATGGCCCCTGCCGTATTACAAAGTCAAAACGGGAGTTTAGTTCCCAATGGGCCCGACGACCTCTATGCGGGTTTGGGTAAAAATGACCAAAAATTATATATCGTTCCGAGCTTAGGTTTAGTAGTTGTTCGAATGGGAGAAGATTCTGGCGCTGACCTTCTAGGTCCCTCTAGTTTCGACAATGACCTTTGGGGAAGGCTGAATACTTACATGAACGGGTTTACTCCATAAATAACTCCGGCGGCCTTCTAGCATTAAGAATGCTTTCGATTCCTAATCCCATGCCATATAGCTTTTCTTCTTGGAATTGCTTCGCTATACAGGTTAGGTTTACCGGTTCACCAGAAGGGCGAAAACCCATCGGGAGCGTTAAGGCTGGATACTTCGCTACTGCAGCATAACCTGCATGATAGTTGTTGATGGACAATATTCCATCCAAATCATGCTCTCGCATAGCTTCATCAAAGAACTGCCTTCCTGAGGTCTGAAGGTTCTTTTTCAATTCTTGCAGTGATTCCTGTGAAGTTGTGTCCGACAAAATACCTTCAAACAAGCGCTGTCCGTAAGGCATTCTAACTAGGGAATCCATTTTATTGAAACGCACAAAATCTTCAACCGTGGCTAAATCCAGTTCCATGGAATCTTTGGATTGTGCCATGAAATACTTCGGTAAATCATTTTTCATATCGACGTTCAACAGCGTACGGAATCCTTCCAAACGATTCGTTGAACCTTCAAAAATCACAATTTGAACCCCGGCCGAACGCAATTTTTCTGCCGCCTCTCGGTACAGTGAATCCTTTTCAATCAAATCTTTAAACACTCCAAAACGTCTTGAAGTAATCTCAGGTACACTATCCAATTTGAACCATTGGTCATCCCAACTGGTCAATACCGAATCATCATCATCCTTATCATAGCCCATCATCGCCTGCAATACAATGGCATTGTCTTTTACAAACTTGGTCATGGGACCTGGGGTATCCAAAGTACTGGAAATGGGTACAATTCCAGAGCGGCTCAACAAACCAATAGTAGGTTTAAGACCAACCACAGAATTCTTACTAGAGGGCGACAGAATGGAACCTGAGGTCTCCGTACCTACACATGCCACCGCATAGTTAGCTGCTGTAGCTGTTCCGCTACCCGAACTTGACCCGCCCGTTTCAAAAACTTTTCGTCCATATGGGTTTAAGGTCTGTCCCCCAATGGCGCTATATCCAACGGGACATTTTCCGCAAAAGTAATACGCCCACTCACTGAGATTTACTTTCCCTAAGATGAGCGCCCCTTTCGATTTGAGCCGCTCCACAATAAAAGCGTCATCCGTTTGATGGTCTGCTAGGGCAATTGCTCCAGCCGTAGTTGGCATTTCAGTAGCACCAATATTATCCTTTAACAGAATAGGCATCCCATAAATGGGATGGGTTCGGTTTTTGTCGGAATCCAACGCACGAGCCTCTTGAATGACATTGGGATTAAGGCTAATTATCGTATGCAGGCAGGTTTCCGGGTTCAATTCATATTTGTAGATGCGATAGAGATAAAATCGCACCAAGGTTTCGTAAGTGAAATCACCTTTATCCACGTGTTGCTGAAGTGCAGGAATATCTTGTTCCAGAATCATGGGTTTCAAGCGCTGGTACGTAGCGTCATCCATTTTTTTGACTTCTTCCCATAAGGGTGCGAATATTTGGTTTCTATCAAGTACCCTTGATTGGATTAACTTGAACCGCATCCGTTCGATTTCATGTGCCGCGTTGGCAGCCACTTCCAAAGAATCATTGTATTCGGGCCAAAGTTTTTGTACCGCT
The DNA here is from genome assembly GCA_039820925.1 of Bacteroidota bacterium. GTDB lineage: Bacteria > Bacteroidota > Bacteroidia > Flavobacteriales > Flavobacteriaceae > Flagellimonas. The sequence goes on along the minus strand of JBCBPD010000149.1, from coordinate 227 downwards.
TCGACATCAACTACAGTTGTTTCGAGCTCCTCCTTTTCAACATTGACGTTTTTAGCCGCTTCTTTACAACTGCCAAGCAAGATTGCCCATACCAACAGCGGTAGGTGTATTTTCCAGTTTACTTTAGTTGTGCTTGCCATAGTACAATGTTCTTTTGGTTCATTCTTACGAATTCATCTTTCCCCAAGGCTTCAGCCAATTGAAGTGATTTCTCCGCCGAAGCAATT
>JBCBPD010000148.1:0-6542 GCA_039820925.1 Bacteroidota bacterium | reverse complement strand
GTTTACCTTGCCCAATTCGGGGATTCCCGTTACAGTATCCAAAGGCTATATCGTTCGAGTGAATGGGAGCAAGGTAAACTGAAAAATAGAGGCAAAAAGGGAAGGAAAATCCCCAGTCTCTTCGCCAACAATGGTTCCGAACCCCCAATCTTGAATTTGGGCAGAGGCTACGGCAGATTGAGAATGGGATTGGCGGTTTGCCAGAACATACACTTCACCGGTAAATCTTTTTGATTCTGGTTGTGGGGAATAGGGTTCAAACGTGTACTCGTAGATTTCACCGTCTTTATGCGACAAGGTTTTCTGCCAAAAAACACTGGTGGTATCGTGGTTTTTCTTAACATGTTCTTTTAGGAACTTGCTGGTTTTCAGGGTAAAGTTTGAATTCCAAGTGAAGGGCTTGTTAGCGAAGTAGGAAATCAGATAATCGCTAAACGAGTCATTCCCGCCTCGGTTATTTCTAAAATCGACAATCAAGTTTTTGCTGCCTTTTGTTTTGATTTGTGCGAATGCGGAATCAATGAATTTTTGATATGCGGTTTCGTCTCCTGAGAAATCTCCCGGGTTTAAATAGGCCGAATGGGAAAAGAATTTCAAATTCTTTTTGGCATTAAAGACTTCGTTCCGTTTGAGTTCAAAGCCATCAATTAGGGGGACAGAAGTTAACCTAAACGACTTATTTCCGGTTTCAGTTTTTACTTCAATTTCAAAGGTATCTTGCTGCCCAAAAACCTGCCAGTAAAATCTAGGGAAGGAATACAGTTCCAATTTGACTTGTTTGAAATAGGTACGTTCCGCCGAAATCTGCTGGTAGATTTTGGACAGGATTTCATCCATTGGCATTCCATTGATTTTCAAAAGCTCGCTTCCGATGGCAATCTCTTCTTGATTGGACCAGTTTTTTCGGATTAAGGGTTTGTTGTCATCAAATGCGATTTCCAAAGGAAACAGTGTACCTCCGGCGCCGGCGTATTCCTGATACGCTGGAATGGGAAATTCAATAGCGGTGTGGCCGTTTTTGGCATGAGCCACAAACCTCTGAAGCATTTTATGCGTGTCAAATGAGGTTAAGGAATCTTTTTGAAGAGTTGCCTTTGTTGCGGTATATATGGAATCATACTTTTTCTTTGGGGTGCATGCAAAAAGGTCGTAATGGGCATCTTTAAGTGCGGCGTAGAGATAATCCAAATCGGATAATACGGCTTCTTTCGAAAACATTGTGGTGTTGGATTGCGTAAAGCCTGTGGTTATCCCAATAAACAAAAAGAAGAAATATGTAATAAAATTACGCATCTAAATATGATTTGATGAAATTTATTCTAGGGTTATCTGTCTTTCTTTCGGTAAACGAATTTGAGTCCGCTCCAATCTTCGTCTACTGCAGCCACTTTGATGTCCACAAGCCCGACTTCTAGGAGATGTTCACGAATCATGTCTCGTTTTAAATCTGTTTTCATTTTGGAACTGCCCTTTGGCCAACTCACCCAAAGCATTCCTGTTTTTTTAAGGATGGATTTGAAAAACACTGATTGTTGTTCTAAGGCCTCGAAAGTGGTAAGAAAGGCGTGCACAAAATCTGCAGATTCACTTTTGGGATGTTCCAATTGCTCTAGGTTCTCTGGTAAATCAGAGAATAGCTCGAAGTAGTAATCTGGTGCATTGTGAAGCAGGATTTGAAATCCTTCTTTTATGCCAAGTTTTTTGGCGAGCGGTGTTCCGGAATATCCTGCGTTCATTTTCAAAGTTGATTTATGTATGATGAGACGACTGCTTGAACAGTTTGTTTCAATTTAATTGAGAATTTATCATATATCCTCAGATTTCGACTGAAAATCAGACTACTGTGACGACAACATTACCTCTTTTACGTCCCGAATCCACGTAGCGGTGTGCTGCCACCAAGTCTTCCAACGGGAAGCTTTGGTCAATGAAAGGGGTTATTTTGTGTTCTTCCGCGAGTGTTTTGATATGTTTTAAATGCGCTGTTTTCTCTTTCGTCAACATTTTGACAGAAACAAAATTCCCCTCGGAACGCAGGACCTTTTTAGCATTTTGCTTAGAGGTTTTTCCAACCGCATCAAAAACCACATCATATTTTTGGTCCAGCTTGGTGTAATCTTTTTGGGTGTAATCGACCGTATCATTTGCTCCAAGCGATTTCACCATTTCCATGTTTCTGCCACTACACACCGCGGTTACTTCCAATCTCATGCTTTTGGCGATTTGAACCGCATACGAACCGACACTTCCCGAAGCGCCATAAATTAACAGGTTTTGTCCGGATTGGGCCTTTGCTTTTTCCAAAAGAAACAGGGCGGTCATCGCACCAATGGGTAGCACCGCAGCAGTATTGAAATCCAGATTGGTTGGTTTAATACCGATAACCCCGTTTTTCCATCTTTCAGGAATGCAAACGTACTCGGCGTACGAACCTTGAGTCAATAGAGTAGTGGTCCCGAAAACGTCATCCCCAATCTGAAATTCTTTGACGTCCTTTCCTTTTTCGACTACCACGCCGGCGAACTCATGCCCAAGAATTTTCTTTTTGGGTTTAAAGAGTCCAAAAATCAAGCGTGCTGGCAGCCAGAATAGGGGAGGGAAGTCAGAACTTCGCAAACGCACATCACCTGAGGTAACACTTGTGGCGTGTACTTTTACCAAAATCTCATTTTCCTTAGGGATGGGTTTTTGAATTTCAGCCTTTTGCAGTACTTCGGGCAGACCATATTTGTGATAGACTACCGCCTTCATTTTATTGAAGAAATAGTTTTTCTCCACTTTGGGTTTCGCATTCATCCAATTGTATCCGGACCAATTCCTCTAAATCTGTTCGAAACCCATTTCGGGTTACTCTCCAAGCATCACCGTGAATGGACTTATAACAAATCTCTATCTTGATTTTATCACCTCTTTCAAAGATGAACATGGCCAGTTCTGTATTGTCGTTTAAACCTTCGCTAGTAGACCAATCAATTACCGACATGCTTTCGTTGGCGGCGAGCACCCGAGCATGAATGTTTTGGGTTCCTTGCGAAATGGAAATTGAATCAGGAACTTGTAGAACCTTGTAGAACTCACCCCAGTTTTCAACAAAAGTACCGTCGTACGAGATTTTCACGCTTTCTATTAGTGCGGGACCAATACCCTTGTTTTGCACGATAAATTTATAGGTCACGATTTTTCCATCACGGTCTCCCACCCACATATCCAAAGAAATATGCGGCCAAGCATTACTCTTGGTTTGCTCTAGCAAGATTCTGGACTGCTCACTCATGATGTTGGTTTGGCGCACATAAACGAACAAAGCGGCGAAACTGGTTAACAAAACCCCAAGGGCAATGATAAGATTGGGGTCTATTCTTTTAAACCAAGATTTTTTGCTAGCCATTTCGGTAAATTCAATTGAGGTTGGACGAAACTTTTCTTACTTGTTAGTACCACCTTTTAGCGTCAAGGTTTCCAAAAACAGGTCTATGAACGCTTTATCTTCAGCATAATCTTCGTTGAGCAGCATAGTTACCAAAATGATGCCTTCATCCTTTTCACCGTAAGTGGCCACGGTATAGGTTTCGCGCTCACCCTTGTAGGTCAAAACCGCTTCGATACCTTCAATGGTTTGCCCGCTCTTCAGCGTCTTTTTGAATTCCGTTTCGGTTTTTTGATACCCATAATTGATGCTTTCCTTGGTGATTTCATTAAGCATCAAACGGGTTAAACTACTGGGGTCAAGGGTAGAATATTTCTGAATCATAAAACCATTCCCTGTGGATTTCATAATCATACATTGCTCTATGCCTTCTTCAATGAGCGAGTTGGAAACGCTCAAGGATTTATCGTATTGAAACGCAATCATGTCATCTGAATACGTAAGAACTTCGGGCTGAATGACTTTTATGGTCAAAGGTTGTTTGGATTTAGGCTTGTATTCAAAAGAGCCATCTAAATCTACCGCAATGGAATCTGAATTGATAACGACAATATAATTGCCATTACCCTGGGCAATTCCTTGAGATAGAAAAAACAAAAGACAAAGTAGTAAAAGATACTGTTTGGTCATGGAGGTTAATTTATGTTGCTGAACAACTTTTGGTTTAGAATGACACAGGACCAATAGTAAAAGCCCTATCTCATGGGGAAGATAGGGCTTTTGAACTTGAATTAAAATAGACCGTCAATAGGTTTTTCAGACAGAGTGGTCAAAAGGAAAGCATTTTTTTGAGCTTTCTTACCAAAGTCGAAGCAAACGAGTTTTTAGCCTGTTTCAGAGGGTCAAGTACCAAATGTTGAAAAACAGGGGTTGTTTTCTTTTTTGAACTATAAACTGCCTGAAAGCCTGATAAAGATTTTAGTTCTTTTTTGCTTTCAGTATAACTCGCTCCGGTAATAACATACTGTTTTTCATTGGGAGTTGAAGGGTCACTATGGGTGAATTCGTAGTAAATATTATCGTTCGAAACCCAGGTGAGTTGATGTTCTGTATTGCAATAGGCATAGTGCGGGTTTTCAGCGGTCAAGATACCTTCTTCAAAATGATAAACATACCCCAGCACTACGGTCTCTTCATTATTTTCAACAATATAGTTCCATCCCAAGCCGTCCCCCGTGTAGCACGATTGAAACCCCAGTAATCTTAGCTGATTATTAACCAAAGTGTCGGTCAAAGTTACAGGTAACCAAAGGTGGTTTACGTTGTCCCCAGCCCACTGCCCATACCAATTTCCCGAAAACTGATTTAAAGCTTCAGAAGCATGCTCCAAGTTGGTTTCACACAAACGAGGTTTCTTCAAACGATGCCTTAAATCGCTATGCTGTAGCAGGTCTTGTTTAATGATATTTTGAACAATCCTTCGGTTTCCTTGATGGGTATGATAAAAGTCTATAGACGCAGAAACACCCTTCCAAAAAAATGTTTGAAAGTCTTCCTCTGAAACTTGATACTGCATTTCAATAGCACCAAAATCATTCAATAATTGATAGTCTTTTGAAAGATGTGATTTCGTGTCAATACATAAAATGGACCTCGTCGAAGGTTTGCTGGTTTCCAAGGGATTTGAACCGTAGGTCAGGAAAACCAGACCCCAAAGTAGATACTGTTTCATGGGTTGGATAACTTAATAAGACGATTATCACTGCTGCCATCGGAATCGGGTTGCTGCCAAGCATCCAAACTTTTCGTGCGCAAGCGAATGGCTCTTTGCGCAGTGCAACTGGATAGTAAAAATCCAGTTAGCATTAGAAAACAAAACGACCTTTTCCATATTTTTTGATTCGCGGAATATGCACGGATTAGCTCAAGAAATAACATGATTATCTTTTTATGATGCTTACCGTTTACCTTGCCGCGCTCAAACGATACGCAGCTTTGGGTTTAAAGGTGATGTAAAGAATGCCCACTAAGGTCAGCGACTGAATCCCCATGAAAAAGAAGTCATCCATATCAGCTTGCGGAACAGTACTTAACATCCCTAATACCATAAGAACCGTTGCAATGCTATTTGCCCAACGGTTGGCGGTTTCACCCAGAATTTTGGGTAACACTACCATCAAAATTGGGATTTCAAGAATAATCCCAAATACCAAAACGAGCTGCTCACTGACGTCCTGCACCAATAGTTCCTCAACAAATTGCTTGTTGGCGAATTGATGCAAATCGCGGAAAATCATGTTGAATAAGATGAAAATCCATAAGGTAGATAACAGGCTTCTAGGGTCAATTTTTTGCTTTTCCATTGTATTAGATTTTTGAAAGCGCAAAATTGAACTGCCCCAAATCATTTTTCATTGACCTGGGTTAAGAAAGTGGCTTACCTAAATTATTTAACAAGTCTTTTACGAATCCGACTTAGGGACTCAGGCTTGATGCCCAAATAACTTGCGATAAGATATTGTGGAATGCGTTCGAGCAGTTGCGGTGAGTTTTCCTGTAGATGTAAGTAGCGTTGCTCTGGTGAGAGCTTGATGAAGGTATCGTATTTAATTCGCTGAGAAGCCAACTCATCTTCCAACATCATTGGTCCCATTAATGCCAGTCGTGGAATTTTCTGCATAAGCTCTGCCGTACGCTCGGGGGAGCCCATGGAAATGATACAATCCTCCAGACACTCCAAATAGTATTCAGAAGGTTGTTTGGTAGTATAACTGACGGGGGTTATGGGTTGCTTTTCCTCAAAAAACTCAGTGACTTTTACTTCACCTTCCACCAAATAATAACTGTAGACACATCCTTTGAGAATAAAAAAACACTCACTGGCCATATCGCCCTGTCTTAAAAGGATGGTGCCTTTTTTAAGGGAACGTACAAACTTGATGTCTGAAATAATTGCCTTTTCTTCCTCAGTAAGGTCAATGTATTTGGATAAAAAATCGAAAATTGGGTCGTCCATTTCCTTGGTTTTTCAACTTCAGGCATAAGGTAATTCTTTTTGCACTGCCATATTTGAAAAACCAAGGAGATGGACGACCCAATTTTCGATTTTCTATCCAAATACATTGACCTTACTGAGGAAGAAAAGGCAATTATTTCAGACATCAAGTTTGTACGT
>JBCBPD010000147.1:0-6553 GCA_039820925.1 Bacteroidota bacterium | reverse complement strand
CGCCTTCATCCAAAAAACTCGATAAAATTATTTTGGTCGCTGCTCAATCCGGGTATTGGAAGTTTTGGAAAGGAATGGGCAAACTCAAAATGTGGCTCAATTGGCACATTCTCTTTCCGGTTTTACTGAACACTTTCGGTTATTTGAACTCCAAAAAAATCAGTGGTATGGAAAACCTTCCCAAAAATGTCGCAAATCAATGGCGGAATTGGGGTAAGCACCCAGACTATATTCTGAGCGATAATTCCATTACAGAATTGTACTATGACAAAATTGCCATGGCTCTCACCGCTTTTAGCATTGACGATGATGATTTTGCTCCCTTGCAAGCTGTGCAATGGATGACCCGTCAATATAAAAACGCAACTATAAAGTCCATCCATCTGGTACCTCAAGATTTCCAAGTGGCAAACATTGGGCATTTTGGCGTGTTCAAGGAGCGATTTAGAGATACCATTTGGCCACTAATTTTAAATGAAATACGCTTATGAAAACCTTCCTCTTCATCCTCACGTTCTGGTTTGCGGTCGCATCAACCTATTCGCAGACCGATTCAGCTATTGAAAAATCTCGGGAAATGGTCCAGACCATTATGGCAGAAGAGGGTATCGTAGGTCTTTCGATTTCAGTAAGCGTTCAAGACTCCCTGGTATGGTCAGAAGGTTTTGGTCACAGCGATTTAGACGGGAAAACGGCTATTGTGCCAAATGAAACCCTTTTTCGGATTGCCAGTATCTCCAAACCCTTCACTGGAACCTTATTGGCGAGAATGTACGAAGAAGGTGTTGTAAAACTTGACGCAAGTCTGTACGACTACGTACCTGATTTCCCTAAAAAGAAATATGATTTTACGCTACACCAACTGGCCATGCATCGCGCTGGGATTCGACACTACCGGGGTGGTGAAAAAGAAAATAAAGAATCGCTTTCCTTGGAAGAAGGGCTTCGGTTCTTTGAAAAATCAAAACTGCGCTTCGAACCAGGAACAGAATATGGCTACAGTTCTTACGGCTACAACTTGCTGGGCCTAGCCTTGCAAAAAGCGGCAAAACAACCTTTTGAAACCCTTTTGGCTGATTACGTTACGCAACCTTTGGGACTTAAAAATACGCTTCCTGATACGGCCCAATACGAAAACCTAACTACTTCAGGATTTTTCAATTCCAATGGCAAAGGGAAAATCAAGGAGGCTGAGTACGTCAATTTGTTTATGAAAATGCCCTGCGGTGGACTTCTTAGCACCTCGGAGGATTTGGTCCGATTCGGAAACGCCTATGCGAAAAAGACCTTTTTACGACCAGAAACGCAACAACTGGTTTTGAATGACCCTCCTTTACCTTCTGGGAAAACGACTGGTTACGGAATGGGCTGGGGTATATCAAAGGATAAAAAAGGACGAACCTTTTGGAGCCATACGGGCGGGAATACTGGCTCAGTCTGTCGCTTAGTGGTCTATCCTGAACAACAAATGACTATAGCTATTGTGAGCAATACCTTCGGAATTGATTATTTGAAGTTCATTCGAAACGTTTTCCAAATTTCCAATGCGTTTTTGGATGCGTCCCCAACAAAATGAGTTGTTGAAGCGCATCACAATAGAAAGGCATACATTCCCATTTTTACTGGAAATCCCGTAACTTAAGAGACAACAACAAAACCAATAAGTACGATATGAAATTAGGCGCGTTTTCAATCAGCCTCAGTGTCAAAGACCTTGAAAAATCAAAATTATTTTACGAAACTCTAGGGTTTAGTGTTTTTGCAGGACAACCAGAAAAAAACTACCTCATCATGAAAAATGAGGAAACCCTCATTGGGCTCTTTCAAGGCATGTTCGAAAACAACATCATTACCTTCAATCCTGGTTGGGATAACAGTGCCCAACCCTTAGCAGATTTTAATGATGTACGGGAAATTGAAAGTCACTTGAAAAATAATGGCGTAGACTTGGTCCGCGAAACCGAACCCGGCAGTTCAGGTCCTGGTAGCATTACCTTCATGGACCCCGATGGCAACGTTATTCTTATTGACCAGCACGTTTAAGTGCTAAAGGCTTTCCATTGGTTCTTTTTCTGGATTGGATAGAATACTATCTTTTTCCATGAGCGGAGGTATGGGTTTCAACTCTAAAATCTCCTCAAGAAAAGCATAGGTCTCTTTTCTTACCGATTCCAAATCCTTGGAAGTCATATGGGAAGCAATGACGTGATTGTCCACATCCGGAAAGGCAACTTTTCGTTTCAATGCTTCTGGAGTAGCCAACTGGTCGTACATCTCCAACATCGCCGGCACGGAAACCACCTTGTCTTGAATGGAGTCATTCTTAAAAAAATACCCCATAAAAATAGGTTGATCGATTTTTTCAAAGGTTTCAGGCTTCATGGTTTCATCCACCAACACCTGCAAGTGGGTCAAAGCTTCCACGCGATATTTAGACGTCCAATACTTTTTTTCCTCTTCGGTAGATTCTGAAATGTGGTAGTCCCCACCTTTGACCATTCGAGCCAACTGCAAACCCCAAGGTTTGGACAGTAGGCTTGCATTCGGGTCAAAAATGGCAATATTCGGTGAGTACAAAAGAATTCCAGCAATATCCTTGTCCTCTTGTGCCAAATGCAAGGCAAGTGTGCACCCTGTAGAGGTAGACATAAGAATCACTTTTTCGCCCAACTGCTTTCCGACAGCAATCGCCTCTTTGGCCGAAGTAATCAACGCATCAGCCGTTAGGTCCAACATGGGTTCTTCTTCTACCAAGCCATGTCCTGCCAAGCGTGGTAGATATAAGTTGCAACCGTATTTTTGGGCTGTTTCCATATGTAAAGGACTCCCCTCCCCTTGGCTGGCCGACCAGCCATGAAGGTACACTATGCTATATGGCGTTTTTTGAGGAATGCTGTCATACCAAATAATTCTAGCTTGGTTATCAGCCTTAATATTGTCCATAGCTGCTTCACGCGTATCAATCTGTTTTTGCAACTCCATCAAATTGGATGAGACTGTGGGTAAAGTGGTATCCAAATTCGGTTTGTCCACACTTGGGCCAAACCAGTACACCAAAAACAGAACTCCTATAAGGATGACTAAAAGCCGAAATAATCTTTTTAAAAAACGCATCTATTGTGATTAGAAATGAAGGTGGGCGCCCCTTGGTGACGCTTCCTAAAAATACCATTTTTTACAACAATCGATTTATCCTAACTTGTTTCCCAAACCAACTTTGATGAAATCCATACTCCGCCTCTTTCGCGCCATTGGTCCAGGACTTTTGTTTGCTAGCATGGCTATTGGCACTTCGCATTTGGTGCTATCAACGAAAGCTGGAGCGCAATATGGGTGGATAATGGTTATTCCCATCGTATTGGCAAATGTTTTCAAGTATCCTTTTTTTGAATTTGGGATTCGTTTTACCACCGTTACACGAAAAAGCCTCATCCAAGGCTATTCAGATTTGGGCAAAGGCTATTTATGGACCTATGCCGTAGTGACTTTGATATCCACTTTTAGCATTCTGGCGGCACTGTATGTGGTGACTGCGGGATTGTTGGTCAATCTATTTGATATTACCAGCATCTCACTTGAGTTGTGTACCCTTGCACTGTTTGCATGCATAAGCGGAATCCTGATTATTGGAAAGTACAAAGCGCTGGAAAAATCGCTTAAGGTTATTATTTCATTGCTTTTTGTGGCCCTCTTAACCACAACACTCTTGGTACTGGCCAAAGGACCTGTTGTAGCGGATGTGCCTACTGACCATGAAAGCATTTTCACGGGAGCAGGCATTTTGTTTTTGATTAGCTTAATGGGCTGGATGCCCACAGCCGTCGAAGCCTCCGGTTGGGTAAGCCTTTGGGCGATAGAAAATCAGAAAAAAGAGGACACCCCAATTCCACTGAAAAAAGCCCTGCAAGAATTCAATCTCGGTTATTTTCTAACGGCTATTTTGGCCATTTTTTTCATGATTATTGGATGGTACACCCTGTATGGCACCGGTACAGAACTCAGCGGGAAAGCTGTTCTTTTTGCGGACCAATTGGTAACCCTTTTTACCACACACATTGGAGCCTGGTCCTACTTTTTGATTGCGATTGCGGCTTTTGCCACGATGTTCAGCACCTGTATGACCGCACATGATGCACTTGCTCGAGTCAGTGTGGATGTGCTACAAAAAATGTATCCCCAACAGGAAAAGTTCAAAGGAACAAAGGCCTTTGCGGTAGGCATCATCGCATTGGCCATTATGAATTTGACTGTGGTTCTGCTGTTTCAGGCGAACATGGAAGATTTAGTAGGCCTCGCCACCTTTATCGCTTTTGTATTGGGGCCTATTTTGGGTTGGATGAATTTGAAGACCGTTACCGGTGCGGACATCCCCAAGGAAAGTCAACCCAAGTTATGGCTTCGGTTGTTGACGTATTCCGGAATTCTATTCCTTAGCTTGTTTGCCGCGTATTACGTTTACGTGCTGCTTCGTTAGAAGTCTACTCGAACAGGACGTTATCGTTCAAGACCACGAAAAGCGTGCGTTGGTTTTGACGGTGCAACATTTCCAAACAATAGACCCCGTTACGGCAATTGTTCAAGATTTTATCCTCCCCAAAACCCATAGAATATAAAATATTGGCTTCAGGCACCCCTTTGGATATCAAGTAAGCCTTCATCGCATCGGAACGTTTTTGGGTTAGCCTAAAGTTGGTGCTAGAACCTCCCCTACTATCGGTATGGGATTCTATCCGAAGTTGCGCATTGGGAAAGCCTTTGACGAACGCTACGACCTTGTCCAATTCCGCTTTGATGGTATCGTCAAGACTGGTAAGCCCTCTTCCGAAAAAGAACTTTTGCAATTTAATCACTTTTTGTTGCTCTTGTACTTCAACCAAATCGTCGTAGGCATCTATATTAAAATCCCAAACGTCTTGAGTCAAACTGTCCAATTCCGTTTCGGTGAAAGACTGTGAATATTGCGAGAACCTAGGTTTGGAAACCTGAAGAGTCACCCCCTTCTGCCACGGAATTTCAATACGGTAGTCTCCATTTGGTCCTGATGTAACCGTACGCAAGGTTTTACCGTTGGTATCTTTTAGTTGGATAGTCGCCCCATCTACATAATTAGCGTAGCCGTAAGATTTGGCGATAGTCCCCTTGAAAATAATCGTTTTTAGACCTGGTTTTTCGGCGACTTTGAAGCCGTAGATATCATCTTTTCCTTTACCGCCATCACGGTTGGATGAAAAATAACCCAACAGGCCTTCCCCTTCATTCCTGACAATAAAACCAAAATCATCTTTTTCCGAGTTGATGACTGAGCCAAGATTGACTGGAATGCTAAAAGCACCTTCGTCTTCCATATCGGATTTGTAGATGTCCATTCCTCCTAAACCATAGAAGACATCTGAAGAGAAGTACAAGCTGTTCTCAAAAATAAAAGGGGCAATTTCGTTTCCAGGAGTATTTACCTGGGGACCCAGATTCACCGGAGCGGACATCACCATACCGGCATTTGTGGAAACGTAGTACAAATCCGTACCGCCATAACTGTCCTCAAATTTCGCGGCGAAATACAAACGTCCTGTCTTTTCCTCGTAAAACGGATAGTAAAACGAAGTACTGATGTCTCTAAACAACAGCTGGTTTTTCTTCTTGTCTTGCTTTGCAATAGCCAGCGTATTCTTTCCATTGGTATCAAAAAGCAATTCTCCCTCTTTGGTATTCGAGGTTACGTAAAACACTGCATCTATACTTGGTGCATACTGTGGTGTCGCCTTATGATATTTGGTCGGAGCGATTCCGGAATAAATTCGTGCGGCTTGCAATTGCGAACCTGAAGTAATCTGAGCTTTGAAAATATTCAGATAACCTTCTCCAGCAGGTTCGTATACATTTTTTTTGTCTTCGGTGCGACCACTGGAAAACAGAACTGAAGTGTCTTCGTAAAAAGAGGGTGAAAAATCGGATTGCGGCGTATTGGTCGCGGCATTGAAGATAGTGTATTCCACCCCAGGAATATTTGCTTCATTTTCCAGCAAAGAGGTGTTGAATTCGGCGTTCTCCAACAATTCTACCTGAAAATCTTCTGACTTGGCCTTCAAGGAATCCAATGGAAGTGAACGATTGAGGCGTGACAGGCTTTGCAACATCATGTTGTAGTGGTTGCCCGTCATGATGGTATCTTTCTCTAAAATTTCCAAGTAGAGTTTGGATGCATTATCAAAAGACCCTGTTTTAAAGTAAGAATCCGCCAAATTGAGCTGTTGTTGGTTGTTCAATCCGCTCTTAGCGCGTTCAGCCTCATAGGCGGCAACCGCCTTCTCATATTTATACTGAAAAAAGAAACCATCACCTTTTGACTTTTTAGATTGCGCCAAAACTCCTAGCATTCCAAATACCATTAGCCCAAAAGATAGTTTTGTCTTGAGATACTTCATGTTAGAAAAATCTTGGTGAGTCGATTTGTTTTGGTTTTCGCTTGGAAGGTCCGGCTTCGTTGGTATTGCGACTACGGCGTTTTCCTTCGCGACCGATATAGAATTTTAAGATAGCTTCATGGGAACCACCT
>JBCBPD010000146.1:0-6727 GCA_039820925.1 Bacteroidota bacterium | reverse complement strand
TGTTGGCGAAGAGACTGGGGATTTTCCTTCCCTTTTTGCCTCTATTTTTCAGTTTACCTTGCCCAATTCGGGGATTCCCGTTACAGTATCCAAAGGCTATATCGTTCGAGTGAATGGGAGCAAGAAAAAGGAAGGGGTTATTCCAGACATCCTTATCAAAGATTACCTGCTGGATGAAAAAGATGAAATCTTGGATGGACTTCTTGCTAAAATTGATGCTGAAAACAGTACTAAAAGATAATATACCCTAGTGAAAAAACCTTAAAGTTTTGTTAGCGTAACAGGCTTTAACACTTTGTATATGAGGAAAGTGCTACCTTCCTTTACAACCTAACTGTATTATGAAAAAGCACGCTCTTTTATTGCTCAGCCTAACCTTCGTCTTTTCCTGTAACCCTCCTGTTAAAATACCTGATTCTGGTTGGAAAATGGTCTACCGTAATGATGAAACAGGCAAAGCTACTTTTGGCAACAAAGCTGAGCTTATGGATGCCGTTAGGCTAGGATATCCCGTTCGGATTGGTTGGGGCAGTAACCGCGTGGAACACATAGCTGATGCAGACTTCTTGACTATTTTTCAAGGTGAGGAAGTTTTTGCACAAATTCGTTCCATTATCGGGCAAGCACCCCGGATTGATGGCGATACCCTCAAGATTCGCTTTCGAACGCAAAACCATTGGACCAAAATTGCAGGAACCAATGGTTATTCCACAGGTTTAATGACCGACTATATGAATGATTCCATCGTTGGCGGTGGAACAGACCGATATACCGCAACTACGTGGTATGTGAATTACCCATCCCACAAATCAGATATAGAAGCACGCCCCCTATGGCGCGATTCATCACCCCTTTGGAAAACTTCGGAAACTACTTCGGAATAGTTCTTGTTCGATACTTTTCAACCAGTAATTTCCGACCTATGCCACGATTTGTAAGCATTTATTTATGCTTTCTTTCCTTTTTTTGGGGACTATCCCAAAACTCAATTTCAAAACCAATAGAAAATGATAGTGCTTCGCAGGTTTCAAAAGAGTGGGCGAAAACCTTGGATAGTACAAAAATCGTATCCTTACTCGAGGTTATAGAGCAGACCGACAATGGCGTTGAAAGCATGCTTATCGCAAAAAAAGATACCCTTTTAATAGATGCTTATTTTAAGGGCTATTCTTCAGAAACCCCTCATGACCTGCGGTCAGTCACCAAAGGTTTTATCGCTATTCTCGTTGGGATTGCCATAGACAAAGGACTGATAGAAGATATCAATGACCCCATTCAAAAGTACTTAGCGCTTTTAAAACCAATAAAAAACAAATCCGAAGCAAAATCCAGAATTACGATAAAACATTTACTAACCATGTCTAGTGGATTGGATTGTAATGACTGGGACAAGAAATCAAAAGGGCAAGAAGACAAAGTATATCGAAAAAAGGATTGGCTCCAGTACACCCTGGATTTGCCAATGGTTAGTGAACCGGGACAACAAAGTACCTACTGTACCATGGGAACGATACTTTTGGGAGAAATTCTAGAACGGGTTTCAGGAAAATCCTTAGAACAGTTTGCGCAAATACATCTTTTTGAACCGCTATCTATTCAAAACTACCGGTGGGGACATACCTCCAAGACAAACAAACTAAGTTCCGCAAAGCGCCTTTATCTCACGCCTAGGGATATGGCTAAAATTGGTATTTTGATTTTGAACCAAGGCAGTTGGAATAGTCAACAGATTGTTTCAGAAGATTGGGTCAAGCAAATGACAAAAGCGCAAACCCAATTGGCCGGTCTGCCCTATGGATACTTGTGGGTCAACATTCCATTTTCAGATGGCACAAAGCTGTACCATGCAGCGGTTTCAACTGGAAATGGAGGGCAGTACATTATCGTGTTTCCTGAAACCCAACTCCTTGTCATTTTTACCGGAAATGCCTTTAATTCTGAAAAAGACAAGCTTCCCCTAGCGTGGGTGCAACGGTATATTTTACCTGCCTATAAACAAAATAACAGCATTCTTCAAAGATGATTATCTTTATTATTATAGCGCAGGACAGTTACAGTTTCTGGCAAACGCTTAAAAAATGTATTCAATAGGAAGAGCTTTAAGATTTATTAAAATTTGCAGCCCCCTCTTGTTGTTGGCCATAGGTAATTGTTCAAAGTCAAAAAACAATCATTCAGATGTAATTACTTCGGATATCGACCTTTTCTGGGCTGCTTATGACATGATTATTCAAGAGCCAGACTCTTCAAAACAAGTTGCACTTATAGATTCTTTATACCTACAACAAGGGTCCGCAGGCCTGGATGCCATGGTACAGGCAAGAAATTATACAGCGCCCGAATACGTAGCGCTCATCAACCGATATCCTAAATATTGGGAATCCATCCGCCCCAATACCATGAAGGCGAAAAACCTCTCTGCGGAATTGCAAGAGGGCGTAAATAAATTGAAAAAACTCTACCCGGAGCTTAAACCCGCCAAAATCTATTTTACGGTAGGTGCCATGCGTTCTGGCGGTACAGCTGTGGACAGCTTGGCTTTGATTGGCAGTGAGTTGGCCATGGCAGATTCCAGTACGGATATCTCCGAATTTGAAGGAAGGTCAAAACAATGGATGGAGTTCATCCTTCAGACCGAACCCTTGCAGAGTTTGGTATTGCTGAACATTCACGAATACGTGCATACCCAACAAAAACCAATATCGGATAAATTGTTGTACAGGGCGTTGTACGAAGGTGTTGCCGAATACATTTCAGTTATGGCCATGGGTGTTCATTCCACTACCCCAGCGATTGCCTACGGTAAAAACAACCCTAAAGTCAAGGAGAAATTTGAAGCCGAAATGTTTTACGAAAGAACCTATGACTGGCTATGGAGCAACTCTCCCAACGAATTCGAAATGAGAGACTTGGGTTACTATATCGGTTATTCCATTGCAGAAGGATACATTAAAAAGTCGGCAGACTCGCTGAGCGCCATTAAAACTCTTATCGAGCTAGACTACAATCAGGAAGACAAAGCAAACCGAATCATTGATGCTTCAGGATTCTTTAGTAAAAGTATTGATAGTTTACTGTTGAAAGATAAACACAAAAGACCGAAAGTCGCTGAAGTGGAACCATTCAAAAACGCTACAACCATCATAAGCCCAAAAACCAGTGAAATCAGTTTTGTGTTTTCTGAACCCTTAAACGGTTACCATACAGGTGTGGATTTTGGACCTGGAAAAAAGGCGCTCTTCCCAAAAATCCTTGAAAGAAAGTGGTCTGATGACCATAAAAAATGGATTATTTCGGTTGAACTTCAACCGGATACCCACTATCAGATGCTGCTTTCTTCCAACTTCAGAACTGAACAAAACATTCCTTTACTTCCCTATCTATTGGATTTTAAAACTGCGGCTGAATAACCTCCTAACGAACAAAACATAGCATCTTATGAGCGGAGAAAAGGACTTGAAAACGCTTTTGGCTACTCTAGAACCAGAACTTCAGCCAGGCGAATTCGTCTTTGTTTCAGTTCCGGATAGCGCTGATATCCCTAAAGAAGAAATAGTAATGGTTTTTAGGGAAAAAGAAGGCACTACGTTGATAGTGGCCAAACAAATCGCTGAGAAATATGATTTATCCTATTCCTATATAGCCGCTTGGATAACCTTAAAAGTACACTCTGCTTTAGATGCTGTTGGATTGACCGCGGCCTTCTCCAAACAGTTAGCTTCCCAAAACATTTCATGCAATGTAGTTTCAGGATTTTACCATGACCATGTTTTTGTAGATTTTGAAAATGGTGCATTGGCTGTTCAAATTCTTCGCAACATTTCCGAATCCATGAAAGCCTAAAAAACCGAGTTTCGATTTATGATACGATTACGTCCAGCCACCCCCGATGATTTAGAAATGTTGGAATATTGGGATGAACAACCCCATGTTATAGCCTCTGACCCGGACGACGATTGGGATTGGCCATATGAGTTGGGAAGAACTCCCGTTTGGCGAGAACAATTCATCGCCGAATTAGATGGAAGACCTATGGGGTGCATTCAAATCATTGACCCTTTCTTGGAAGATTCAGGATATTGGCATCCAATTGAAAAAAACAAGCGCGCCATCGATATCTGGATTGGGGAAGCTGAAGATTTGAACAAAGGCTATGGAACCCAAATGATGGAACTTGCAATTGAAAGATGTTTCAACGAGCCTCAAGTAAACAGTATCCTTGTGGACCCTTTAGAAAGCAATACCAAAGCGCATAACTTCTATCAGAAATTAGGTTTTGTTTATGTAGAAAACCGGATTTTCAATGAAACGCCCTGTAAGATTTTTGAGTTAAAACGCCCGGAGAAGCCATAAAAAAAGGGACACGATTGTGCCCCTTTCTTTTTAGTATGATTATTTCTGTCTAGCGTCGTATGACCATCTTCTGTTCAAACTGGTTTCCTGCGGAATCCTCACTCTTAATGATATACGTTCCGATGGGTAACTCATACACATCGATACTGTATACATCTTGATTTGCAGGGACTTCCACGCGTTTCACCATTCTTCCAATCATATCAAAGAATAGAATCGTTTGGATTTCCTGTTCATTCTCGAAACGAAGATTCACAGTATTAACTGTCGGATTCGGGAAGATATCCAGTTCAGCAACCAATGGTACTGCTGCTGGGGCTGAACCACCACTAACCGAAACATTGTCGAATACTGCTTGACCCAATACACCATCGTCATGTGAAGTGACCGCAAGACCTACGTAAACTGTCTGGTCCATTCCAATGGTTTGTGAACCAACCAAAGTCCAATTTCCATTGGTCAATGAAGCATACGCCATGAAATCGTCACCACTTCTCACCAAGCGCAAGTAATACGGATAAGAAGCTCCTGTAGGCCCAGCAATACTTCCTGGAGTACCCATGACTTCACCTTTCAAACTTCTATGCTGGAAACTATAACTGATCCCGCCATTTCTTGGATTTGGATGCATGGACATATATGCCATCGCGGCATTATCCGACAAATCTTCACGGAACATAACACCAGCTTTCGCCCAATCATTCGTATCATCTTGTGATACCAATCTTGCGATAATTTCACCGTCTCCGCTGAGTTCTTGATATACAAAATGGAATTCATCAATATCCTCCCAAATATCATATCCTGAACCTTCTATTTGGAACGTGCCTGAACCAAAACAAGCATCCCCCGCTGCACCCACCGCACCGATGTCGCCATTGCTCCATGGTGCCGGTAATGGACCACAACCTGGGTCGTCGGGCAATACCGTTATCGATATCGTGTCGCTGTCCGTCTCGCCCTCGCCATCGGTCACCGTCAAGGTCGCCGTGTAGCTGCCGACTGTGGTGTACTCATGCTGTACCGCAGCACCGTTCGCCGGGTCAGAACCGTCACCGAAGTCCCATACATAGCTCACGATGCCCGTGTCATCGCTAGAACCGCTGCCGTCAAAGTCGACCGTCAATGGGACCGTGCCGGAATTCGTGTTGCTGCTCGCAACCGCAACCGGTGGTTGGTTGGTCACCCCATCGCTGTCGACAGATACGTTGTCGAACACCGCAGTGCCCAGTACCCCGTCATTGTGCGAGGTCACCGCCAAACCGACATAGACCGTCTGGCCCATGCTCACCGACTGGGTGCCCACTAGGGTCCAGTTGCCGTTCGTCGCGGAGGCGTACGCCATGAACGTACTTCCGTTTCGCACCAAGCGCATGTAATAGGGGTAGGATGCACCTACCGGTCCGTCTATGCTGAACGGGGTGTTCATCACCACACCCTTGGCACTCCTGTTCTGGAAGCTGTAGCTGATGCCGCCGTTCCTTGGGTTAGGGTGCATCGCCATATAGGCCATCGCGGCATCGCCCGATAAATCCTCGCGGAACATCACACCGGCCTTCGCCCAATCATCAGTGTCATCCTGTGACACCACCCTTGCGATGATCTCGCCATCGCCCGTAAGCTCTTGGTACACGTAGTGGAACTCGTCCGAAGCGCCCCAGATGTCGGCACCGCTGGCCGATACCTCGAAGGTGCCCGAACCGAAGCAGGCCTCGCCCGCTGCGCCCACCGCGCCGATGTCGCCATTGCTCCATGGTGCCGGTAATGGACCACAACCCGGGTCGTCGGGCAATACCGTTATAGATATCGTATCGCTGTCCGTCTCGCCCTCGCCATCGGTCACAGTCAAGGTCGCCGTGTAGCTGCCGACCAATGTGTACGTATGCTGTACCGCAGCACCGTTCGCCAGGTCAGAACCGTCACCGAAGTCCCATACATAGCTCACGATGCCAGTGTCATCGCTCGAACCGCTTCCGTCAAAGTCCACCGTCAAGGGGACCGTGCCGGAATTCGTGTTGCTGCTCGCAACCGCAACCGGTGGTTGGTTGGTCACCCCATCGCTGTCGACAGATACGTTGTCGAACACCGCAGTGCCCAGTACACCGTCATTGTGCGAGGTCACCGCCAAACCGACATAGACCGTCTGGCCCATGCTCACCGACTGGGTGCCCACCAAGGTCCAGTTGCCATTCGTCGCGGAGGCGTACGCCATGAAGTCGTCGCCGCTTCTCACCAAGCGCATGTAATAGGGATAGGATGCTTGGTCGGGGCCTACGATGTTCGCCGGTACGTTCATCACCTGGCCTTTCACAGCCCGGTGCTGGAAGCTGTAGCTGATGCCCAGGCCATTCGGGTTCGGGTGCATCGCCATGTA
>JBCBPD010000145.1:0-6875 GCA_039820925.1 Bacteroidota bacterium | reverse complement strand
CACTACTCCAAGAAATATAATGGCTCGTTTCATATATGCGATTAAAGTAATCCCCCGCTATGGACGGGGGATAATGCGAATACTATTGCGGATTGAACTACAGCTTGAACAGGTCGTATTTCAAACCAAAAGTCAATCGTAGAGGACAAAAGTATTCGGAACATACAACGTCCGAATAATGTTGATATCGAATATGGATTTAAAATCAATGATTCAATTACTGAGGATGTTTTAGTATTCACAGAGCGTGAAAAAAATCAAATACGGGTTTTTTCGGTGCCTGATATGCGCCCATTGGACAACGGAGGATTTAAGGTCTTTAAAGACGCCAAAATCCCTGATTATAAGTCTCCCATGGGAGTGGCCTTGTATAAGTCACCAAATACGAATAAGTTATTTGCTATTATAGGTAGAAAAGGAGGCCCTAGTCCAGGTTATCTCCATCAGTACGAACTGGTTTCCGAAAACGGAATTGCAAAACTTACTTTAGTACGCGAGTTTGGAAAGTTCAGTGGTAAAAAAGAAATAGAGGCCATTGCCGTGGATGATGCCCTGGGCTATGTCTACTATTCGGATGAAGGCCAATGCATTCGAAAATACAACGCCGAACCTTCCAAAGGGAATGAAGAGTTGGCCTGTTTTGGTCAAGAATTTTTTTGGAGGATATAGAGGGCATAGCCATCGCAGCATATGAAAATGGTGCGGGTCACATTATAGTATCAAATCAACAAAAGGGCGAATTCAATGTATTCTCAAGAGCCACCAACACTTTTGAAAAAGCAGTGAACCTAGGGACTACCGAAACAGATGGCTGTGAGGTGGTTACCGTACCTTTAGGAGAAGCTTTTCCAAATGGTTTGTTCGTAGCTATGAATGATGACCGTGACTTTTACTTTTATGACTTGGATCGCGTATTGAAATGACAATCTTATTTGGCTAAAATATCCTCAATAATTTTAAGATGATGCCCAGTATGAATCCACAAGAAACGTTTGGTTTGCCCCTTATTGATGATATTGAAATAAGGATGCTTGAAATGCACGCGGTCATCTAGCTCTTTTAACTTATCTAAATTTTGTCGCGCTTCTTCCCATTGCAAATACAAGTTGTCAGTTACAATCGCTTCCGGAGGTCTTACCACCTTGGGCGCTTCTGCCACGCCTCTAGGAAAATCTCCCCATGCGAAAATGCATATCCTTGAAAAACTGAACGTGTAGCGGTATTCTTCTGGATTGGATTTTTCCAATTCCTCATAAATCCTGTTGATGGTTTTCAAAGAATGGTCCACATGCCAAGCTACATCTACTTTTGATATGGATGGGTTTATGGCATCACGTTGTAAAATGTAAGCTTGAAGCGCTTCCATTTGGTCATCCATGAAGTTGTCATTTGATTCCGTGTTTCGGGCCAAAACAATACCGATTACGATTAGGAGGACCACTAAGGAAATGATTCTAAAGCGAATTTTCATGCCGTTTCTTTAAAAATTAGGCGTTTTGATGTTGTGTCATGCCACCCATTACCTTTTGCATGATTTTGATTTTACCCCAGCGTGGCACAGTGCGAAGTCCTAACACCAAAACCTTGGTAAGGGTTCCGGGGAATACCACAGGGCGTCTTCCCAACGCTTTTAAGATGGGCCAAGCCACATCTTCCGGTCGCAGGGCGTTCTTCATTTGCATATTGGCTCGGTGCGCAAATCCACTTTCTACAGGACCGGGTGCCGCGGTAACCACATCCACACCATACGGTTTTAGTTCATGATATAGTCCTTCCCCCAGTGATTGCACATAGGCTTTTGTGGCAGCGTAGTTGGTAGCATTCGGCACACCCTGAAATCCTACGATGGAACTCAATAAAACGATTCCTCCTTTGCCAGATTGAGAAAACCGTCTAGCGAAATGATGCGTCAACATCATTAAAGCAATCGTGTTTACCTGCAACATCTCCAACTCTTCATTGACATCGGATTTTGAAAAGGTCCCAGAAGTACCAAACCCGGCAGAGGCAACAAAAATGCCTATGGGAAGGTCACCTAGACTGTGAATCAACATTTCAATGTCTCCTATATTGCTAAGGTCTGCCACGATGAGGTCCGTGTGAATGCCACAGGTTTCTTCAAGAGTAGTGCTTAATGTTTTGAGTGCACGAACATTTCTCCCCGTCAGTACCAGATGAATTCCCAAGCTGGCCAGGCAATGGGAAATCTCTTTCCCAATACCTGAAGAAGCTCCGGTGACAAGGCCCCAAGGCCCATAAGACTGTACGAATTTGTTTTTTCTTGGTTTGGAAAACATGGCATTCGGTTTAGAATTGAAATTTGTACCCAAAATCAGGGAAGAAACCGATTTGATTGACCTCATCAATATTGTTGGTCAAGCGATTGTAGCGTCTAACAAAAATGTTTTCGTTGGCAGTAACATTCTGAAGGTCGACATAAAATTGGTGGGAACTCTTTTTGGTCTTGCTGTTGATTTTAAGCCCAAACTTGATATCCCAACGGAAGTAGTCTTCATATTGTTGGCTAAAGGCGACATCTTCTTGTAGGATTTCAAAACCAGCTTTTCGAGAGGCTTCCAAATCAACAGGTGTGAAATAGCGTCCCCCAGAAGTGGTGACACGAGTATCCACGAACAAAATGTTTTTGCCTGAACGGCCTGTTTTGAATTCCTTACCGGCCAAAAAGTTGACGACATAACCATTGTTGAATGGCGTATTGCGTTCAATGCCATCGCTGCCTTCGTACTTGCTTTCGAAGAAAGAACTGGTCAGCAAACCATAGAAACCGTCGCTAAAAAACTTCTCCAAAGTCAATTCAAGTCCTTGGTTGAATCCTGTCCCGGCATTGACCAAGGATACTCTGTCGTTGTCGAAATCGAAGTCAGCACCTTCAGTCAATGTGGAGTAACTTGATGGGGAGGCTTCGACCGCCGCATCATCAATGTCTTGACGATACACTTCTAGTTTCCCGCGCCAATTATTGCCCAGTCGCACATCATATCCCAAAACGTAATGTGTACTGCTGATGAAATCCAAATCCCTATTGGTCTGTACTGGGGTTCCGTTGACATTTTCATTCAAGAATAGGATGGGAAGTGGTGCAGATTGGTAATGTACGCCGTACCCTACATTAAAGGTATGGTTCGGGAAGGCTTGAAAATTGAGCGCTCCTCTAGGACCAACAGCAAATTGCTCATTAAGACTGCTGTACTGTGAATGTAAACCAGCACTTAAGGTAAGCTTGGGAGAAAGACGAAACTGTCCTTGGACATAAGGTTGAAGCACGGTCAAATTATCATCGATATCGCGGAAGTTGACCAAATCGGGGTCGCCATCGCCATCCAAATCTTCCTGCTCGTTCCGGTCAAGCAAGAGACTCTGAATATTGGTCTGCTCGGCCAAAACCCCAGTACGCAAAGTGAATTTACGGTTGATTTTGGCATTGAAAAGTGTGGAAAAGGTCAAACGCGTTTCCCTGTTGTCCGCTTCGGTATAACGAATCAATCTTTCCTGAGGCGTGTCCTTATTGATAAAGCGGTCCACCTCAAAATCATTCCCGGTATAGGAAACGGAGGCGATGCTACGCAAGAAGGCATTTTGCCCGAGCTTTAGCTTGTTTTTCAGTCCAATCACCCCAAAACGGGATTTCACAAAAGTATTTTCATCCTCTGCAGCAAAGAGGTCATCCGTGTCGATATCATCTCCCAAGAAATCAATGTCAGAGGTTCCTATAATTCCAAAAGTGGAAAAGTTGCCCAGCTTACCGGTTCCAAAATCAATATTGAAGGAAACGTCGCTATAGTTGGGGGTAGCAGCAGTTCCTCCAGCCCCAGCCCCAAGAAGACCCACCAAAGAGTAGCGTCCGGCCACTAAAAATGAACCGTTCTTTTTGCCCAAAGGACCTTCGGCCATGGCTTCCACCCCAGTGAAGATTCCAGTTTGGAGGGTATACTCGTAATCGTCGGTATTTCCTTTTCGAAAACCAAGGTCAAAAACCCCACCAATGGCATTACCATATTCTGCTGGAAAAGCTGAGGTGATGAAATCTGAGTTTTTCAAGAGATTGGGGTTCAATGCCGATACAGGACCACCAGTAGTTCCTAAAGTAGAAAAGTGATTGGGACTGGGAATGGGGACTCCTTCCAAACGCCATAAAAGGCCAGTGGGGGAATTTCCTCTCACCACAATATCGTTACGGCTATCATCAGGGGCGGAGACACCTGCGAAGTTTGCTGCAAGTCGCCCTACATCACTTCGTCCTCCCGAGAAGCGAGTAACTTCTTCCACTCCGAATTGACGAGCAGAAACCGTAGCCAACTTGTTCAAGGGTTTGTCTTTGTTGGCCTCATTGGTCAATACCACTTCATCCAATGCATTGAAGGATTCCAATAAGCTTACCGTGATAAAGACATCCTTTCCAGTAGTTACCTCAAGATTAGGAATCGTAGAACTTTCGAATCCAATGAAACTAATGCGTAGCGCTTGTCTTCCAATAGGCACATCTTCTAGCGTAAAGCGTCCATCAAAATCGGAGATGACCCCGGTAGCGACTTCCGCATTTAATAGTTCAACAGTAGCCCCTTCCAATGGGCTTTCCGATTGCTTGTCCAAAATGATTCCTTTAATCACACCGGTCTGGGCGAAAGCGCCTAAACTCATTAAGAAAACAAATGGGAACAGAATTTTTTTCATGACGTTGTTTTTACTTTCGACGAAATTGTAGCGAAAGCGATAAAGGCGGAAACACAAGAAGTACGATTCGTGAATTGGTCTTTTGGATTGTCAAATGAAGGATTAAGATGAAAAACCGGCCAGTTTTGCTTGGAAAACACTTGAAGCCGATTAATTGACGATTCAGGTGCTATTTTGACGGTTCGCCCGTGCGAAGTGCCTTATTCCATTAAAGCTCCCTTATATTTACAGTACGATGTGGTTCGCAAAACACAAAAAAAGTATCTTGAATTTCCTGTTCCGTTGGATGGTGGTCAACGTTGTCTTTTTGGCGGTAAAGCTTACCATGGAACACGAGAAAGGTTTGTTGGAGGAATTTTTCACCCCCACAGGTATCTTCTATTATTTCACTGCCTTCTTTTTGTTCTTCTTTACGTGGGAGTTGAACAATTGGTACATCAGACGACAAAAGCAAAAAGGAGGACTTAGTTTTAAGTCCAGTTTGCAGATTCTTGGCAAAACCATGTTTTGGGTGGTTCTGGTTTCTTGCTTTGTATACTATATAGGACTGTTTCCTTTTAGAGAGCCTTGGGGTATTATTTGTGAGCAAACTCCGGATAAAGAGTTTATTACAGATGTGTTTAGAGCCGTTGCTTTGGGATTCACGGTCGTGTTTTTCAATATGTATTACCACTTGATTCACCAGCGGGAAGCACTTCAAAAGCAGATGGAAGATTTGCAAAAAGAAATGTTGGCTTCGAAATATGCATCCCTTAAGAGTCAAATCAGCCCTCATTTTTTGTTCAATAGCTTAAATACGTTGACCTCCTTGATGTATGAAGACCGAGACCTTGCTTCGGATTTTGTAACGCGTTTGGCGAGTAGCTACCGTTATATTTTGGATAATAAAGAGGAGGATTTGGTCAGTTTGGAGAAAGAGCTTGCCTTTTTGGATGCCTACATTTTTATGATGGAAGTGCGTCACAAAAACGCGGTTTCCATTTCTATGGACATCAATTTGGATACCGCCAAGTTTTCCATACCTACCCTATCCGTGCAAATGTTGCTTGAAAATGCCTTGAAGCACAACTACTATTCCAAGGAACAACCCTTGGAAGTAACCATAAGCACCATTGGAGAAGATGCTTTGGTGGTTAAAAACACCTTGCGAAAGCGAAACCTTGCCGCTACTACTGGACTTGGGTTGGATAACATTAAAAAACGATACTCCTACTATACCAACAAACAGGTTTTGGTGCGGGAAGAAAAGGACTTTTTTGAAGTTTTCATTCCACTTTTGACCCAAGAAATGGAGCAAAACAAGTTGCTGTCAATTTCCTAGTATGAAAGCTATTATTGTTGAAGACGAGGAATTTGCTTCCAAACGTTTGGCCCTTCTGATTTCGGAGCTGGCTCCTGATTTGGAAATTGCGGCTGTACTCAGTTCGGTTCAAGAAGCTAAACAATGGTTTGAAGGAAACCAACTCCCCGATTTGATTTTCTTGGATATACAACTCAACGACGGTTACGGCTTTGATATTTTGGATGAGCTGGAGGACCATCCTCCCGTAATTTTTACCACTGCATATAACGAATTTGCGATTCGGGGCTTCAAATACAATGGATTGGACTACTTGTTGAAACCCATCGTAAAAGCCGACCTAAAGGTCGCTCTTGAAAAATTTGAAAAGAACATTACCCGAAGTGCCGCCCCCCAGCAAAACATGCAAGAGCTAAAGGACTTATTTCGCAAGGAGTTCAAGCATCGTTTTATGGTAAAGGTTGGCAACCAGTTTCGCTCGTTCAACGTAGCAGATATTGCGTATTTCAAATCGATGGACGGCATGATTTTTTTGCATACGCACTCATCCCAATCGTATCCCATTGAATACACGATTGACCAGTTGGAAAACATTTTGAATCCCATTCAGTTTTTTAGGGTGAATCGAAAGTTTATGGTCTCGGTGGAATCCGTAGTGGAAATTCATAGTTACTTTAATAGCCGTCTGCTGTTGAAACTACTTCCCAAAGAAGAAGAGCAAGTTATTGTTTCGCGCGAACGCACTACCAATTTCAAGAAGTGGTTGGATATGTAACTACGGTTCTTTACCAACGTTGATTTCGGAAACCTTGGGTTTTCGCGAATTCTACTGTAGCCACCAAATAGTCTTCCAAATTGTATTTGGGAATAGGAAGAATACTTT
>JBCBPD010000144.1:0-7120 GCA_039820925.1 Bacteroidota bacterium | reverse complement strand
TGCGTGCTGTCAATCCATTTGGCCGACATGATGCGATATGCGTAGTTGGATTGCAACGAAATAGCGTTGGGACAGTTTTTCTTGTGTACTTTAATCCCATCGTTGACGCTTACAAAGCCAAACACATCATCCCCCGGGATGGGGTTGCAACAATTGGCCATTTTGTACGCGTCAACGATGGGATTAAAGTACACAAGAAAAACTGTCCCAACGCTATTTCGTTGCAATCCAACTACGCATATCGCATCATGTCGGCCAAATGGATTGACAGCACGCAAGAGGAATTTACCGTGGACATCCAGATTACCGGAATTGACAATTTGGGCTTGGTAAACGAAATCACAAACATTATTTCGGACAACATGCACGTGAATATGCGCAATCTGAACTTTAGCGCAGATGGCGGCACCTTTTTGGGCAAGATTACCTTGATGGTGAAAAACAACAACATCCTCAAAAAAATCATGAACAACCTCAAGCAAGTTGAAGGGATTGACAAGGTGACCAGAATTTAAATTTAATGTACCTTTGTTCTTTACGGAAAAGCTGTATGGGGAACAATAAAAATCAAGAAATCGTCAAAAACGTGTTTACTACGTTTTTAGAGCAAAACGGGCATCGCAAAACACCCGAGCGCTACGCCATTCTCCAAGAAATTTATGATAGTGACGACCATTTTGATGTGGAATCGCTCTACATTAAAATGAAGACCAAAAACTATAGGGTGAGCCGCGCTACATTGTACAATACCATTGAGCTTTTGCTGGACTGCAAATTGGTGCGCAAGCACCAGTTTGGGGGTACGCAGGCCCAATACGAAAAATCATACTTCGACAGACAGCACGACCATGTTATCCTTACTGATACCGGTGAGGTGGTTGAATTCTGCGACCCCCGCATACAATCCATAAAAAAGACCATTGAAGAGGTGTTCGATATTCAAATCAACACTCACTCGCTCTACTTTTATGGCACCCGAAAAAAAGAAGAAAACGTAACCGAATAACCAGACCGTTCCATGGTGGATTTATTGCTTGGTCTCCAATGGGGAGACGAAGGAAAAGGAAAGATTGTTGATGTCCTGACTAAAGATTTTGATATTATCGCCCGTTTTCAAGGCGGGCCCAACGCAGGGCACACCCTTGAGTTTGATGGCATAAAACACGTACTGCACACCATTCCTTCTGGTATTTTTCACGAAAATGCGGTTAATGTGGTGGGTAACGGCGTTGTGATTGACCCTGTAATTTTCAAAAAGGAGTTGGACAACCTTTCCAAATTCAACATTGACATCATCTCAAAGTTGTTGATTTCGCGCAAGGCGCATTTGATACTCCCTACCCACCGTTTGTTGGATGCGGCTTCGGAAACCGCCAAGGGCAAGGCCAAAATCGGCTCTACCCTTAAGGGTATTGGCCCAACTTATATGGACAAGACGGGACGAAACGGCCTTCGTGTCGGGGATTTGGAATTCGATAGCTGGAAAACAAAATACCGTGCCTTGGCTGACAAGCATGAGGCCATGATTGACTTTTACAATGTGGACATCCAATACGATTTGGAAGAGTTGGAAGCCGAATTCCACGAAGGAATTGCCAAGCTGAAGGAACTCACCTTTATCGATAGCGAAGAATACATTTTCAAGGCTCAGGCTGAAGGGAAGAAGATTTTGGCCGAAGGTGCACAAGGTTCTTTGTTGGACATTGATTTCGGAACCTATCCCTACGTCACCTCTTCGAACACCACGGCTGCAGGTGCCTGCACTGGTTTGGGTGTGGCTCCTAACAAGATTGGACGGGTATTGGGTATTTTCAAAGCGTATACCACGCGTGTAGGCAGCGGCCCCTTCCCTACCGAACTGTTCGATGAAGATGGCGCGACCATGGGCCGCGTAGGCAACGAATTTGGTGCGACTACTGGACGCCCAAGACGTTGTGGCTGGTTGGATTTGGTGGCCCTTCGTTATGCCGTGCAAGTGAATGGCGTTACCGAATTGATGATGATGAAGGCCGATGTGTTGAGTGGCTTCAAAACCTTAAAAGTATGCACCGCTTATAAATACAAAGGCGACACTATATCGCACCTACCCTACAGTTTGGAAGGCGATGCGGTAACTCCCGTCTACACCGAAATGCAAGGCTGGGCCGAAGATTTAACGAAAATGACCTCGGCTGCTACCCTACCCAAAGCATTGAACGATTACATTGCCTTTTTGGAAAAAGAGCTAAGCGTACCGATTAAAATCGTTTCCGTAGGACCCGACCGCTTACAGACGATACACCGGTAGATAGCCTTTCCTTAATTTCTGTACTTTTAAATTACTACAGGATTTCCATCTTCAGTTATGATAGTAAAAACCAACATTATAGCTATTTTTAGCTCATAATGATGGTATTTACCAACATACTACTTTGAAAATATTGTATAAATTTGTAAATTTGATGGTAAAAACCAACATTACATAACAATATTACCTATAATGATGGCAAAAACCAACATAGATTGGATTCATATGACCGATACTGCCATAGTACAACAACTAGGCACGTATATAAAGCGTTTGCGATTACAGCAAGATACCTCACAGGCCCAATTGGCAGATAAAGCGGGGCTAAACCGATGGACCATCAGTAAAATAGAGAATGGTGAGCCTGTTACTTTAATGAGCCTCATTCAAATTCTGAGAGCTTTACAAAGCCTTCATATTCTCGATACCTTTCAAGTTTCAGAGGAAATAAGCCCTTTGGCGTATGCCAAACTCAAAAAACAACAAAGGCAAAGGGCCAGTGGTAAATCCAATCCCAAACCCAACAAAGACGATTTGGGATGGTAGATGTGGCAGAAGTCAAAATATGGAACAAACTGGTCGGGGCCGTTCGCTGGGACGAATCCCAACAATTGGGGTATTTTCAATACGATTCCCAGTTTCTCCAAAAAGGCTGGGACCTATCCCCCATTAAAATGCCTTTGGAGCAAGGCGGGCGTATCCATAGTTTTCCGGAATTGCGAAAAGCCCGTGGTGAAACCGAAGATGCGTTCAAGGGATTGCCCGGTTTATTATCTGACGCCTTACCAGACAAATACGGAAACAAGCTAATCAACATCTGGCTAGCCCAGCAAGGTAGGCCGGAAAACAGCATGAACCCTGTGGAAAAGCTATGCTTTATTGGTACAAGGGGCATGGGGGCGCTGGAATTTGAGCCTACGAGCATCAAAACCCGCGCATACACCTACGCTTTGGAGTTGGATAGCCTAGTGGCAGTGGCCCAAAAAATGTTGAACGAACGCGAAACCTTTTTGACGCAACTGAACAAGGACGACGAAAAGGCCATGATGGATATTTTAAAAATAGGCACCTCGGCTGGTGGCGCACGCCCCAAGGCGGTCATTGCCTATAATCCCAAAACCAGGGAGGTACGCTCTGGGCAAGGGAAGGTACCCAAAGGGTTTGAACATTGGTTGCTTAAACTGGATGGTGTCAGTGGAGAACAGTTCGGTGAAAGTTCAGGTTGGGGGCGTGTGGAATACGCCTATTACCTCATGGCGCAAGATTGCGGTATTGACATGAGCGAATGCCAATTGCTGAAAGAAAACGGAAGAGCGCATTTTATGACCCAGCGGTTTGACCGTGAGGGCAATACCCGCCACCATATCCAATCGCTTTGCGGTATACAGCATTACGACTTCAATGATATGTATGGGTATAGCTATGAACAGCTGTTCCAAACCATGCGCATACTACGGCTCACCTACCCCGAAGCTGAGCAAATGTTCCGAAGAATGGCCTTTAATGTTTTGGCCACCAATTATGACGACCACACCAAGAATTTTTCCTTTATCCTAAAGAAAGGTGGGGAATGGCGACTGGCTCCGGCCTACGACCTTTGCTTTTCGTTTGACCCCACCAACCACTGGGTGAACAAACAAACCTTGAGTGTAAACGGAAAACGTTTGGATATCACCAAAGAAGACCTCTTGACCATCGCTAAGGACAACAACCTCAAAAAGGGCAAAACCATTTTAGAGGAAATCAACGCCGTAGTAAAAAGTTGGAATACCTATGCGGAGCAAGCCGAAGTGCGAAAAGACCTGATGGAAAGAATTCACAATAATTTGAACACGTTTTAAAGTTTATAGGCTTGAATCGTACAACCACTTGTAGACTGTGCGAAGGTCATCAAAAGTTAAAATGTAGGAGTTTAGCATACCCTTAACACAACCTTTTTGGCCTTTCCTCCTCTTAAGGGAAATCAAAAAACATGATCAATAGCAACAAACTCTTTTTAGCAACCCTTACCCTATTTGTGTCCCTTTGGCAAAGCTCATGCAATTCGGATGACGAGGGTACCAATGACGATAGAAACGCCCAATGCGAGGGCAGTATTTGCACGGCAATTTTTGTGCGTATCAACGTTACGGTAACGGACCAAAACCAGAATCCCGTAGCATTGGACTCGTTTAGTGTCATCAATTTGGACAACGGGGAAGACATGACCATTACACTCTCCGATTCGGAACGTAACGGGGCTCGCGAAACGGGGCTGTACCCTTTGACCGAAGACGGTATCTTGAGCCTTAACGAGGCAAGGAGAATTGAGTTCAAAGGGTTTATCAATAACCAAGAAGTGGTAAGTGGCGAGTACACCGTTAGCACCGATTGCTGCCATGTAGGGTTGGATGCTGGAGACTTGGAACTTACCCTTTAATAGGGTTTTCTTCAGAACGAAGCACCATGATAATCTCTCATAGAGCAGTCACCACGCTTTGCACCTCACGTTGGGTGAACACATCGGGTTCGAGGTAAAACAACATTTCGATGCCTTGGTCGAGGATGTTAGCGAAATTTGGGGACGCACCATACCCTTCTTTCAATAGTTTAACAAACACTTTTCGTTGTTTTTTGGTCATGCTTTTTGTTTGTACCCAAAGAACGGAAAGTGTTTTTGGGTTTTGCATGTCGTATATGGCAAGTTGTTTCATCAATATAAAATCGCTCTATCTTATTAATGTATCTTTAATATAATTGATTTAACGATGGATAAAAGATAAAAGATGGTTGGGAATTAATACCTGGCGCGCCATTGGATGAATTTGATGACATAAACCTCGGGGTCCTTAGTAGACTTTATAACAAAACTGATAGAGTCGACATAGTTAATTACATTCTTGATGAACTATATCATGTTCATGGTCTTTACTCTCCCGATTATTTCAATTCAAATCTGGCTAGAAATGAAGTTGAAGAATTTGTTAATGAAATAAGCCTCTGGTGGAGTGAAAAAAGAAGTTTTTCATAATGACCAATGGAGAATAAACATACTATTTAGTCTAAAAGAATGACATTAAGTCTTGCAAAAAACATATGGAACGCTAACGAAGACGGAATTGGCCATTCCTGCATAAATATATATGAAGGTTCATCTAAAAACCCAAAGCTTTGGGAGCTTCTAGAAGCAGGTATTCTCAAAGAAAAACATTATGGCGATGTAACGTTAAAAAATAAAGCACTAAAAGGAAGTCAAAAGGTATACGGCCCCCTGGTTCTTGAGAAAATTGACAAATTTGATTTCAAACAGCTTACTTATGACTTGCTGATAAAAGAATTTGAAGATTTCTGTCGTGAGGACGATTGGGGTGATGACCTTGATGTATTTCACAAAAACTTTGAAATTGCCATTTGTGATTTAAATGAATTCGACTTAACCTCTAGAGACTTTTTCCTCATTAACACTCAGGCTACGAGTAATAAAAAGTTGTTAGACCCAAACTTTTACGCATACTTCGTTTGTGTTATCTCGACCCAGGCAGGTTCAAATATAATTTTGACCTTAACTTTTGGGTTAGACTAGAAACATAAGTACCGCCAATCAAAGTATTATGAAGAGCTTTTCACATATCAAATTTGGATTTCGCGGAGAAGGTATTCTTTACAAACTCAACGGTAAGGAATACGAAATAGGGTCCACTTGGGTAGAAGGCTTGCGTATTTATTTTGATGATTTGAGAAATACTGGTTTGAACGAAACCCAAAAAACAATGATTTTTGAGGAAATCGTTCAGTTTGTAAACCATAACGACTCACAAAAGCCTATCATCTGCTTTACTTCCGATTACGATGATGCTGCACTTTGGAAAAAACTAGCTAAAGAGTTTTATCAGAAAATTAATGGAATAGAAGTCACCACCATTAAGGAACAAAACAAGGCACTTTATAAGTCAATGGTCGAAGATTTAGAAACGGGTAAGTGCACCCATATTTTTCCAAATGGACTAGTAATCAAATCAAAAAAATACCTTGATAAACATTGGGATTTCATCAAAATTCAAAAAGAGAATAATACCAAACCTTCGATTTCTCTTTGGAATAAGCTTTTGGCCAAACTGAATATTTAGGAATCAGATGAAGAGTTTTATACTATTTTGTCAACTTAACCGTTTACTTTTTATGTATTTTGTAAACATATAAGTTTACTTTTTAGTATTTTTATAAACCTATTAGTTTACATAAATACTATTTTGTAGGCTGAAATCGTAGCAAAAGTGAGAAATCAACGAAAATTAATGATTGAACAGCTCGACCAAAAATTAAAACCATTTCATAAAACAAAAATGGTCTTGGTCCCAGAACGAGGATGGATACATACCATCCGGACCACATTGAATATGACCATGGCCCAACTTGGTGCCAAGTTGGGCATAACCCGTCAAGGCGTTAAAAAAATTGAGGAGAGCGAGGCAAATGGGACTATTACCATAAACACATTAAGGGACGTTGCCGCTGCCATGGATATGAAATTTGTCTATGCTATGGTCCCAAAAGATGGAACCATTGACGATTTAATACAAGTGAAAGCAGAGGAACTGGCCCAAAAAATAGTATTACGGACCAATCAAAATATGAAATTGGAGGACCAAGGAATTGGGGATGAAAAAATAAATGATACAATTAAAGACCTTGCCAATGAAATAAAAAGGGAGGTACGAAAATCTTTATGGGATTAGAACTAAAATATGATGAAGGACAAACCCCTTTAGATGAAGAAGAAAAGGAAGGTCTTTAATTGTATCATTTATTTTTTCATCCCCAATTCCTTGGTCCTCCAATTTCATATTTTGATTG
>JBCBPD010000143.1:0-7289 GCA_039820925.1 Bacteroidota bacterium | reverse complement strand
ACCATGCCAAGCGTAATGGGTAAACTAGGACCTTTAGGTAGAATTTTAGGACCAAGAGGTTTGATGCCCAATCCAAAAACCGGTACAGTGACCATGGATGTCGCCAAAGCCGTGAAAGAAGCTTTTCCGATGGCAGCGTGAACGATTCCTGTTTTGTCAACTTTAAAATCGATTTTACCACCTTTTACATCTTTCACGGCTTTGGCGACATCCATGGTCACTGTACCGGTTTTTGGATTGGGCATCAAACCTCTTGGTCCTAAAATTCTACCTAAAGGTCCTAGTTTACCCATTACGCTTGGCATGGTGATGATAACATCCACATCAGTCCAACCGCCTTTAATTTTATCCAAATATTCGTCTAACCCTACAAAGTCAGCACCTGCTTCTTTAGCTTCGGCTTCCTTGTCTGGGGTCACTAACGCTAAAACCTTTACCTCTTTACCTGTACCGTGGGGTAGTGTTACCACACCACGAACCATTTGATTTGCTTTACGAGGGTCAACACCCAAACGTACTGCAAGGTCTACAGAGGCATCAAATTTTACGTTGGTAATTTCTTTTACTAAAGCAGAAGCTTCGTCCAAAGAATAGAGTTTGTTACGGTCTATTTTAGCGTGCGCTTCTTTTTGCTTTTTTGTCAATCTTGCCATTGTAAAGTCTTTACGATGTTAAAAAGGTTTGGGTCCAGATACTTTCAGCCCCATAGATCTAGCCGTACCAGCTACCATTTTCATAGCCGATTCCACGGTAAAAGCATTCAAATCCGCCATTTTGTCTTCGGCGATATTTTTTACTTGATCCCAGGTTACTGAACCGGATTTTACCCTGTTGGGCTCTCCAGATCCTTTTTTAATTTTCGCTGCTTCCATCAATTGAACCGCCGCTGGTGGAGTCTTTACAACAAACTCGAAAGACTTGTCTTTATAAACGGTGATAACCACAGGTAAAACCTTACCTGCTTTATCTTGGGTTCTAGCATTAAACTGCTTACAGAACTCCATGATGTTAACACCGGCAGCACCTAAGGCGGGTCCAACCGGTGGCGATGGATTCGCAGCACCTCCCCTAACTTGTAGTTTAACTACCTTATCTACTTCTTTTGCCATTGTTTCTAGTTAATAATGAAAGCGTGTCAATTGGAAGCAACACAACTTTACGATATTGTAACAGCTCTTTTATATTAGATGTTAGATTTAAGATTCACGACGCTAGACTACTTCTGATTTGACATTAAATCCCGCTTAGCTTCTTGTCTCTGTCCTCTAAAAATCCATTTATACTTTTTCAACCTGCATATAGCTCAATTCCAATGGCGTTTTTCTCCCGAAAATTTTCACCATTACCTCGAGCTTCCGCTTCTCTTCGTTGATTTTTTCAACCGTTCCGTTAAAACCATTGAAAGGCCCATCGATAACCTTTACCGTTTCGCCTAAGATGAATGGAATCGCAACGTTATCTGTATTCACAGCCAACTCATCCACTTTACCAAGCATACGGTTCACCTCGGACTTACGTAATGGAACAGGGTCTCCGCCTTTAGTTTCCCCTAAAAACCCAATAACGTTGGTGATAGATCGAATAATGTGAATCATTTCACCACCAAGGTTTGCCTTAATCATAATGTATCCGGGAAAGTAAACTCGTTCTTTGTTGATTTTCTTTCCATTTCGGATTTGCACTACTTTTTCAGTAGGTACTAAAACATCTTCCAAGTAATCTCCAAAACCATTGCGTTCTACCTCACTTTCGATGTAGCCTTTGATTTTGTTTTCTTGTCCGCTCACCGCTCGGACCACATACCATTTTTTCTCTAGCACTTCCGACATTACGAACTATCCTATTACATTATCAAAATACAGGGTAATCAATTTGCTGAACAAAGAGTCAACTCCCCAGGTAGCCAAAGCAAACAAAATAGAAAAGACCGCAACAACGACCATTAGATTGGATGCCTTCTCTCGGGTAAGCCAAGTGACACTGTTCTTTAGTTCTTCAAATGATTCCTTTACGTACGTCAACATAACAGTTCCTGTATTTC
This sequence comes from Bacteroidota bacterium, assembly GCA_039820925.1. Taxonomy (GTDB): domain Bacteria; phylum Bacteroidota; class Bacteroidia; order Flavobacteriales; family Flavobacteriaceae; genus Flagellimonas. The sequence goes on along the minus strand of JBCBPD010000143.1, from coordinate 5,248 downwards.
TTTCATGCTTCGACTCTGCTCAGCAACAGCATCGGAGAGACTCACATGTTTTCTAAATCTTCGCACGGGAGGAGAGACTCGAACTCCCGACACCTGGTTTTGGAGACCAGTGCTCTACCAACTGAGCTACACCCGTTTATATTTACACTGAAAGGTATCCCGCCTCAGCGGAACACCCTTTAGTGCAATACTATGTTTATTCTCTAAAAATTAATCTAGAATTTCAGTAACCTGACCAGCACCTACAGTTCTACCACCTTCACGGATAGCGAAACGTAGACCTACGCTCAATGCGATGGGCTGAATCAAATCTACTGTAATGGTCAAGTTATCACCTGGCATAACCATCTCAACCCCATCAGGAAGCGCAATGTTTCCTGTTACGTCAGTAGTTCTTACGTAGAACTGAGGACGGTAGTTGTTGTGGAATGGTGTGTGACGACCACCTTCTTCTTTTTTAAGGATATATACCTCAGCTTTGAACTTAGCGTGTGGCTTAACGGAACCTGGCTTACAGATAACCATACCTCTTTTGATATCGGATTTTTCAATACCTCTCAAAAGAATCCCTACGGTATCACCAGCTTCACCTCTATCCAAAATCTTACGGAACATCTCAACACCAGTAATTGTAGACGCTAATTTCTCAGCACCCATACCAATGATATCAACTGCATCACCAGTATTGGCAACACCAGTTTCGATACGACCTGTTGCAACTGTACCACGACCTGTGATAGTGAATACATCTTCAACAGGCATCAAGAAATCCTTATCGATATCTCTCTGAGGAAGTTCAATCCACTCATCCACAGCAGCCATCAATTCCATAACAGTGTCAACCCATTTTTGCTCACCGTTCAATGCACCAAGTGCAGAACCAGCAATAACAGGACCATTGTCACCGTCGTACTCGTAGAAAGAAAGTAATTCCCTTACTTCCATTTCAACCAATTCCAATAGCTCTTCGTCATCCACCATGTCAACTTTGTTCAAGAAAACAACAATACGTGGAATACCTACCTGACGACCCAATAGGATGTGCTCTCTAGTTTGTGGCATAGGACCATCTGTAGCAGCAACAACCAAAATAGCACCGTCCATCTGAGCAGCACCTGTTACCATGTTCTTTACGTAATCCGCGTGACCAGGACAGTCAACGTGAGCGTAGTGACGGTTTTCAGTTTGGTACTCAACATGAGAAGTGTTGATAGTAATACCTCTTTCTTTTTCTTCTGGAGCGTTATCGATAGAATCGAAGCTTCTAAGCTCGGAAAGTCCAGCATTGGCCAATACCGTTGTGATAGCGGCAGTCAAAGTAGTCTTACCGTGATCGACGTGTCCAATAGTACCAATATTTAAGTGTGGTTTGGAACGATCAAAAGTTTCCTTTGCCATTTTAAATGATTTTAATCTTAGTTTATATTAGTGTACAAATCGTTTTTGAGCCAATGACGGGATTTGAACCCGTGACCTCTTCCTTACCAAGGAAACGCTCTACCCCTGAGCTACACCGGCTTAATGGGTCTTTCAGGGTTTTGCGTTTTGCATGCGGTTCAACCAATTTGGTCAAACTTTACACCCTCACTTGAAATTCTTCAAGTTTAGAGCGGGAGACCGGGTTCGAACCGGCGACATTCAGCTTGGAAGGCTGACGCTCTACCAACTGAGCTACTCCCGCATTGAAACCTATTATTATGTAAGAACTTCTTCGCTTTACTCGAAAGCCCTCGTGGGGAGAGCAGGATTCGAACCTGCGAAGGTAAAAACCAACAGATTTACAGTCTGTCCTCGTTGGCCGCTTGAGTATCTCCCCGCCTTATTTTCAGTACTTTAAGAGCCGGTAGAGGGACTCGAACCCACGACCTGCTGATTACAAATCAGCTGCTCTAGCCAGCTGAGCTATACCGGCCTATACCGCCTTTTTTAACCATAAAAAAGCCCGTTATTTCTAACGGACTGCAAATGTATAGATTTATTTTTTTAATCAAAATAAATTTAAAAAAATTTTCCCTAGGCTTTGGCCCTCATTTTTTCCTTCTTTTTTACCAATTGACGCTCTAAGGAATTACAGGCGGAATCCACCGCTTCTTCAAAAGTTTTGCACTGCTTCTTTACGATAAAAACATCTCTTGGGACCAATACTTTAATTTCCACAATCTTATTCTCCTTCGCACTGGTATTATCTACCTTCAAATGAACATCAGAACTAATTACCTTATCGTAAAACAAGTCGAGCTTGTCCATTCTTTTTTGAATAAAGTCGATAAGTTTGCCGTCCGCAACGAAATTGACAGATTGTGCATTTACTTTCATATGGTCTTAGTTTTTAGGCGTCGCTCGATAGCGACAGGGTTTAACTTTACAAGAAACTACTTCTTGCCTCTAGGATGGGCCTTTGTATGAATCTTTTTTAGCTCGGCGATACTGTTATGTGTATACACCTGAGTGGATGCTAAACTGGCATGGCCCAACAGTTCTTTCACAGCATTAAGGTCAGCTCCCCTGTTCAACAAATGTGTTGCAAATGTGTGCCTCAAGATATGAGGGCTCTTTTTCACCTTAGGGGATATCATACTAAAATACTTATTAATAAGCCTATAAACAAGTGTTTCATAAATTTTGCCCCCTTTGTCGGTCAAGAACAGAAAAGGTTCTTTAGCGCCGTTGGGAACCCCTTCCCTTTTAATTAAATAGGTCTTTGTAGATTCGATTACCTCCGGTAATAATGGAACAATACGCTCTTTATTTCTTTTTCCCAGTACTTTGAGCAATCCTGTATTGACATCTACATCAATATATTTCAAGTTCACTAGTTCGGTGCGCCGAATCCCTGTGGTATATAATAATGTGATGATAAGTTTATCCCGACATCCAATAAAGTCATCCTCAAAAGGAATATCCTCCAAAACCTTTTCCATTTCTTGTTCTGAAAAAGGTACTTCAAGCAACTTTTGGGTTTTGAGTGCTTTGTGTTTCTGCAGCGGAGAGCTTTCTATCTGCTTGATTTTAACCAAAAACTTGTAGTAGGCCCTTAGGGAAGCTAATTTACGGTTGATTGAGGTATTGGATATTCCTTCTGCAGATAAGCTAACAATCCATCCGCGGACCAAGCTATACGGAATGTCATTGATGTCTTCTGTATCGTGTTGTGTCAGGCAATATTCAGAAAAAGACCTAATATCCGATTCATAGGCCTCTACCGTATGTTTCGAGTAATTCTTCTCGTACCGAAGATATTCTATGAATGCCGACAACGCCATAACCTAAAGGTACCTAATGGAATTGATATAAAAAGAAAACCTCCCGTTTCTATGTGAAAAGGGAGGTTTGATATATTGTGATAATAGAGCTTTATATCTCTTCGCTATCTCGAAGGCCTTGTATATACTGGGCTTTTTGAATCTCCGCTCTTCTTTTAACAGAGGGCTTCGTATACTGCTGTCGTTTTCTCAACTGACGCATTGTGCCTGTTTTATCGAACTTTCGCTTGAATCGCTTCAAAGCTCTATCTATATTTTCTCCTTCTTTTACTGGTATTATTAACATAGACTACAACCTCCTTTCTTTTAGCATTAAGGGTGCAAAGATACACCTTTTTTAATGCCACCCAAACAAAATCAACTTTGGACTACTTGGGCGTATTCTTTTTTATCAATCATCAATTTGGCCAGGATTTCTTTAAGGATTTCAGAGGTGCCTCCGCCAATACGACCTAGACGACTATCTCGCAACATTCGGGCAAGAGGATACTCTTCCATATAACCATAGCCCCCTAACATTTGCAAGCATCCATCTATTACTTTATCCGCCATTTTAGTGGACATCATTTTGGAAATCGTAGCTTCTTTCACCGCATATTCTCCTTCTTGCAAGAGCTGCGCTACATTATAGTTGTAGGTTTTGCAAACTTCCATTTCGGCAGTTAGTTCTACCATGGTATGTCGCAAGGCCTGAAAATCAGTAAGGGATTTTCCAAATGCAGTACGCTCATTCATATATGACATCGTATACTCCAAGGCGTATTCGGCACGGGCATGGGCATTTACCCCCATAACCAAACGTTCCAAATCAAAATGTTGCATGATGTAAGCAAACCCCATGTTTTCTTCTCCCATGCGATTGCATTCTGGAATACGCACGTTGTCGAAAGATAATTCCGCTGTATCCGAAGCGCGCCATCCTAGCTTATCCAACTTTGTAGCAGAAATCCCTGGGGTATCCTTGTCCAAAAGAAAAATACTGATACCCTTGTTTCCTGATTCGGGACTGGTCTTGGCAGCAATCACCAAATAGTCACAATAATACCCATTGGTAATAAAGGTTTTGGAGCCATTGATAACATAGGTATCCCCTTCTTTAACGGCTGTAGTGCGCATACCCGCCACATCAGAACCTCCAAAGGGCTCAGTAATACCCAAACAACCTATTTTTTCTCCCAAAATACTTGGGGCGAGATATTCATTTTTTATCCGTTCGTCTCCTTCAGCATTCAAATGGGTCATGGCCAGATAGGCATGTGCCCAAATTGCAGCAGCAAATCCTCCGGAATTGACGCGTTGCAATTCTTCCAACAAAATCACAGTGTAGAAAAAGTCCAACTCCAATCCTCCGTAAGCCTCTGGATAAGGCAATCCGAAATACCCCATTTCACCAAACTTGGTCCAAATGGAACGGTCGATTTTACCTGATTTCTCCCATTCATCTACATACGGAACTACTTCCTTTTGAAGGAAGTCTCTCAAACTCTCTCTAAAAAGCCTGTGTTCTTCGTTAAAATAAGCATCACCCATAGCTGAAACTAGTCTTTCTTTAGGGACAAATATAGTCCAATTCTAATAATCTTATCCGTTGGAAAACCTTCGACAGCCTTCAAATCTTCAAGGGATTCAATACCATTAGTTTCGCGAAAGATGACAATGTTTTCTGCAACATCTCTTCGAATATAGACCAAGGAGGTCAACTCCTCAGCACTTGCCGTATGCACATTGATTTTTTCAATCTTTGGAACTTGCATCACTTGAAAACGTTCAAGGGTTTTCTCAACTGTAATAGAATCCAAACCATAAACGTCATACAGTTGTTCGTTAACCAAGAAGCCTCCTAAACGGTCTCTAAACTTAACTATCCGCGTGGACAATTTTTCGCCAATACCATAAATCTTTTTCAATTCTGCTGCGGTAACCGAATTCAAATCCTTGACACGTGTTGGCTTCTCTGAAAAGACTTGATGATTATTTATCGTCTT
>JBCBPD010000142.1:0-7536 GCA_039820925.1 Bacteroidota bacterium | reverse complement strand
TTCATTCCTTGATGCTACGAATAAGGCAGGGGTAATGACAAGACCAATCTGGAAACTAATGAATCATTTACCAATGTTTCGAAATGCCCAAACAGGAAATCTAGAGAATTCGATATGGCTAGAACAAAGAGTTGTAAACATTGGTAAATGATTCATTAGTTTCCAGATTGGTCTTGTCATTACCCCTGCCTTATTCGTAGCATCAAGGAATGAATTCCTTTCAGTTTCATTTTTCAATATAATTGCATTGAGCCAATAGTTCGAACTTGATTTCTCTGGTTCTGTAAAGAAGTGGATGTCTAAATTTTTGAAAAACGAAGCGTATTCTTCTGCAAGTTCTCTCTTCAACTTTAAGTACTGAGTCAATCTTTCCAACTGAGCACAACCCAAGGCCGCGTTGATATTTGGTAATCTATAGTTAAAACCAATTGAATCGTGTCGAAATTCCCAGGGATGCGGGACCTTCGCTGTCGTGGTAAGATGCTTTGCTTTAACGGCTAGAGCTTTATTATCAGTTATTATCATTCCCCCACCTCCAGTCGTTATGGTTTTATTCCCATTAAAACTAAATGTTCCAAAAAGACCAAATGTTCCGGTATGTTTATTGTTATAAAAACTACCTAAAGATTCAGCAGAGTCTTCTATAAGGCTTAGTTTATATGTTTTGCAAAGTTGTTTCAGTTCATCAATTTTTGTTGGATGTCCAAAAGTGTGCATAGGTACGACGGCCTTAATTCGTCTACCTGTAACTTTGTTTACGCAACCGCGATGGTCTATCTTGGTGTTCTTCTCAAGAAAGTGTCTTAGTTTTTCCGGTGATAAACCTAGTGTCTCTTTATCTACATCAATAAATACGGGTGTTCCACCCACGTAACTGATTGCATTACAAGTTGCTATAAACGTTAGCGGTTGAGTAATAACTTCATCATCCCTTTCCACTCCTGATAGCAAAAGCGCAATATGAATTGCTGCCGTTCCATTTACCGTGGCTACAGCATACTTTGATGAGGTATACTCAGCAAAATCCTTCTCAAATTTATCCACGAATTCTCCGACGCTAGAAACGAACGTAGAGTCCACGCACTTTTGAAGGTATTTTTTTTCATTTCCTGTGAACTTAGGTTCGTGTAAAGGAATAAAATCTTGAGTGTTATAGCAGTTCCTTATAAATTCTATTATGGTGTCGTTCCTTGACATATTGACCTACATCTTGCTGTCTAAATATTTCCCCTTTTCTTGATGTTCAAATTTTGGAAGTAACTTAAGAAACAAGTGTAGTATATCCTGTTTAGTCCAAGCTCCTTTCTCTTTTAGTCGATGAATAGAAGATTCAAACAAATCCAACAGTTCTGAATTAAAAGAAAGCTCATTTTTTATTATTCCAAGGTTTATGAATCTGGTCATGTCCAAATTTTCTTCGGAAGTGAAGAATTCTTCAAAATCCTTTTCACCGGTGGTATCACTCTTGGTAAAAAGACAGGGCCACTTATTGTCCGAAAAAATGTTTTTTGTTGCCTGTCTAGCTTCTTCCTCCGTTTTACAAATATTTGGATCATATCCTAGCTGATGCAAATACTTAACAGCAATCTCAGCAAAAGTTATTAAATGAAGTTCTTCGCTTAGTTTTGGGAAAAAAATGTCTCTATTACCTCCAAAAACACAAGACATCAAGCACAGTTCTCCCGATTCTTTTGGGATAACAAAATACCTCTTAATGTCCGATGGAGCTACGATAGGTTGACGTTTACTTATTCTCTTGTCAAAACCATAAAGAAGCGACCCATCTGAAAAAGCAACATTCGCAAACCTCGCCATTGAAATATTAATTTCTTGGCTTTTTCGCATTAAAAACATCTCCATGATTCGTTTGGAGGCTCCCATCATATTAACAGGATTCGCAGCTTTGTCGGTAGAAACACAAAAATATTTTTTTACTCCTTTATGAATGGCTTGTTCTACTGTTTTCTTGGTATTAAAAATGTTTACATCCACCATACGCATTAATGTAAATGGATCTTTCTCACTTCTAACATGTTTCAACGCAGATAGATTGAGAATATAGTTGTAATTCCCATCGGCTTCAAAAAAAGCATCGTACTCCGAAGAACCTATGTCAAGAGCAAAAGTTTGAAAATCTCCATTTATATATCCGTATGTACTTCGAATATCTCTAACCAATTCGACTAGGTTGTTTTCACTTAAATCAACCACGTGAAGCTTGCGAGGATTCCTTCGGAAGATTTCTTTGGTTACGGCCTGCCCTATGGAGCCTGCACCACCAAGAACTAGAAAGCTTGATTTTTCAACTTCATTTTTAAGCGCTATTTCGTTATTGGCAATATCTTGACTAAATAGCTCTTTTTTTCTTCCAATAAGATTAAGAAGGTCCATTGAAACTTACTATTTTGAATCTTGTTTTTCCACAATTAAATATTTTGCCTTCCTATTCAAATAGGCACCTATTTCCCACAAAAAGAAAAGTAAAACCAAGACCATTGGTATTGAAATAAGCCGCTTCCTAAAAAACGACTTCACGACCTGCTGCGGTTTTCCAAAATTCAATACGTTAATGATGTTTTTGCCTTTTTGTAAATCCAGTCTCTGTTGAGCAGAATTGCGAATTAAGCCATTTTTAAGTTGGAGCAAGCCCGTAATATCCAATGGTTCATCATTATTAAGAAGAAGTTTTGCATCAGAGATTACAGAATTATTTTTTCCAAGGCTTTGGGTATAGCCTACGATAAGACTATCAATTTGCTGAATCAGTAATTCATTCTCCTTCAACCTTGTTTCCGAATTACTATTACTTATGTCTATTAATTCTTTGAAGTAGTCCGAGGAATTGATATACATCATTACCTTGTCTGCAAAATTTTGACCTTCTTCCGCGTCATTAAAGAGAAACTCAATTCTATGATTCAAGGCGCTTTGTTTGGTGATTTCCGCCCGAATTACATCGGAAAACTGAGCGTTGTTTTGAAACTTTTCTAATAGTTCCAAGTAGTCTATATCTACTTTCTTGGATTTATCCTGCTCAATAGGATTTACCGAAATTTTGAATTGGGCTAAATCCATATTTCTTATCCCCAAATCATTGAAAAAAGTGGTGTCTTTGGATTTAATGTTGCTTTGTATTTCGGCAACTACATCATATAAATAGTTCTCGCTATCCAAATTGGGTTTTACGATAACCTCTATTTTCTTTTTCTTTTCGGTAATCTGGTTCAAACCATAACCCACTACAACCCCTAAAATAGCCAAGCCACCTATAATTAAGGCCCTTTTTTTAAGGTATAGAAATAACTTTAAGAATCCCAATCCAAGTTGGTTGAATCCCCTGCCAATAAGTTGAAACAACTGCCCTAAATCAATTTCGTCGCTGGATTGGTTTTGTGGTTGTTCTGCCATAATGGTCTATGCCTTAAAAATTTGCTTCAATATTCTGTCTGTAATCAAATAGGTCGGTTTTACGCCCGTTGCCCCTAATCCTCCTGATGCCAATGTGCTTCCAGTTTCCAAAGGGTTGTCCGAAGCATAGTATGCGTAACGAACTTTTACATCCCTATTAATGCTCTTTCTGATTTTGGATGCCGATTGAATTGCCTTTTGATAATGCACCCCTTCCATCTCCAGGCCAATCACCTTCCATGTGGATTCATGAAAGAATTTTAAAATGTCCCTATTTTGAAGGGAAGTTCCCAAAACGGTAACCATTGTCCCTTCCAATACTTTCAATCCATATCCTTTGAAATCATCTGCACAAAGTTCGTTCTCAAAGGGATAATTATCTGCAGTACCCTCAAAAATATGGGCTGATGGAATCATTAGGTCTCCTTTTCCTCCTTCCAAAATACCTGCTTTTCCCATGATTGAAATGGAAGCTACATTTAAGAAAGTCTTTTCACCTTCTATATCCAATGGCTTCAAGAGCTCATCTATTGTTTCATATGCTTGTTCACCAAAAGCATAGTCCATCACAAAAATAATGGGTTTATTCTCATCTGACTTTGGCCCAAAATCATAGCAACATGCTCCTTCTTTGAATAGGGAACTATCAAAAATCTGAACATCAATATTGGCGCCAGAAACATCGTCAATGAAAATCATTCCATTGTCTTGTGCCAGGTGCTCTACCTTTTCTTGAAGACCTCTATGTTTTTCTGAACCTAAGGCCTCATAAATCTCCAACGAACTCGATTGAGGGAACTCTTGGGCCAACGCATTTCGGGCAAAAATGGAATTCATCACACTATGCATATTGGCGCTAATAATATGCAATGGACGATTTAGCATATTATGAGTCAAGAGTGTTTTTTTGATGTTTTCCGCCCAGCGTTCTCCATGAATATGATGCCCCAACCGCTCTCGCAATAACGGACTGAAAGTAATAGTACGCTTATTTCCGGTAGTTTCTTCTTCTACCGCTAGTTTCCCTAACCAATAGATTACGTTCAAAAATCTATCCTCGTCTTTTTGAGAGCCTAATTTATTATGAACTTCAACAATTTCGTCATAGGTGCGGCCTAAAATATTGGCAGCGTGTATCAGCGCAACCTCACGTTCTGATTCTTCCTTTTCTTCCTGTTGGACGAATTCTTCGAGCTTGACCCAGTCTCTTGTGGTCCGCTCCCCATCATCTACCAAAACTCGCTGGCAAATCTTATCCGATTCAACAAACAAAAAAGTAAGGTGTGTGAGAATGTCGTAAATATCGCTTCGTCCCCTTGTGATTTCGATATTCATTTGCTCCTCGTCGATTCGATAGCAATTTCGTCTTCGTTTGGGTGGAACTATAGGGGTTAAGTGAGACTTAGAAAAGCCTTCGTCAGAGGTTAAATTGATATAGCGACATTCTTCAATGCCTTCGGGCAATCTTTCCAAAACGTATACTAACCCATTCAATTCGGCCTTTTCTTCCGCGATAGAGCCATAAATTTCAGGGCGAAGTACCAAAAGCGCATTTCTGAGCGCATTCCCCGAAACCCCAGAAGGTTTATAAAACCCACGGTTGAGCAAATGACGCATGGTAATGTAAAGTCGCTCTATGGCGTTGGTGGACTCTTGGGCCCGTGTAGTTTGTTTAACCTCGATTGCCATGTTCTTTTCACGGCAAAAATACACCAATTCCCAAGATAGAATGCTTCCAAGGGGTTTAAATCACATAAGGCCGAAGCCCCTCGGCTATTTTTCGGTCATTGGCCAAGCGTTGCACTTTATTTTGTCCACCAAGTTTCCCTATGGCCTTCATATATTCTTGAAAGCCCCCTTGATTGATAGAAGTCACCTTTAATCGTTGCAAAATCTTTCCATCAATTAAATCAAAGTAATAACTATTCTGTTTTTGCATGGATTCGTCCAAAGCATTTGCAAAATGCTCAAAATCTGCTGGGGGTTTTGCAAACTCAACCAACCATTCATGATAAGGAAGCCCTCCTTCAGATGGAGAAGTTTGAGGGGCAACGGAAAATTCGTTAACGGAAGCTCCAGACTTGTCCAAAGCATATTTCATAGCTTCTTCCACCTCCTTAGCAATAACATGTTCCCCAAAAGCTGAAATAAAGTGCTTGATTCGTCCAGAGACCACTATTCTATACGGTTTTAGAGAAACAAACCGAACGGTATCTCCAATGTTGTAGGCCCATAATCCAGCGTCGGTAGATATAATTAAAGCATAGTCCACGCCAATTTCTACCTGTTCTATGGTCAATCTCTCAGGATTTTCGTCAAAAAAGTTCTCTGCACGAACGAATTCATAAAAAACCCCTGCATCCAAAAGCAGAAGCATGCCTTCTTCGACTTGCGAATCTTGATAGGCAAAAAAGCCTTCACTAGCAGGGAAAAGTTCAATACTGTCAACTTTTCGACCAATCAGATTTTCAAACTTTGCGCGATAGGGCCCATAATTGACCCCTCCATAAATGAACAGTTGGAAGTTCTTGAACAAATCGCCTACCGCTTTACCCGTCTCCGTATTTAATTTTTCAAAATACATCTGTACCCATGACGGAATGCCGGCAATAACCGTCATGTTTTCATTCTTGGTTTCTTCAATAACCGCGTTTACCTTGGTTTCCCAGTCTTCAATGCAGTTTGTTTCCCAACTGGGTAGACGATTCTTTTGGAGATAATTTGGCACATAATGCGCCGAAATTCCGGAAAGCCTGCCTAGAGGTATCCCACCTTTTTTTTCTAGGATGGGACTGCCTTGCAGAAAAATCATTTTTCCGGTTACAAAATCTGCATTGCCCGTTTCATGGATATAGCTTAAAATGGCATTTCGGGAAGCATTTACTTGATTTCGGATGGAGGGTTTGGTTATGGGAATGTATTTCGCACCAGATGTAGTTCCCGAAGTCTTGGCAAAATAGATGGGTTTGCCTGGCCAGAGCACATCGGATTCTCCATTGATGATTTGTTCGACATACGGTTTTAATTGTTCGTAATCCCGAATAGGTACTTTTTCCGTGAAAGCTTTATGACTCGTTATGTTTTGGAAGTCATGGTCTTTGCCAAACCGTGTGTTTTCAGCAGCTCTCAAAAGCGATTGAAAAACCCGACGCTGGGTGTTTATAGGGTCATTAACCCATTTTTGAGTTTTTCTCGCAACAACGCTTGCAAAAATCTTGGCAGCAATCCGTTTCAGTGCCATTATTCAAAGTCAATATAGTTCAAAGGGTTTACCGCTTTACCGCTTTGCCATAATTCAAAATGCAAATGTGGACCAGTGGTAAGCTCTCCCGTATTGCCAACCTCGGCAATTACTTCGCCGGCCCGAACAAAATCGCCTTGTGATTTGGTCAGTGCCCCGTTGTGCTTATAAACAGAGGTTAAGTCATTTTGATGTTTGATGATAATGACGTAACCCGTTTGGGAAGTCCATTCAGCAAATAAGACCGTTCCATTTGAAATAGATTTCACAGCAGTACTTCTCGGAGCGACTATATCTACCGCGTAGTGTTTGTCTTTTACATTGAAACCTTGTGAAATACTTCCCTTTAAAGGAGCAAAGAGGAGTGTCTCTGAAGTTTGAACATTCTGCTCAAATAGATTGTATTTGTCCTCTAGCTCAACTTCCTCACGAAGTAACAAGTCTTCCCTAATTGGGGTTAAATCAACTGTGGAAGGGTCCAATTTGTAGCGCTCAAAAAGCGAATCCCGATTCACTTCTGTATTTTCAATATCTCCTTTGAGAACAAGCCTTACATTATCTAAATACCTATTGGTATAATCTAAAACGGTGACCAAAGAATCTGTCTTATAAGTCAACTCCGTAGCTTGCCTTTTCAATCGTGTGGAAGAGTATCCCGGAATGTATTCACGCAAAGGGCTAAATGCAATAATTAGTGTTGTAAAACCAATCAGTACAATAATAAAAAGCGTCCCAGTAACAAACACATTTAATCGGTTCAGCTTGAAAGAGATTTTTTCCTCAAAAGTATTCTCATTAAGTATCACCAAACGATACTTGTGAAGTAACTTTCGTTTGAGTTCCTTTCTCTTTTTACCCTTCTTTGCCATAAAAACAAATATAATTCT
>JBCBPD010000141.1:0-7766 GCA_039820925.1 Bacteroidota bacterium | reverse complement strand
TGAAGAAGGGGAGCAAGGGTCTTTGACCTTTTTGGCCAATCCAAAATACACTTCTTTTATTTACTCCACAAAAGCGTCTATTACTATTGTCAACAAGGATTTTGTTCCAGAACAACAATTGTCTACTACTTTAATTAAGGTAGAAGATGCTTACAAGTCTTTTTCGAAATTACTGGAGTACTATAACCAAGTAAAAAGTAATAAAGTAGGGGTAGAGCAACCGAGTTTCATCTCAGAGACAGCTTCCTATGGTGAAGGCTTTTATTTAGGGGCGTTTTCCTATTTGAGTGATAACGTCAAAATAGGAAACAACGTTAAAATATATCCCAACGTTTATATAGGTGAGAATGTAACCATAGCGGATAATGTTGTAGTATTTGCGGGAGCCAAAATCTATTCTGATTCCATCATCGGAAATGAATGCGTCATCCATAGCGGCGTTATCATTGGTGCCGATGGATTTGGCTTTACTCCCAATGAAAATGGAGAATATAGTAAGGTTCCACAGACGGGTAATGTTATTCTAGAAGACCACGTAGACGTAGGCGCTGGAACTACCATTGACCGTGCCACTTTAGGCTCCACTATTTTGCGAAGAGGGGTGAAGTTGGACAATCAAATACAGATTGCCCATAACGTTGAAATCGGAGAACATACTGCAATTGCTGCACAAACAGGAATTGCAGGCTCCACCAAAATCGGAAAACACTGCTTGATTGGAGGGCAAGTAGGTATTGTAGGACACATAACCATAGGTGATAGAGTGCGAATTCAAGCACAATCAGGCATAGGACGCAATGTGAAAAGTGATGAAGTGCTTCAAGGTTCTCCCGCATTGAATTATGGAGACTACAACAAATCCTACGTCCACTTCAAAAACCTCCCGAAATTAGCTAGCACAATCAACAATATTGAAAAAAAGCTTGACGGCGAAAATGACAAACACTAAGCAACGTACCATAAACCAAAAGGTTACGCTAAAAGGAGTTGGTTTGCATACCGGAGAAAACGTCACGATGTCGTTTCTTCCTGCAAAAGAAAATCATGGATTTGCGTTCAAAAGGGTTGACCTCGAAGGAGAACCTATTATTGAAGCGAATGCTGCATATGTAGTGAATACCCAAAGAGGTACCAATCTAGAAAAAAACGGAGTAAAGATTCAAACTTCCGAACATGTGCTGGCAGCACTTACTGGATTGGATATTGACAATGTCCTCATTGAATTGGACGCTCCAGAACCACCAATCATGGATGGTTCTTCCAAGTTTTTTGTTCAGGCGCTTGAAGAGGCAGGTATTGTTGAGCAAGAACTAGACCGCGAGGAATATGTGGTGAAAGATGTCATCTCTTATAAAGATGAAGGCACGGGAAGTGAAATCACCATCATTCCATCAGATACCTATCAAGTCACCACCATGGTGGATTTTGGCACCAAAGTACTAGGTACCCAAAATGCCACATTGGAACAGTTGAGTGATTTTAAAGCAGAAATAGCCGACGCGAGGACTTTCAGCTTTTTACATGAGCTAGAAATGTTGTTGGAGCACGGCTTGATTAAAGGTGGCGATTTGAATAATGCAATCGTGTATGTGGATAAGGAGATTTCCGATTCCACGATGAAAAAGCTAGAAAAAGCCTTTAAAAAGGAGAAACTCTCTGTAAAACCCAATGGCATTCTTGATAATTTGACGCTGCATTACCCGAATGAAGCAGCGCGACACAAATTGTTGGATGTGATTGGAGACCTTGCTTTAGCAGGGACTCGAATTCGGGGTAAGGTTATTGCGAATAAGCCAGGTCATTTTGTGAACACACAGTTCGCGAAAAAACTACAAAAGATTATCAAGCAAGAGCGTAGGAATTCGGTTCCAGATGTCGACTTGCACGCCAAACCCGTAAAGGATATCAACCAAATTATGGAGATGTTGCCGCATAGGCCTCCATTCCTTTTGGTAGATAAAATCTTAGAGCTTTCAGACCAGCATGTTATCGGGATGAAAAATGTCACGATGAACGAACCGTTCTTTGTAGGACATTTTCCTGGAGCTCCTGTAATGCCCGGGGTTTTGCAAATTGAAGCGATGGCGCAAACAGGGGGTATTTTGGTCTTGAGCACCGTTCCCGACCCAGAAAACTACCTCACCTATCTTTTAAAAATCGACAACGTAAGGTATAAGCAACAAGTAGTTCCAGGGGACACCCTAATTTTCAAACTTGATTTGCTTTCACCGATTCGTAGGGGTATTTGTCAAATGCAAGCCCGTGCCTATGCCAATGGCAGATTGGTTTCAGAAGCTGAAATCATGGCACAAATCACAAAAGTAAAAGGAATTTAAGTACCCATGAATCAACCTTTAGCATACGTACATCCTGGCGCTAAAATTGCCAAGAACGTCGTGATAGAACCGTTCACTACCATTCATAACAATGTTACTATTGGGGAAGGTACATGGATTGGCTCCAACGTAACCATTATGGAAGGTGCGCGCATTGGAAAAAATTGTAACATTTTTCCTGGTGCCATCATCTCGGCGACACCGCAAGACCTGAAATATAAAGGAGAAGAGACCACCGTTCATATCGGAAACAACACCACCATTCGAGAATGTGCTACCATTAATAAAGGTACTGCCGACCGAATGAAAACAGTCATTGGTAATAATTGCTTGATTATGGCGTATTGTCACGTGGCGCATGATTGCGTGGTGGGCGATGGTTGTATCTTCAGTAACAATTCCACATTGGCTGGGCATGTCACTATCGGTCAAAATGTAGTGCTTGCAGGTATGGTTGCCGTACACCAATTTGTTTCCATAGGCAATCACGCCTTTGTAACAGGGGGTTCATTGGTGCGAAAAGATATTCCGCCCTACGTGAAAGCGGCAAGAGAGCCTTTGTCCTACGTTGGCATCAATTCCGTAGGACTACGTAGAAGAGGTTTTGATTCTGATAAAATTCGGGAGATTCAAAACATCTATCGCATCTTATACCAGAAAAACTACAACAACACACAAGCTGCCTCTATTATTGAAGCGGAGATGGAAGCGACTCCAGAGAGAGATGAAATCCTACAATTCATAAGAGACTCGCAACGCGGTATTATGAAAGGTTATTTTAGTTCAAACTAAGCAATATGGCAAATACTTCAGATATTCGAAAAGGGTTGTGCATTCGGTACAACCACGACATTTATAAGATTGTTGAATTCCTACACGTAAAGCCGGGGAAAGGTCCAGCTTTCGTGCGCACCAAATTAAAAAGTGTGACTACAGGTAAAGTGATTGATAATACCTTTTCGGCAGGGCATAAGATTGAAGACGTTCGTGTGGAAACCCGTTCGTACCAATATTTGTATAGCGAAGGGGATACCTTCCACTTCATGAATACTGATGACTATAATCAAATAGCACTGCAGAAGGACTCCTTGGACGCTCCAGACTTACTAAAGGAAGGAGAAGTCGTAACCATTATTTTCAACGCCGAAGATAGTTTGCCCTTATCAGTAGAGATGCCCGCAAGTGTTATTTTGGAAGTTACACATACCGAGCCTGGTGTGAAAGGAAACACTGCGACGAATGCGACCAAGCCGGCGACCGTTGAGACCGGCGCCCGTATCAACGTTCCTTTATTCATCAACGAAGGGGATAAAATCAAGGTAGACACCGACAAAGGTGCCTACATGGAACGCGCCAAAGAATAGCCCATGAAGTTTCCAAGGCCATATACGTTAGCTGAAATAGGGTCTTTGCTACAATTGGAGTTTCTTGGAGACAAGGATTTCCCCGTTTTGGGCATGAACGAAATCCATGTCGTGGAAGCAGGTGATATCGTTTTTGTGGACCATCCCAAATACTATGACAAAGCACTGAACTCCGATGCAACTACAGTGCTTATCAATAAAAAAGTGGATTGTCCGGAAGGGAAATCTTTATTGATTTCGGATGACCCCTTTCGGGATTTCAATTTTCTGACCAATCATTTTAAACCCTTTCAAGCTTCGAACACAAGTGTTTCGGCAAGCGCACAAATAGGAGAAGGTACTACTTTACAGCCCAATGTATTTGTTGGAAACAACGTGGTCATCGGTAAAAACTGCCGCATTCATGCCAACGTAAGTATTTATGACGATTGTGTGATTGGAGATAATGTCACCATCCATGCGGGAACGATTCTCGGTGCAGATGCTTTTTATTACAAGAAGCGTCCCGAAGGCTATGACAAACTCCTTTCCGGAGGTAAGGTGGTCATCGAAGATAATGTGGATATTGGTGCGTCTTGTACCATTGACCGTGGCGTAACCGGGGATACCACCATTAAATTTGGCTCCAAATTGGATAATCAAATTCAAGTCGGCCACGATACGGTTATAGGCAACCACTGTTTGATTGCTTCACATACGGGCATTGCAGGATGTGTGGTCATTGAAGACCACGTTACGCTTTGGGGACAAGTTGGTGTAACAAGCGGAATAACCATTGGCGAAAAAGCGGTGGTGCTGGCACAAACAGGTATTGCAAAATCCTTGCCCGGTGGGAAAACCTATTTTGGCAGTCCTGCGGAAGAAGCAAGGAAAAAACTCAAGGAAATGGCCAGTGTTAAACAAATCCCCGAGCTTTTGAAAAAGTTGGAAAATAATTCCTGAATTTCATTGGTGGAAGTTCCAACCAACCCATATTTTTGTACAGCTTTAATTAATACATATGAGTGTCTTAGTCAACAAGAAATCTAAAATAATCGTCCAAGGTTTTACAGGAAGTGAAGGAACCTTCCATGCCGGTCAAATGATTGAGTATGGAACTAACGTGGTTGGAGGTGTCACCCCTGGAAAAGGAGGTCAAGAGCATTTGGGAAAACCCGTGTTCAATACCGTTGCGGAAGCGGTCGAAAAAGTAGGTGCTGACACATCCATCATTTTTGTCCCACCAGCCTTTGCTGCCGATGCGATTATGGAAGCGGCTAGCGCTGGTATCAAAGTGATTATCGCTATTACCGAAGGAATTCCTGTTGCGGACATGGTTAAAGCCAACGATTACATCAAGGATTTGAATTGCACATTGATTGGTCCAAACTGTCCTGGAGTAATTACACCCGAAGAAGCAAAAGTGGGCATTATGCCAGGCTTTGTTTTCAAAAAGGGAAATGTCGGAATCGTTTCCAAGTCAGGAACATTGACTTATGAAGCTGCGGACCAAGTAGTACGACAAGGACTTGGTATCACTACAGCTATTGGAATTGGAGGAGACCCTATCATCGGAACTACCACCAAAAAAGCCGTAGAACTTTTGATAAATGATGACGAAACGGAATGTGTCGTCATGATTGGTGAAATTGGTGGACAATTGGAAGCTGATGCCGCCAACTGGTATAAAGCAAGTGGAAGCACGAAACCTATCGTCGGTTTTATCGCAGGAGAAACAGCCCCAGCAGGAAGAACTATGGGTCACGCAGGTGCTATTGTAGGAGGTAGTGATGACACTGCGCAAGCCAAAAAACGAATCATGCGGGAGTGTGGAATTCATGTAGTGGATTCCCCTGCGGAAATTGGCCTGAAAGTCAAAGAGGTACTTGCATAACGCAATCGTTAAAATTTTTCCAAATCCCGTCTCGTGCGGGATTTTTTTTGGTTGCTCTTGAAAAACAACCGCTATATTTGAAAACTAACCATCCAAGAAAAGACGAATGAAACTACTACAAGATAAGAATGTAATCATCACCGGAGCGAGCCGTGGTATCGGAAAAGGAATTGCTGAAGTTTTCGCATCGCATGGTGCTAATGTGGCCTTTACCTATAGCTCGAGTGAGGCGCCTGCTCTAGCACTAGAAAAGGAACTCCAAACGAAAGGCGTGAAAGCCAAAGCCTACCAAAGTAACGCGGCGAGTTTTGAAGCTTCCGAGCAGCTCATTGCCCAAGTGCTTGAAGATTTTGATAGTATCGATGTGCTGATTAATAATGCCGGAATTACAAAGGATAACCTGTTGATGCGAATGGGGGAAGCTGATTTTGATAAGGTTATCGAGGTGAACTTAAAGTCCGTGTTCAACATGACTAAAGCAGTACAGCGCACCATGCTAAAGCAGCGAAATGGTTCCATTATTAATATGAGTAGTGTAGTAGGGGTGAAAGGAAACGCAGGACAAACCAATTATGCGGCATCAAAAGCGGGTATTATCGGTTTTACCAAATCCGTTGCGTTGGAACTGGGTTCGCGCAACATCCGATGCAACGCTATTGCACCCGGTTTCATTGAGACTGAAATGACTGAAAAATTAGACGAAAAGACCGTTCAAGGCTGGAGGGATGGTATTCCGCTAAAACGTGGTGGAACTCCAGACGATGTGGCCAATGCCTGTCTTTTCTTGGCATCTGACCTTTCGGGTTATGTTACCGGTCAGGTGTTGAATGTAGATGGCGGTATGCTAACTTAATTTGTATGGAGGTACGCTCAGTACTACTTATCCTATTCGCGGTGCTCGCCGCCGCGGTAATTGTTTTTTATCAATACTTCTATAAAAAAAAGGTAAAAGGCTATCTGCCTTTTCTTCTGGCCTTTCTACGTTTTGTTGTGCTTTTTTCAGCTTTACTCTTGCTGATTAACCCTAAAATGGTCAATCGAGAGTATTATGTTGAAAAATCCAATTTGGTTTTGTTGGTGGATGACTCTGAGTCCATGCAAACGGTGCCGAATACCGATGACGTTCTGGAATTTTTGGACAACGTAAATGCAGACGAAAACCTTCAAAAACGCTTCAATATCTTCAATTACCGATTTGGGAATACCGTCAAAGTCAGCGACAGTAGCACATTTACGGCGACCAATACAGATATTGCCAATGCCTTAAGTCAAACCAATCAAACCTTTTTAAAAGGAAAAACCAATGTTTTGTTATTGACTGATGGTAATGCAACGCTGGGAAGGGATTACGAATACTTAAGGTTTCCTGAGCAAAACAAAATTTACAGTCTGATTTTAGGTGACACAACAGCCTATGAAGATGTGAGCGCAGGGCAAGTGAATACCAATAGCTATGCCTTCCTGAAAAACAAATTTCCCATTGAAGCCAATATTTCCTACCGCGGTGAAGGCATCGTGAAACCTACGGTCAGCATTACGCTCAATGGACGAAGGGTATACCAGGAAGTCGTTGAGTTTTCTTCCCGAAAGACCACGCATACCATCAAAGAAAACATAACGGCGAATAGTGTCGGCCTTAAATCCATTGTAGTGCAAGTGAGTGCGTTGGCAGATGAAAAGAACACCAACAACAATCGAAAAGAAGTTGCTCTAGAGGTCATTGATGAGAAAACAGATGTATTTATTGTTTCTAACGTGCTGCATCCGGATATCAGTGCCCTTAAAAACGCCATCCAATCCAATGAACAACGACAGGTTAGTCTTTTCAAGACGAAGGAATTGAACCGTCAGTTGGGGGATGGAGATGTTTTCATCCTGTATCAACCGGATGCTAGTTTCAAAAAAGTTTATGAGCATATCTTGAAAAGCAATTCGGGTGCTTGGGTCATCACCGGACCGAATACGGATTGGAATGCATGGAATGGTATTCAAGACCTGTATCAAAAAGAGAATTTCAATCAAGACGAGGAAGTTTTGCCCAGCCTGAATGCTTCCTTCTCATCATTTGGTTTTGAAAACCTTTCTATAGAAAGATTTCCCCCCTTGCGAAGTAGTTTGGGAGAAATCTTTCTATAGAAAGGTTTTCAAAACCAAATGATGAGAAGGAAGCATTCAGGCTGGGCAAAACTTCCT
>JBCBPD010000140.1:0-8001 GCA_039820925.1 Bacteroidota bacterium | reverse complement strand
TGGATATGTAACTACGGTTCTTTACCAACGTTGATTTCGGAAACCTTGGGTTTTCGCGAATTCTACTGTAGCCACCAAATAGTCTTCCAAATTGTATTTGGGAATAGGAAGAATACTTTCCAGCAATGTAGTATCCCACTCGTAGGGTTTTGAGGTTAGGTAAGGGGTCAAGTGAACTCCGATGGTTTCGTAATAAAACTGCTCAAGAGTACTTTCAAATTCCGATGCTGTATCCATCAACTCTTGGGTAAGCTGAAAACTTTTGAAGTTAACCGTCTCCAAGATCTTGGCAATACCACTAAAAATATTGGTGCCTTTTGAATTCACAATATTCAATTGCTTGATATCAGTATCAAAAACCTTTTCAATAACGCGTGCAGCATAATCCGTTGGAATAATGTTGAGCTTGCTGTCTTGATGCGCCTGAATTCGAACAGTTTCCGACGAAGGTCTTTTATGGAAGAATTTAGCGAAGAGGTAAAACACCATGTATTTCGAAATGAAAAAATTAGGATTACCCATGATATTTCCGCCCAAAACGCTAGGTCTTAAAATCTGGATGGGAATTTTGGCGATTTCCCCAGCTTTCACAAGGTATTTCTCGGCGGCATGCTTGGAAGCCTCGTAAAAGTTGCGATACTCACTTTGCTCCGTATCCACATAGTTGTTGTTCAGAAGGCCATCCAACTTTCCAATGGAAAAAGCAGTGCTGATATAAATAAACTTGGACACAAAATCCTTGTACGCCTTGAAGATGTTTTGCGTAAGGGTTAAATTCTCTTGATAAATCTCTTCTTTGCTATCTGGATGTACGGAAAGATTCACGAAACCTGCAGAATGGATAAAGTAATGTTGCGTACCGGTTTTTAAAAACAGGTGCGGTTCCAATAGGTTTTCAGCATCAACCACTTCAATTTTTTCAAGAACCTTGGCTTTGTTTTTTTGGATAAAGTCCGGGATGGAACCACTATCCAGCATATTGTTGACCCGTTCCTCTGGTGTAATTCGATTCTTTTTACGAACGATGAGGTAAATTTTCTCCAAGGACGCATACCTACTTTCCAACAAGCAGAAAAGAACTTGTGACCCTAAGGTTCCTGTAGCACCGGTTAAAATGATATGCATTTGACGCTCATTAATTTAGCAGAAGACTAAAATAAGAAACCCCTGCCATTGGCAAGGGGTTCTCGTAAAGTTTCTAAAACTAAATTTTAATATCGGTAGTATTCAGGCTTAAAAGGACCTTCTACCGTCACGCCGATGTATTCGGCTTGCTCTTGTTTCAACTCAGTAAGCTCAGCTCCTAAACGAGCCAAGTGTAGTTTAGCTACCTTCTCGTCAAGGTGCTTTGGCAACATATACACTTTGTTTTCGTAGGCTTCGCTATTCTTCCAAAGTTCGATTTGCGCTAGGGTTTGGTTTGTAAAGGAATTACTCATCACAAAACTTGGGTGTCCAGTAGCACAACCCAAATTCACCAAACGGCCTTCTGCCAAAACAATAACATCTTTTCCATCAATGGTATATTTGTCTACCTGTGGTTTAATTTCGTCACGGGTCTCACCGTACGTATTGTTCAACCAAGCCATGTCGATTTCGTT
Source organism: Bacteroidota bacterium (assembly GCA_039820925.1). Classification (GTDB taxonomy): domain Bacteria; phylum Bacteroidota; class Bacteroidia; order Flavobacteriales; family Flavobacteriaceae; genus Flagellimonas. The sequence continues at coordinate 6,400 of JBCBPD010000140.1, read as the reverse complement.
GTCAAAGTGACCGATGTTACAAACAATGGCTTTGTCCTTTAAAGCTCTAAAGTGCTCTTCACGAATGATGTCTTTGTTTCCCGTAGTGGTGATAACAACATCCGCATTTTGAACAACGGATTCCAACTTTTTCACTTCGTATCCATCCATACAGGCCTGAAGCGCACAAATGGGGTCGATTTCGGTTACGGTTACAATAGCGCCAGCGCCTCTAAATGAAGCAGCGGTACCTTTTCCCACATCACCATATCCAGCAACGACTATGCGTTTTCCTGCCAACATCGTGTCGGTAGCACGGCGAATGGCATCCACGGCACTTTCGCGACATCCGTATTTGTTGTCAAACTTGGATTTGGTCACAGAATCGTTGACGTTGATTGCCGGCATCGGAAGTGTTCCGTTTTTTACGCGCTCGTACAAACGGTGTACTCCGGTAGTCGTTTCTTCCGAAAGTCCTTTGATGGCAGCAGCAAGTTCTGGATATTGGTCCAGCACCATATTGGTCAAGTCCCCTCCATCATCCAAAATCATATTAAGGGGTTCGCGCTCTTCTCCAAAGAAAAGCGTCTGCTCGATACACCAATCGAATTCCTCCTCATTCATCCCTTTCCAAGCATACACTGGAATTCCAGCAGCGGCAATAGCCGCGGCAGCATGGTCTTGGGTGGAAAAGATATTACAAGAACTCCAGGTGACCTCTGCACCCAAAGCCACTAAAGTCTCAATCAACACAGCGGTTTGAATGGTCATGTGCAAGCATCCAGCGATACGAGCTCCCTTAAGGGGTTGTTCACTGCCATACTCCTCGCGTAATGCCATTAGTCCAGGCATTTCAGCTTCCGCCAGTTCAATCTCCTTGCGTCCCCAATCAGCTAGGGAAATGTCTTTCACCTTGTAGGGTACATACGGAATTGTTTTCGTACTCATAATCTATTTCTTCGTTAACTTTTGTAGATTCGCTTGTTTCGACCGCAAAGGTACAAATTACATAGCGTTTCATCGTGCCCTTATACAAAAGCATTACGGTATCCCCAACCACCAAGGTACATCTCTGGAAAGTCACGGAATCTGAAGATTTTTTGGCTGCTGATGTGACTTTGAGCGATTATTGCCAAAACCGAATGGACCGAATGAAGTCGGAGGCGCACCGTAGGGCTTTTTTGAGCATTCGCCATTTGTTGGCATTAGAAGGATACGAGGACAAAGACCTGTACTACAGCACTTTCGGCAAACCCCATTTGCACGACGGAAAACACATTTCCATAACCCACTCCAACAATTTTACGGGGATTATTGTTAGTGCTTCCGAAGAGGTGGGCATTGATATTGAAAAACAACGGGATAAAATTCTAAGGATTGCCCACAAGTTCACACCAATAAAAGAGTATCGAACCTTGGCCAATACCGAAGCCATTATTCGAAAGTTGACCATTGTTTGGGGCATCAAGGAATCGCTGTACAAAATTTACGCGCAGCAGGGCCTAAGTTTTTTGAACCACATTTACGTGAACGATTTTGCTTTCGATGACCAAAACCTTCAAGCGGAAATCAACTATAAAAGCAAAAAAACCCAATACGAAGCGCGTTTTTTGGAATTTGAAGGTTTCACCGGGGTGTATGCCTATCCTTTGAAAGCGTAGTAGACTGTCTTTTTTTGGTAATTTTACAAGTCTAAAAAACCTAACGTGGATATATCTGTAGAGCTCACCCTCACACCTTTGCAAGATGATTTTGAACCGCCTATCATCAATTTTATACAACAACTGCGTAACTCGGGCTTGACCATTTTGGAAAACCCTTTGAGCACCCAGGTGTATGGACCGTACGATTCAGTTATGGAAGTGTTGCACAAGCAAATCAAAACCACTTTTGAAGATTTAGAGCATGTGGTGCTGACCCTAAAAATGGTAAAATCAGACCGCAGCAGGTATGAGCCTCATTTTTGATTGGATTTTTGCCCAATACGAAGGGGTGCCCACTTATTTGGTAGTACTTGAGCTTATCAGCGTGTTTTTCTCGCTATTGAGCGTATGGTTTTCTAAAAAGGAAAACATTTTGGTGTATCCCACAGGAATTATCGCTACCGGAATTGCGGCTTACATTTTATGGCATTGGCAACTTTTGGGTGATATGCTCATCAACACCTATTATTTTATCATGAGTATCGTAGGGTGGTATTTATGGACCCGTAAAGTGGATGCTGACCACTACGTGCCTATCACCAAAACAACTCCGAAGGAAAAGCAGTGGTCCATTATCATTTTTATACTCACGCTGGTTTTCGTTACCCTGGTGTACTTATCTGCTGACCGTTTTAATGTTTGGACTGCTTACGTCGATACCCTTACCACGGCAATTTTCTTTGTAGGGATGTGGTTGATGGCCAAAAAGAAAATTGAGAATTGGGTCTATTGGATTGTTGGCGACATTATCACGGTTCCCTTATATTGGTACAAGGGACTGATTTTTAGTTCCATTTTATACTTGATATTGACCGTAATTGCGTATTTCGGATGGATAGCGTGGAAGAAAAACTTAGGCAACAGCCCTCAAACCTTATTAAGGTAGTATTGTTTGGTCCGGAATCTACGGGAAAAACAACACTAAGCAGACAATTGGCAGAACACTACGATACGGTTTGGGTACCTGAATACGCTCGAGAATACCTGCAGGCCAAATGGGATTTGGAAAAAGAAGTCTGTCAACCAGAAGATTTGCTGTCCATTGCCGTGGGCCAAATGCGATTGGAAAACGAGCTTGCCAAAAAAGCGAATCGAATTTTGATTTGTGATACGGATTTATTGGAGACCAAGGTGTATTCCGAAGCCTACTACGTTGGTGATTGTGACCCGCTGCTTGACACCTACGCTGTCCAAAACCAATATGATTTGTACCTATTGACCTACATTGACACGCCTTGGGTAAAAGATGACCTTAGGGATAAACCATTTGAGCGTGAAAAAATGTTTGCCTATTTCCACGAAACCCTTAAAAAATACGGTAGGAATTTTGTTACTTTAAAGGGAGATAAACAACAGCGCTTTACTACAGCGGTAAATCACATAAATACCCTTCTTCATCCATGAATCCATTCCATGCGGCCGACTTCGAACAAATAAAAAATAAAGGTATTTCCATAGAAAAGGTGGAAAATCAAATTGCCATTTTTAAAAAGGGAATTCCTTTTGTCAAGTTGGAAAAGGCTGCGGTAGTTGGCGATGGTATTTTGCGATTGACCGATGAGGAGAGTCAAGCAGCTTGCGACTACTTTGCTGAAGTTTCAGCGACGCAAAAACTACTGAAGTTTGTTCCCGCATCAGGAGCTGCATCTCGAATGTTTAAGGCGCTATTCAATTTTTTGGAAGCCTACGACCCAAGCTCGGAAGATTTTGCAACCTATGTGGACCGAACCGGTGATAAAGCTCTGGCTGCTTTTCAAAAGGGAATGACAGCTTTTCCGTTTTATGAAACGGTAAAAGCTCGTATTGGAGATAGTTTTGAAAATGACGGAGCGGAGTTAAATGCCAATGTCAATGAAGTATTGTCTGAAAGCGGATTGAACTATGGCTTTTATCCAAAAGGATTACTTCCTTTTCATCAGTACGACAATGAAGCCGCCACACCTTTTAAGGAACATCTCAAAGAAGCGGCGGCGTATGCCAAATCCAATGGCACCGCTCATTTACACTTCACCATTTCTGAGCAGCATGATAGCATGTTTCAAGAAGAAATGGCGTCTAGTGGTCCCCAAATTGAACAAGCTACCGATACCACTTTCCAAATTGGCTTTTCCAACCAAAAGCCTGCTACCGATACGATTGCGGTAGACCCCAACAATGAACCGTTCCGAAACGGAGATGGCACTTTGTTGTTTCGTCCGGGCGGGCATGGCGCATTGATAGAAAACTTAAATGAACAAGAAGCCGATATCATTTTTATCAAGAACATCGATAATGTGGTGGTAGATAGAAATCTAGACGCAGTGGTAGAAAGCAAGAAAACCCTTGGAGGACTTCTGCTAAAAGTACGCGACAAAGCGTTTGGGTATGCCAAAGCGCTGGAAGACGAAACTTTTCAGGAAGAGGAACTCGTAAAGTTTTTAAAAGAGGAACTGAATGTGCGACTTCCTGAAGGTTTTGATTCACTTTCCGTTGAGGATAAAAAAGTAACCTGCTTAAAGGCATTGCATCGACCCATCCGTATTTGTGGGATGGTCAAGAACGAAGGCGAACCCGGCGGGGGACCGTTCTGGATAAATGAAGGCGGTAAGATATCACTTCAAATTGTAGAATCTGCTCAAGTGGATATGAGTGATGCTTCCCAAGCTAGCCTTCTGAAAAATTCTACACATTTTAATCCGGTGGACATTGTTTGCAGCGTAATGGACCACAACGGAAAGAAATTCGACTTGCTGAATTTTGTAAACCCTGAACAAGGGTTCATCACCGGGAAAACCAAAGAAGGCAAAGAACTTAAGGCGTTGGAGCTTCCCGGTTTATGGAATGGTGCCATGGCCTATTGGAACACCATTTTCGTTGAAGTGCCCCTGGTTACCTTCAATCCGGTGAAAACCGTGAATGATTTGCTTAAAACTTCACATCAGGTATAAATCTGATAATCAATACCTTGCAAAATCATTTCTACACTTTTTTTCTTAAAAAGTGTTAAATCCCAATGTTTTGGGTGACCTCCTCAAAAAAGCTGTGTCACATAAATAGAAACAAAACAGAAAGATGATAGTAATTGGGATTAAAATAGCACTTGTAGTAGTAAACGCCTTGGTATTGTATACGGCGATTTGGGCTCAAGAAAAAGTTTGTCCACAAAAGATATAAAACACTGGACACCGCGTCCAGTCATTTTTGGTTGGTTGATTTGGTTGAAAGGTCGCTTAAAAGCGGCCTTTTTTTATGTGACTTTTTTAAACCAATGGTGTCATATGAATATCATGGATAGTATGCTAATTTTTAGGGCTGTGTTGGTTATCAGTATTCTTTCGTTTGCGGTGGCCATGTTTTTACTGGTATTGTATTTGAAAGAAGAACAACATAGAAAGAAAGACAAAAGATAGGATAATGCTATGCAAACACTAACCGTAGATTATCCGAGAATGGGCAACACCTTGCATCATCCATGATGTTTACATAAGTCAGGATGATTGTCCATTCGAAAAAAAGGCTGCATTTGCAGCCTTTTTTGTGTAAAAAGTATCCACTTTCATTCTTCATTTTACACAGTTTTACACACTTCAAGAAACCGCTGAAAAAGGTAAACATTTGAATTTCAAATATTTGATGGAGAATCAAAAGGTTTTGGGAATATGGCATTGAATTTTCTCTAGATAGGGCGAGTATAATTTATAAACACAAGATCATGAGAAAATTATTTTTAGCAACCGTATTGTCTTTTGTAGGATTCGCAGCCACAGCGCAGGAAGAAACTGCTGAGGCCCAAATCGATGAAACCGTAGTAGAAGCTACCGTTCAAGATTTTGAGGAAATTAGTGTGGCCGACCTTCCTGGAGCAGTAACTGCTGCCGTAGCAAAAGATTATCCAACAGCTACTATCAATAAAGCCTATAAAAACGCCTCTGACCAATTTAAGTTGGAGCTTTCTTTGGAAGACGGCACTGCAGGAACCGTTTACGCGGATGCCGATGGTAATTGGATAGAACTATAATGATTTAGATTAATCGTGTTAGGTTAGTTTGGTTAGGGAGGGGTCCGCTGGCGGACCTCTCCTTTTGTGATAAATTTACCAACCCTTTAGCATCCCTTTCTTAAGGGGCGTCGTATATTCTATGTATGCCCAAAATCTTGATTGTAGAAGATGATTCTGCTTTCCGTCAAATGCTATCCCGCTTTTTGACAAAGAATGGCTTTGAAGTATCCCAAGCAAATGATATTAGAGAAGCCCATAACCAAATCGATAAACAGCCTTTCGAAATTGTCCTTTCTGACGTAAGACTTCCAGAAGGGAATGGGCAAGACCTCCTTAAAACAATATCTTCAGCATTAGTTGGCCCAAAAATCATTTTAATGACCGGCTATGGTGAAGTGAAATCCGCTGTGGAAGCCATGAAAAAAGGGGCTTTCGACTATGTCACGAAACCCTTTACTCCAGAACAAATCCTTCAGGTCATTAATGATGCCCTCGAAACAGCGCCGAAAGAAACCAAATCGTCACCTCAAACAAATCCAAATAAACCTACGGAAAACCAAGACTTTGTTGAAGGAGAGAGTTTAGCCGCCCAGCAGATGCTACAGTATATCAAACTGGTGTCTCCGACCAACATGTCCGTTTTATTAAGAGGTGAGAGTGGTACAGGGAAAGAGGTAACTGCCAAAACCATCCATAAAAACAGCAACCGAAATGATAAGGCTTTTGTAGCGGTAGATTG
>JBCBPD010000139.1:0-8038 GCA_039820925.1 Bacteroidota bacterium | reverse complement strand
GCCCACGAAATACCGCATCTTTTTATGGAACTTGTTAAAAGAGGTGCCTAAACTCCAAAAGGATTTTAAGTATCCCGATTTTGGTTTGCGTTTGATGAAAGGCCTCCCCATGCTCTTTTAACAAGTTCCATAAAAAGATGCGGTATTTCGTGGGCTTGCTCTTAAGCAAATCAATATAGTCCCGCATTTTCATGCGTGCATGTGGTTCGTTAAATCCCTCATCATGTTTTACAGGACGGTCATCATACAAGGGAACTTCCTTATCCCCAGCCACATTCTTGAAATACTCTAAATTCCATTTGGAATAGGCAGGCCAATCCTCAATAAACCTTTCAATGACCACGGGTTTTTGAGGTTTGAAGTACTTCTCAAGGAAAACCTTCTTGGAAATCGTTTTTTCCCTGGGGATTTGTTTCAGGTTAAGTTTCAAAATTTCAAGGATTTTGAAACAACTAAATTAGTAAAAGGTTTTTAAATCAATTCTGGAATATTATTCCTTCGGAGCGAGTTTGGAACGCTCTTTCGCCAATTCGTTTCGTTCGATAGTGTGCCCCGGTCTGGACCATTTCGGTTTTTCTCCTTTGGCTAGGTATTGCGAATCTACCGCTTCAACCGTTTCGGGCTGTGGTGCTTTTACAAAAGGTTTTTGTGGATTCAATCCAAGCTGACGGAACATCTCCATGTCTGCATTCACATCCGGATTGGGCGTTGTAAGCAATTTATCTCCTGCAAAAATAGAATTGGCCCCAGCAAAAAAGCACATCGCTTGCCCTTCTCTTGACATATCCGTTCGTCCGGCGGAAAGGCGTACTTGGGTTTTAGGCATTACAATTCGGGTGGTAGCTACCATACGAATCATTTCCCAAATTTCCACGGGTTTCTCATCTTCCATAGGCGTCCCCTCGACGGCTACCAAAGCATTGATGGGAACCGATTCGGGTTGCGGGTCTAGAGTAGAAAGCGCGACCAACATGCCAGCCCGGTCCTCCTTGGATTCCCCCATCCCAATAATTCCTCCGCTACATACCGTAACATTGGTTTTGCGAACGTTGTCGATGGTTTCCAAACGGTCTTCATAACCTCGTGTGGAAATTACTTCTTTGTAGTACTCTTCAGAAGTGTCCAAGTTGTGGTTATAAGCATATAGTCCTGCTTCAGCTAGCCTTTGCGCCTGATTTTCCGTAACCATTCCCAAAGTACAGCAGACCTCCATATCCAATTTGTTGATGGTACGAACCATTTCCAAAACTTGGTCGAACTCAGGGCCATCCTTTACATTTCGCCATGCAGCACCCATACATACTCTCGAACTCCCAGAAGCCTTAGCACGAAGGGCTTGCGCCTTGACATGTCGAACCGACATTAAATCATTGCCTTCGATATCGGTATGGTAACGTGCGGCTTGTGGACAATAGCCGCAATCTTCGGGACACCCCCCTGTTTTAATGGACAACAAAGTGGAAACCTGCACCGTGTTAGGGTCGTGATGGATTCTGTGAACCGTGGCAGCTTCGTACAACAACTCCATGAGTGGCTTGTTATAGATGGCAACGATTTCTTCCTTGGTCCAGTTATGTCGGATTGTATGGTTCATGTAGTGCGCTATGGATAATGAAACAAAAATAGGCGTTCTCGGCAAATAACCATCTTTAATGCCCAGGAATAAAAAACCCCTGGAATCTCCAAGGGTTTTTAAATTTCAGTGTTTATTTATTCAGCAGAATCAGATTTCTTTTTCGTTGGAGAATCTTTAGGAGCCTCTTCTAAATCCTTTCCTTTAAGATACTCTGGAAGCTGCATCCCTGCCATATTGAACATTTCCTGAAGGGGTGGCACAGACTTGTACATGCCGGAAATAAAGTTGGCGGTGCTATTTTTTCCGTCTTCCGTTTTTCCACCAGAATCCCAAACCGTCACCTTATCAATTTTGATGTTTTTAATGGCTTCGGCCTGTTTTTCGACCAACTCGGGTAGTTTATCCGCAATCAATAAAAGTACCGCATCCTTTGGGTCATTGCCAGCAGCCTTTACGATTTGGTCCAAACCTTCCGCCTGTTTGGTCAGTACTTCAAAAATACCTTTTGCTTCGGCTTCTGCTTTAAAGAGGATGGCATCAGCTTCACCTTTGGCTTTTCTACGAATCATTTCCGCCTCGGCTTCGGCTTCAATCTCTACCTTTTGCTTATCGATTTCAGCAGGAACTACAACATCGGCCATTTGGGAGCTTCTTTCGCGCTCTGCCCTGGCTATCTCAGCATCTTTTTCCGCGGCATAGGACTCTTCCAAAGCTTTTGCTGCCTGTACTTTTTCGGACGCAGCAGCGGTTCTTTCAGCCTCCGCTTCTCGTTGTCTTCGCAAAGAATCAGAATTTGCAACGTTGATTTTCGCTACGTTTTCACCTTCTACTGCTTTCGCATTGGCGGCCGCAACTTGGGTACGTTCATCTTGCAAGGCATTTGCTTCACCAATGGAACCATCTCGGTTTTTCTCCGCTACGGATTTACGAGCAGCATTAATGGCATGTGCAGCGGCTTCTTTACCCAAGGCTTCAATATAGCCTGATTCGTCAACGATATCAGTGATGTTTACGTTGATAAGTTTTAGACCTACTTTTTTCAACTCCGATTCCACACTTTGCGAAATATTGGTTAGAAACTTATCACGGTCTGAGTTGATTTCCTCGATGTCCATCGAAGCGACCACCAAACGTAGCTGTCCGAAAATAATTTCCTTGGCGAGCTCTTGGACTTCTGTCATGCCCAATCCCAAGAGTCTTTCCGCGGCATTTTGCATGACTCCAGGCTCGGTAGAAATACCAATGGTAAATCGAGAAGGAACATTCACTCGAATATTCTGTCTACTCAAAGCATTGGTCAAATCCACCTCAATGGAAATAGGGGTTAGGTCCAAGAACTCATAATCTTGAATGACGGGCCAGATAAAGGCGGCCCCACCATGAATACATTTGGCCGAGTTTCCAGAACCTACCTTTCCGTACACTACCAAGATTCGGTCTGAAGGACATCTTTTATAGCGTCGAATGAACGATATAATAATGATAAAGAAAAAGAGGATGGCAAAGCCAATGGCGAGAAGGGACGCTCCACCGCCAAACTGTAAGGGTATTAGCATATGGTTATTTATTTAAAAGGTTAACAATTAGAATTCCATTATCGGTCACATCTTTTACTTTGACGACATTACCTTGTTTCAAGTCCATTTCTTCATCAGTCAGGGCTTCCAGTTCACGAAGTGTTCCTTGCACGTTTACACTAACTTTTCCAATACTAGAGCGTTTGGCACCAATGGTCAGATAAACCTCGCCAATTTGACCCATAGCATTTTTCAGTTTCAGGGTTCCACTACTTTGAAGTTTGCTCAAATAGTAGAACAATGCAGCCATGGCAAACATCATCAGCAAACCACAAAACAGGGATATGACCAAGGTGGGACCTGTAGATAGTCCATTGTCCATACAGGCAATTCCTGACCATCCAAAAATGGTAAAGAAGCCCATCAGATTCTTAAAAGAAAGAAACTGGAAACCTATGCCCGTATCGCCATCTACGTCTACGTCAACATCTCCACTAAGGTCTTCCACATCGCCTCCCATAAAGGTGAGAATGATTAGGATAGTCAAAATGACAGACCCTACGATGGCAACAATCCAGTAGATTTTTTCAAAAAGGGTAAGCGCTGTAAACCAGTCTTCCATAGTAATACGGTTTTAGTTGATGATACAAATGGTAAGTTAAGGGAAAACCCAAAATTACCTGATGTTAAATTGAAAGAAGGATAGAAACTGCATTTCCCCCAAATCCTACGGCATTTACCAATACGTTTTGTATTGAGGATGCTGGCAAATGGTGCTCCGTAAAGGGTACTTTGAAATATTCTTGGTGGCGCATCATTAAGATGGCCATCTCCAAACTTAAGGCGCCTGAAGTTCCGAAGGTGTGACCTACTTTCCACTTATTGGTAGTCAAAAAAGGAATTTTGTTACAAAAAAGTGTTTTTATCGCCTCAAATTCGGCTTTATCACCCTTAACCGTTCCCGGTGCATGTAAGACAATCGCATCAACTTCGGAAGATGACCTATCCCCTAAGGCCATTGCCATGGATGTTTGGAAACAAGCTGCATCGGTAGAGATGGAAACGTTATGGGCAAGCGGCTCTGTAGCGTACCCTATCCCTACGATTTTAGCAAGGGCGTTCTTTGGGTTCCCTTTTTCCAAACAAAGCGCTGCTGCACCCTCTCCGAGTATCATGGAGTTTTTGGTTTTTTCGAAATCCAAAGCGCGTGAAGGGTATTCGTCTTTAGCGCGCGAGTAAATTTTTAACGCTTGTATTTGCCGAATCGTGAAAGGGGTCAAGGGCGCTTCACTTCCACCAACCAAGAATCTATCCGTCAAACCGGATTGAATCCATGCCACGCCATTCAAAACAGCATGTAAAGCAGTAGAGCATGTAATTGAATGTGAAATCGTAGGTCCTTTAGCATTTAAGTCATGTGCCAACCAAGAGGAAATATTTCCTAGGGTTGTTGTGGGCGAGGTTAGGGTTGGAACGGTATCTTCCTTTAAAAAAGATTCGTGGAAGGTTTCAAATAAAGCCGTAGCCCCACGAGAAGACCCAAAATTGATTCCAAAAGTATTTGAAGAATCCCACCCAGCAGCCTTGACAGCTTTTCTTCCTGCGAGAATGGCGTAAAGCACCGTATCGTCCAAATCTTTGTATTTGGCATCTGAATTCCGAAGTGCCATAACAGTCTCAAGATCATCTTCTGATAGTTGTGCAGCCCAAACGAATTCATTTCCTAAATCTCTTTTGGAAAATGTGTGTTTCGGTGAACGATACGCGTCTAAAATTTGCTTCGAGTTGCTTCCTAAAGGAGATAGGGAAGCCATGGCTGTAATGGAAATGGGTTCTTTCAACATTTTCTAGAGAATTTCCAAAACGTCCTCCATCACCTGATGAATTTGGGCCAATTGTTCGTCTGTAATCACATACGGGGGTAAAGTGTAAACGGTATTACCCAAAGGCCTAAGGTTTACCCCACGTTCCATGAAGAACTTATATAGTGTATCTCTTAAACTCCCGTATCGACTCGTTTTTACATTTAAGTCCATGGCCAAAACCACTCCTTTGCAACGCACATTCTCTACCAATGGATGTTCTGCCATCCGATTTACAAATGCTGCATGTTGGTTTGCAATATATGCTCGTCGTTTTGAAATTTCGTCAGATTGCAAAATATCAAGTGCGGCTAAAGCTGAGGCACATCCAACAGGGTGAGCGCTATAGGTATGCGCATGGAAGAACCCTTTCGCTACCTCATCGCTCAGAAAAGCTTCGTAAACTTTTTCCGAACAACTGGTTATGCTCAATGGAAACATTCCAGCCGTAAGCGCCTTGCTCAGGCACAAAATGTCAGGATTGTTTTGCAATTGGTCGCTGGCGAAGATGGTGCCTGTCTTTCCAAAGCCCGTCATGATTTCGTCGGCTACACAGAGAATATCTGATTTTTGGCAGATTTCAATCATGGCATCCAAACCTTTCGTTGTATGAAATTTCATTCCAGCCGCGCCTTGAACTAACGGCTCAAAAACAAAAGCTGCACAACGGTTCTTGGAAATCAATTCTTCCAATTGAGATAGAACAGCGTCATGGTTTTCGCTCGTAGGTACGGGTACACGAACGACCTTGAGCAGAAAATTCTCAAATGGCCCATTGTACGAAGAAATACCCGAAGCGGACATCGCTCCGAAAGTATCTCCGTGAAATCCATCTTCAAAAGCAATTAAAGTATCGCGAACTTCTCCCTGGTTATAGTGATATTGAATGGCCATTTTAATGGCGGCTTCAATTGCCGTAGAGCCATTATCATTGAAAAAAACCTTGGCTTGGTTCTCTGGAAGTAATTCCAACAAGCGTTCAGCCAAATCCACCGCAGGCTTATGTGTGAATCCGCTGAACATTACAAAATCCAGTTGTTGCATTTGCTGGTGAACCGCTTCAACAATATGCGGATGCCCATGGCCATACATCGCCGTATACCACGAGGCAATGCCATCGATATAGGCTTTGCCTTCGTCATCCCAGAATAAAGCGCCTTGTGCTCTGACTACTGGCAAGGGAGGGGGAGCCGTTTTGTGTTGTGTAAGGGGATGCCAAATGTATTTTTGGTCCCGATGAATCATATTATCCAAGAATGCGGTACGCTCCAAACCCTCAATTTATCTATCTTGCAAAGATTGCAATTAATCACCAATTAACCACCCTACCCATTGTTCGAAAAGGTCTTTCCTTTTAATCGTGACTTCAATCAGCTGGACTGGAAAAGGGTCCTTTTCGTCATCTTTTGTGTAACGCTGATTGTTCGGTTTCCCTTTTTTTTCAGGGATTATGTAGATAGGGATGAAAGCACCTTTATTCTTCTTGGTCAGTCTTGGGCAGATGGGTTTCTACCATACACCCAATTATGGGATTTGAAACCACCCATTACCTTTGGGTTTTTCGCAGTGATTATAAGCCTTTTTGGAAAGAGCTTCATAGCGATTCGTTTTTTTGGTTCCCTGTTGGTTGTAGGTACCGCTCTTTGCACTTATTTCATTTCCAAAAGAATGACTTCTCCAAAAACGGCCTTTTGGGTGGCTATCGGAACTGTAGTGTTCCTTAGTCTTTTTGGAAGCCTTCAAGGGGTAATGTCCGAGCATATCAGCATTTTCTTCTTTACGCTTGGGATTACTTTTTTGGTGCTCCGGACTTCATTTTTGAATTATTTTCTGGTAGGACTCTTTTTTGGTTTAGCTATTATGGCGAAGCTAAATATGGCTTATCCAGCCCTTTTTGTAGGATTGTATTTGGGATGGGCTTTTGTGCGCGCCCGAAAACTATCTTCTGGATTTATGAAGTTGGTATTGATTGCTTTAGGGGTTTTCCTGATTGTTGGTCTCACAGCTTTGCCCTATTATTCTCAAGGGAATTTTGACCTTTGGTTTAGTTCGGTGTTCGAAGCTCCCTTGGCCTATTCCAATGCCAAACATCATTCGGCTACTTCAACCTTGCCTATCTTTCTTTTGGTTGGACTGTTGTTCTTTTTGGGCTACTGGAAAAAACTCCTTCCCAAAACGGATTGTCGGGTTACCCTGTTGGTAGTTACCTCTCTTGGTGTGCTTCTATCTTTTATGCAAGCTGGAAAAATCAATGGGCATTACCTCATTCAATTCTATCCTTTTGTATTGGTACTGCTAGGCATTGTTTTTGAAAAATTACCGCGCTTGAATAAGAAGTTTTACCCAATCTTATTGCTCTTGCTATTTGTTCCGATGGAATCGTATTTGGAATATGCCAATATCATCAAAAACAAAAGTGCCAAAGGTTCTTTCTTCAATGGTGAGGGGATTGATATTCCAAATTACCTCAAGGCTGAAAAGTTGGATGATAAATCCATTTTCTTTACCGAATATCACATTGGTTATTGGCTTTTGGACAAGAAGTCGCCTACAGTGGCGTCCACGCATCCCAGCAATGTAACACGGGAAGAATTGTTTCCATTCATGCGAAATTCAAGGGATACTGCTCAAGAAGAATTGGAATACATCACAGGAACAGTCCGTCCAGAACTTATCGTAGCTCGGAAAAACCGAAGTGTTTTTGACGGAAGACGACGTGAACTAAACAAGCACATCGATTCCATTCTGAAAGTAGATTACAAGTTAATTCAGACCATTGATAAAGGTCTTATCTATCAAAAAATCAACTAGAAGCTCAGAAGCTTCGAGCGTAATTCGTCCGCATATAGTTTTACGATAGCTTTATCGAAGTGCTGCTCTTCGTTGATTCTTCCTAAAAATGAGATTTTAGTCTTCTTTAGAATGATGGATTCCGTTGTGGGATGTTCGTCCCCACTAAAAATGATTCCAACTTTCAAGTTTTTTTCTAAAAGCTTTTCAACTGTTAGTAGGGTGTGATTAATACTACCCAAGTAGTGCCTTGAAACGACTACCACTTTATCCTCTGGATGAATTAAGTCCAT
>JBCBPD010000138.1:0-8225 GCA_039820925.1 Bacteroidota bacterium | reverse complement strand
GGTTTCGAATCCCTGTTCATAACCAGCACAGGCTACCGCCAAAATATGATTGGAATAAGCGCCTCCAAACGTTAAGAGCCTCGCAATATGGTATGCAATTCAATTTTGTATCCCGAGAGGTGTATCGTCAAAAAAATCAACAGGATTTTATGGCGACGTTGCATTCCAAGTATGAAAATACTCTTATCATTCCAGAAGGGGGAACGAACCCTTTGGCCATTAAAGGTTGTACAGAGATTTTGACATCCACTGATGCTGGTTTTGACCATATCTGTTGCGCAGTAGGAACCGGTGGCACGATATCCGGTTTGATTCATACCGCGGAATCCCATCAAACCGTTTTGGGTTTTCCCGCGCTCAAGGGTGATTTTTTAAAAGGAGATATTGCTACTTTTGTGAAGCGAGAGAACTGGAAATTGATTTCAGACTATCATTTTGGAGGCTATGGCAAAGTAGATGAGGTCTTGGTGAATTTCATCAACACTTTTAAAAAAGAAACAGGTATTCCGCTTGACCCCGTTTACACGGGAAAAATGATGTTTGGAATTGTGGATTTGATACAACAAGGCCACTTCCAAAAAGGAAGCAAGATTCTCGCCATCCATACCGGAGGATTACAGGGTGTCGCCGGAATGAACCAAAGATTGAAACAGAGGAAAATGCCCGTATTGGAGATATGAGAAAGCTAATGGGAACGGTACTGGTGCTAACGCTTTTGTTGGCCAGTTGTGGTACCAAAAAAAAAACAGCAAGGACGCAAAGCCCGAAAAGAACCACTCAAACGGTTAAAACACCCGACCGAAACCGAAATACCCCAAAAACCGACGCCGCTAACAAGGATTTATATCCAATGCCCGAAAATCCAGGGCGTTTTGTGAAATTCCCCATTGCTTCTACGGAGGAATACATTGAAACCTTTTCTGAAATTGCCCAATATGAAATGAAGGCTTTCGGAATACCTGCGAGCATAACCTTAGCACAGGGAATTCTGGAAAGTGGTTCCGGCAAAGGAGAACTTACGCGCAAAACAAACAACCACTTTGGAATTAAATGCCATACCGGTTGGGAAGGTGAATTTGACTTTCATGATGATGACGAAAGAGGAGAGTGTTTCCGAAAATACAATCACCCGATGTTTTCGTTTCGCGACCATAGTATTTTCCTTTCATCACGTTCCAGGTATAAATTTCTGTTCAATTACCGACGCGATGACTACAAAAAATGGGCTCATGGTTTACGTCAAGCGGGCTATGCTACGGACCGCAAGTATCCACAAAAGCTAATTTACCTGATTGAACGATACAACCTCGACCAATTTGATGAGGCTGTAGTTCGAGGGGGGCTCTCCGAAGTGCGCCAACCGAAAAAATATCAGGTTTTTACCCACGTGGTTGAAAAAGGGGATACGTTATATGCCCTTTCCAAGCGCTATAACATTTCAGTAGCCGAGTTGATGCAATTGAATAATCTCGACTCATCTGCACTGTCCATTGGGCAGGTATTGAACATTCGAAAAGAAAAATCCAAATGATTTATCAACGCAGTAGCGCACTGTTCGCTGAAGCAAAAAAATACATTCCTGGCGGAGTAAATTCCCCCGTAAGGGCCTTTAAAGCTGTTGGTGGAGACCCCATATTTGTCAAAGAAGCAAAGGGTGCATACCTCTACGATGAAGATGGCAATACGCTAATTGATTACATCGCCTCTTGGGGTCCGCTGATTTTAGGACATGCCTATGAGCCTGTAATCAACGCAGTAATTGAGAAGGCAAAAAAAGGTACTTCCTTTGGAATGCCTACGGAAATCGAAACTGAACTGGCGCAATTGGCGGTTTCCATGGTGCCCAACATCGACAAGATTCGTTTTGTAAATAGTGGTACCGAGGCATGCATGAGTGCAGTTCGATTGGCCAGAGGCTATACGGGAAAAGATAAAATCATCAAGTTTGCAGGCTGTTATCATGGCCACTCTGATGCCTTTTTAATTCAAGCAGGAAGCGGAGCGGTTACATTCGGAAGCCCAAATAGTCCTGGGGTGACACAAGGTACTGCAAAGGACACCTTGTTGGCGAATTACAATGACTTGGAAAGAGTAAAAGATTTGGTTTCGGCCAATACCGGTGAGATTGCCGCCATTATCATTGAACCGGTTGCTGGGAATATGGGTTGTATTGTTCCAACGGATGAATTTATCCACGGTTTACGCGAATTGTGTACCCAAGAAGGTATTTTATTGTTGTTTGATGAGGTCATGACTGGGTTCCGGCTGGCGAAAGGTGGTGCACAAGAAGCACTTGGTATTGATGCCGATATCGTTATGTTTGGAAAGGTTATAGGTGGTGGATTGCCAGTAGGTGCCTTTGCGGCCAAAGCAGAAATCATGGCACATCTAGCCCCCGAAGGCCCCGTTTACCAAGCAGGTACTTTAAGTGGAAATCCATTGGCGATGAGTGCTGGACTTGCTATGCTTACGGAGTTGAATGCTAAGCCAGAAGTGTTCGAAAGTCTCGCTAAAAAAACGGAGTACTTGCATGAAGGTATCGCAGCAGTTTTGACGGAAAGGGGGATTGCACACCAAATCAATCGTTTCGGTAGCATGATTTCAGTTCATTTTTGCGATGAACCGGTTGTGGATTTTGCTTCCTCCGCCAAAGGAAATAATGAGAACTTCAAAAAGTACTTCCATGGTATGCTGAAACAAGGGGTGTACTTACCACCTTCGGCTTTTGAGAGCTATTTCCTAAATGATGCCTTAAGCTATGCGGATTTGGATAAGACCATTGAGGCCGTTCGGCATTGTGAGTTGTAATAGTCTTTTGGTGCACACCTTCTGGGTGAAGTATTGGTTTCTAAATTTTTTTACTTCCATTCTACGTTCGAAAAAAGCTTCTTCCCTTAAAGGGAAGATGTCCAAAGGACAGAAGGGTTGATACTTCTCAAAAGTTATTTTCTAAAACTACTCTTGATATCCTTTAAAACGGAGGACAAATTTTCAAAAACCTGTTTATTCTCAAACCTGATTACTTTGATTCCTAACCTTTCCAAATGTTGGGTTCGGATATGGTCTTTTTGCTGTGCAGCTGGATTGAAATGTACTTGGCCATCCAGCTCGATGACTAACTTTTCAGAGACACAATAGAAATCCACAATGTAAAAATCAATACTATGTTGTCTTCGAAACTTTCTTCCTTCTAGTTTCTTTCCTTTTAGATATTTCTATAAAAAAGCTTCTGCTGGAGTCGGATTTTTGCGTAGTTGTTTTCGGAAGGGTTCTAGTATTTTTTTATTGTGTCTTTGCATATGTAAGATAAGATTTGGGCAGAGTAAGATAGTTAAAAACAAAAAACACCCCTCCGCCCTGATATTAATATTAGGACACCTCCCCTTTTTAATAGGGGAGGATACTTTAAAATTAAAGTCAAAATAGAAGGATGAAGTTACTTTCTAAACAATCCCAATAACCCAAATAAAGGTCCAAAGGCCAAAACCATAAAAAGAAATACATCAGGTACCATACCTTGAAGTAGCTGGATAAGTTGAAGGCTCACAATCGTAATGGCAAAACCGATACAATTGGTAATGGTCAATGCGGTGCCCTTAATAGTTTGAGGTGCACTTTGCGCCACTAAGGTGGAAAATAGCGGAGAATCCATAATCACCACCATTCCCCAAAACAACAGGAAGATTAGAAACAGATGTAAAGGAGCGTAAAACAGTACCAAAGGCGAAAGCAAACAACACAATCCCGATAATAAAAGTGCTGACCTCGCCGTGCGTTTTACCCCTATGTTTTGAGAAATATATCCGCCGAGAACACAGGCCAAACCCCCAATGGCAATGATACAAAATGACCAGAATGAAATGGAGAGTTCAGGTATTCGATGCAGCTCTGTAAACAATCCAAGCAGTATGGGAACAAAAGCCCAAAAAGTGTACAGTTCCCACATATGCCCAAAGTAACCAAAAGCCGCTATTCGAAAATCTTGCTTTTTAAAAATGGAAAAGCAGGCCATCAAATCCAAGTGTTGACTGGATTTGCGAAAAGGACCATCAGGTACTAAAAAGACCATAAGCATTCCACCTACCAACGCGAGAAATGAAGTACTGAAAATGACGTACTGCCAAGGAAAGAGGGCCGTAAGCCATTTTAAAAAGTGAGGAAGCGCCGTGCCAACCACCAAGGCGCCTACCAAATACCCCAATGATTTACCCAAACCTTTGTCAAAATAATCTGCCGCTATCTTCATCCCAACTGGGTAAATCCCCGCAAGGAAAAAACCAGTAGTGAACCGAGAGGCTAATAACAATTCTGAACCTGAGGTTTTCCAAACCACTCCCAAATTGCACAAAGCTCCAAGAACAGCGCAAACCAAAAAAACCTTTGAAGGTGAAAATCGGTCCGTGATGGTCAACATTGCAAAAAGCAAAGTCCCAATGATGAAGCCAAATTGCACCGAAGCCGTTACCGTTCCAACAGAAATGGTGATTCCTTTTTCAGCCAGCAAACTATTCAAAACGCCATTCCCCGCAAACCAAAGCGAGGTACAAAAGAATTGTGCGATAACAATAATGGGTAGGATGTGTTTGGGCGGTTTCACTGGTATTTTTCTTGAATCAGTCGCTCGCGTTTTGAACGCTTTACGAAAGTATCTTTTTTTGTGTTCGCGTAAAGCGCTAAACCCAAAAGTAGTTTGCGTTCTGTAGTGTGGTAGATTTTCCCTGTGCATTTCATCGATTTGTGAAAATATGGTAGCGTTGTTTCCGTTAATTTTGAAGACTGCTACCCCAAAGCTATGCCCCACATGCCTCAACTTCCGTCTCGAATCGTTGTTTTCTTTTTGTATTGCCTTATATCTGGCACCATTCTCGCACAATCTTCCGCAGAATCGGTAAAGGATGGCTTGCCTTTGAACTTTCAGGTGGACAAGTTGATGATAAGCAACGACCTGTTGTTCGCAAACGTGGGTCCTTGTAAGGATAAGGATTGTGATTCGGGTGGTGGAATTTGTGGTTCTGGAGAATCGCAAAGCGGATTGTACTTGTTCGATAGCGAGAACAACCAATGGACGCTAGCGATTCCCAAAAGTTATGGCAGTACGCCAAGAAATAGTATTGGTTCTGTGACTGGTACTGGCGATTTATATCAAATACTTCCCGACGGACGGTTGCAAATCTTGAAAGGTTTTGAAGGGCAAAGTTGGGAGTGGGAGACGGTAGTATCCGTTAAAGAGCAAATCTTCCCAGGGCACCCTTCTGATTTTAGTGGAAACTTTTTGGTTCCCAATGAAGAACGGATTTATGGTTATGCCAAGATTCCAGAAAAGAATGGCTTCGCCGAACATCAGGTCATTTGGATTTACGACCCGGCAACAGGAAGTTTACAATATTTATTGGACGAAGGCATCGAAAGGCAATTTGAGGATGCACCCACCTCCATTGCTGCCACAAGCGACGGCGTAATTTATTTAGGGTATCGCTGGTATGCCCGCGAAAGGGCAAAAGCTCTGTACAACGAGCCTATTTTAGGCACAGATGAAAGAATGCAAGGGAATATTTTTCGATTTGTGCCCACCAACGCTTTCGATTATTCCTCTGGCGAATGGCAATCAGGGCATCAGGGGTTAAATCAAGGAAATCTTACGAACGGTGCATGCTGCGGGCCTGGAAGGCAAATTCAACTTTCAGATGATAGAAACACCTTGTACTACGCCACGGAACAGGCGAACTATCGCTACGATATGGCCTCAAGCCGATGGGAGTTGCTGACAGAAGCCAACAATCGTTTTTATGAGGAAAAGCAGGACTTGTTGTTCGCTAAACAAGGGAACAAGAATCTAACGGTCATTGATGGAGCCATTCAAAAACAAGTAGGAGATGCCTCTTGGAATGCTTGTATAGGTCAAATTTCGGACTACCAATTTGTGCCCGGGACCAACAAACAAGAGCTTTTAGTGGCAACGCGAAGTGCCTGTGATATCGGTGGAGACTGTCCAGCCGAATACCAAACTGCCAATGTATGGCGTATTGCATTGGGCGGAGGGGAGACCTCGGGAAGGGTTTCCAACATTCACCCCACAAGTCTTACCTATTTGGGCGGTCCGGGAAACAACGTGGGCACCGCATTGGCCATAGCGCAACCTTCTGGAGCTACCGAACCTAAACTTTTCGTAGCGGGCACCTTTGGCAGACAAGGACAAGTGGATGAGGAGGTCATCGGAGATGCGAGTGTAAACGCATCTGGCGCTTTATTTCAGTTGAATGCGGATGGTACCGAAGTGGAACGTATTTTTTCGATTGGGGATGAAATCTTTGATTTTGAAATGAACGCCGAAGGAAAAGCGGCAGTTGCTTTCCGCTTGGGAAATTCCTATCGCGTCGCGCTATTGGATGTCTCCGACCCAGCAACCACGCAAGTTGAAGTGCTTCCTGAAATTGAAGACCCTTATGATGCTTTCCGTGCGAGTATCGGTGCTGCAGGAGAAGCTGCAGTTTTGGCCGATAAGACGCTTTACTTTTTTGATGCTTCCGGCACGATGACATCAACAGACTTAAGAACCAACAAGCCTACCAGTATTTTTCCTTCCTATGTAAAAGATGTTGCGATTAGTAGCGCGCATGGGCACGTTTATGTTACTGGTTTTGACAATAAAACTTGTGGAAATCCAGTACAGGTGGCGTTTATCATTGCGTATGATTTTAGTTTGGAATACCGTTGGAAAACCTTTGGTTTTGATGGAAGCGATATGTGTGGGGATTCTGGAAATGATATGGCGGACACCCGAGGATATCGACTCAATGTAGGGCAAAATGGGAAACTATACTTCGCTGGGGAAAGTGCTGGAGGAAATACCGCTTTTCGCTGGGATGGCACCTATACCGATGTGACCGGGACCAACAAACAGCGAAAGTTGGTGGAGATAGATGAACATACTTTGGCGACCAATACCAAATCAAACCATATCAGCTACTTTGCTGAAATTGACCATATTTCCGGTAGCGTTGTGCAGGGTCAATTGATTTTAGCCCGTTTGAGTAATTTGAATGGAAACACCTATCGCATACGTAATGGTTCGATTCATGCCGACGAAGCAGGAAACGTTTACGTTGGCGGAACATCCGCCGCTTTTTACGGTGGGCGCGAATCCATGCGGTTAGGAGGAAAATTACTTGGTTCCTACGGTTCTGGTCCGAACGAGGTGGGAAGAGGTCAATACAAGGATGGTGAAATTGGTTTTGGCGATGCCGTTCTTTATGGCGTAACCCCTAATTTTAACCAAAGACGATTATGGGCTGGATTCACACGAAATGAACCGGGAAAAGAATATGCGGCGGGGAGTACCGTTGCTGTTGCTTCAGGTTTCGGAAGAACAGCGGTACTTACCGTGGGGAGCGGACACCATTGGACTACGGAAAATGCGATAGCGCCCGAACCGTTTTCCCCTTTTGACGCATCGCACAATGACACCTATTTGGCTGTTTGGGAAAGCGATATTGCTGCAAATGCGAATAACGATAGCTTGGAAAGTAAAATCATTGATGGTGGTTTTATGGAGCAGCTTCCGGAAGGTCAAGCTTTGCCTAGGCCGCAACTTACGGAAATCTATATGTACCCCAATCCCTTGGGGGATGAAATGCTGACCATAGAAGCGGATGTTACTATTTTCTACGTGGGCATTTACAATATGGCTGGTCAACTCATTTTTGAACAGCAAGGGTTGGAATCGTTACGAGTCGATTTGGAATTGACGCGGTTGGCGACTGGAACCTATGCTGTTCAAATTGGAACTGCTTCCGGTATTTACGCGAAGAAACTTATCAAACGTTAGCAGCAAAACCTATTGGGTATAATAGAAAAGCGGAGACCCAAATGAATCCCCGCTTCTCAAGAACTGATCAAACTAACTCAAACTAAATCGGTTTAATCCATAGTAAGTGTTTCCAGGTTTTATATTCTTTCAATACCAAAAGAATGTTGATGGCAAATAGCGCTCCGGTCTGTATCAGTTCACGTATTTCATCTTTCTCCAAAAAGAGGTGAAACAAAAAAATGTGAAGGGTTATTGGGAGCAACAAAACTGCTCCAATAAAGCTAGTGCCCTGCAAAACAGACCGGATACTTTTGGCAAGTATTAGGGGTTTGCGAACTCCTTTTTGGATTGCTATTGATTTTGCAGGGCACTAGCTTTATTGGAGCAGTTTTGTTGCTCCCAATAACCCTTCACATTT
>JBCBPD010000137.1:0-8235 GCA_039820925.1 Bacteroidota bacterium | reverse complement strand
CCTACTCAGTAGCTCTCTTTCATTTTCGAGATGAATCGGTTCCCCAGAATTCGTTATTAGTTGCATCGTAATTCCACAATCATCGCAACTATTGGTTTGCGAATGGAATCTGGAATCCTTTGGGTTTTCATATTCAATCACACAATTCTCACACATAGAGAATTGATTCATTGTGGTGTGCGCTCGTTCAAATGGGAATTTTTGCGTGATAGCATATCTTGGACCACATTGCGTACATGTGGTAAAGGCATATTGATATCTTCGATTGTTGGGGTCTTGAATTTCTTTTTTACAAGAATTGCAGATAGCAAAGTCTGCCGTAAGAGGTATCGCTACTTTGTCCGTTTTTTGGGAAGGCACAATGGAAAAGCTCTCGAACTCCATGGATTCGATTTCATCCATAGTATGACTTTGGATGATAGCAGCATCCGGTGCTTTTTCCAAAATATCGTCCCTAAAATTCATCAACGCTACGCTTGTTCCGTTCACCAAAATCAACACCCCTTTTGCATTATTGCTAACGGTGCCCTTGAGTTGGTGCTCGTGGGCCAAGTTGAAAACAAAAGGACGAAATCCCACCCCTTGAACCTGACCACTTAGTTGTATTTTGAAGGTTTTAAGCATTCCTGCCTAAATCCCCTGCTTATCTTTAATTTTTTCAAGCAACCAATCACACCATTCATCAATGCCTTCATCCGTTAAGGAAGAAAGTTGTATGACCTCCAATTCATGGTTCACTTCTCGCGCATCCTTGGTGACCGCATCCACCGAAAAGGGTAAATAAGGTAATAAATCTGACTTCGAAACCAACATCAAATCACTGGTCAAGAACATCTTAGGATACTTTTTAGGTTTGTCATCACCTTCAGTTGTGGCAATCAAGGTCACCCGAAAATCCTCTCCCAAATCAAAAGAGGCTGGGCAAACCAAATTCCCTACATTTTCGATGAACAAAAGGTCCAAGTTTTCCAAATCAAACTGGTCCAAAACCTGATGCACCATCTGCGCTTCCAAATGACAAATACCCCCGGTAACGATTTGAAGGGCATGGATTCCAGTCTCCCGAATACGTTCCGCATCCCGCTCGGTTTCCAAATCCCCCACCATCACAGCGAGATTGATTTTATCTTTTAGTTTCTCTGCGGTCTTTTGCATCAAAGTAGTCTTTCCACTTCCGGCAGAAGAAGTAATGTTAACCAAAAGGGTTTTGGTTTTGGCGACTTCCTTTCGGATGATATCGGCCACAAAATCATTGGCTTTTAATAAATGTATGTTGGTGTTTTCACACTGAACGGTTCCTCTGGCCGCCTTAGTTGACTTTTCTATCATGGTTTAATCTTCAAATTCTACTTTGTGTATTAACAATTCTTCTCCTTGAATCACATTTTTGCTAGGTCGTCCGCAGTTTTCACATAAGAACCTATAGTTTTTTACTTGAGTGATGTGATTACAAACTTCACATTGAATTTTGAGTTCCGTAGATTCTATATTCAATGTTACTGTACTGTATTCTGGGTGCGACATGTGGTACGCACTATAGGCGTTATGCAAGAGCCTAGGCTCGATGTTCGAAAGAATTCCCACCTTTAGGTGAATCGATTTCATCTTATCGAGCTTTTCCTTTTCAAACTCCATTTCCAGAGTTCTCATGATGCTATTAACTATCGATGTCTCGTGCATAAGCTTAAATTATCGTCTTTAATCGTTCTAATTTTTCAAGTTGTTCCTCGGCTTGGTTCAATAGGTTTTCATCCGTAACCAAGGATTTAACTTCTTCTGCCTTTTCTCGCATGGATTGCAGTCTTGCTTCCTCTTCTTTTCCATCTTCGTTGTGCATCAACCAACCCAGCTCTAATTGATTCAACAAGGTCAAAGCTCTTTCCGTAGGATACTTTTCAGCCGTACGGATTTGCAAGGCTTCTTCAAAAAAGCCGTGAGCTTTATCGTGGTTGTTGTGAAGTTTTGCGGGTGGGAAATCCATCAAGGCCGTGGCATAGTTGTGACAAACCATGGCATACTCATAGGGATGGGATTCCTTCTTATAAAATTCCAACGCTTCCTTGAAAGCCGAAGCACAAAATGCAGTCCACATGGGCTTTTCCTCAGGTGCCGCTGGAATCTCAGAATAAATCAAGGCGAGGGAATGCTGAATCTCTGCAAAATAATCTGGGTAAACATCTCTTTTAAAAACCTTCAAGGTATCCTGAAAGGCGTTAATCGCTGCCTTGTAGTACTGCGGACTACCATTTTTGGACCAGTGATATAACAAGTGTGCTTTTTTCAAACCAGCCTCACCTAAAAACTCAGTGGCTTCCTCTTGTTTAAAGGTTTGTATAGCAGTGTTGATGTGCGCTTTGGCCAACGGGAAATCCCCTAAAAAGTTCGCCACGTCGCAGGCTTCCATGGAAAGCAACGCTGCATTCAAATGCAAGTCATTTGCTTGAAGGTATTCAATGCATTCTTCTTGTTTTGTTAGAATGCTTTTTAATCTATCTGAATCGTATGGCAGTTGCAAGTTTTTATAGCTGGCGGTACACCATTGCATATGTAAAGCCATTTGTGCCACCTCCGATTCTGTTTCCTTTAGGAAAGATTCACAAGCCAATATGGTTTCTTCAAACATCTGCGCGTCCAACAATAGATTTAGGTAATGCTTTGCAGTATAACTTTTAATATCATTGGAAGCTGCCTGTTGTAACGCATCGGCATAAAGCTGTCGTAACTCACCAAAATCGATTCTTGTAGACAGGTTCCCATAATGATAAAGGACAGCCCTGTTGTGCGCAATCAAATCCCCAAGCCCTTCGGTCTCAATTTCGTATCCAAATTTGAGTTTGGTGGCCCGCAACAAATGTTTGAATAGGATATCCGATTCGGAAACATATTGAAAGGCCTGTTGCTCGTTCCCCATTTTATAAAAAACAAGGGCCAGCAGATTATTCGAATTCAACGCTACGGGTGGAAAAATATAGGGTGGTTCAGTATCAAACCAATCAATAGTTGTCCAAATTTCTCCCTGCTGAACACGAAGGAATTTATTGCCCTTTTGGGTCTGCGCCTCAACCACTGAAATCTGAACCAATTCGTTCAAACGGTCTACAGCATCAATGATTTCCTTAATCTGGAATTCTAGCTCAGTTGTTGTTAATATCGTAATCATCTTTCTTTACTCTTTGTGTTCCCCTTGGGTCTTTGGCCGCGGTTTGCTGCATACTTCTGGCATGGATTTCAGCCAAACGCCTTGACCGGTAATCTGCAATTTCATTCACAAGCACTCGAGAAGGGTTTTTGGTATCAATGAAAACCAATGAGACGACCCACCTACCTCTTTCTTCCTCAATTCGGGTCTGTACTTCGGCATCTTGCAACCAAGCGTCGTCATCTTTTTTCATTTCCTTCATACCGAAATTTTCAAAAGATTGGTTTTTTCAATCCACTCATAACTCAACTCACGGTCAGAACTATCCAAATCGTTATCAATAAATATTTCCCGAACCGCTAAAACCTTATCACCTTGTAGATTCCGGTCCTTTAAAAGAAATTGGGTGGGTTCATACATTTTTACAAACCACTGGCTGTTTACCGGAGTCACCAAAAGGTGCTTTTTCTCTTTGATATAGGTGACATAGGCATAGTGTATCTGTTCAAACACCTTCTGAACCAGTTCCGCTTTTAACAGCACATGCGATGACCGTAAAACCACATCGGAATTCATGACACGTCAACAGCTTTAAGTTCATCCAAAATATGATGGACCACCTTGTCACCTGCTTCTTTTACGGTAGGACTTAAGTCCACTTCCAACTTGGTATTGTCGATGGCAATCAGGTATACACTGATATCTTCAGGATAGGAATCTCCCATAATCTTCTTGGCATAGGAAAGGGCTTGGTCCCATTTCATCCCATGTAGAAAAACCATAGGATCTTCTTCCGCAGCACGCAGCACTTCCTCAGCCGGAACCTTAAACAAAGTGCCAATGGGTTCATTTGTGTTGATTACCGCGTCTACCAAGATGATTTTGTCATGACCTTTCAACCCAAACAGTACCTCGAAGGCCGCGGTGCCCATATCAAATAAGCTCACTGCATCAGTATTGGCAACGCTTTTGCGAAGTTCTTCAATCACATAAATACCGATGGCATCATCGCTTCTTACTGGATTTCCAAAACCCATTATGGCCGTTTTCATATTTCCTTCTTCTTTTTGGTTTTTGAAAAGTGAGACCTGTTGAGCCACAACGGGTCCAACAGGTCTCTATTTGTATTGGTTTTGTTTAACGTTCCTCTTTCTAAATCTTGAATTTTGAAAGTTCAACTCCGCTCTTTTCATCATGGGCGTGTACCGTACACACCAAGCATGAATCAAATGAACGGGCCACCATACCTACTTCGACAGGATCTTTCACATCTTCTATATCAGTTCCTTCCAAGGCCGCTTCGATAGGTCCAGGATTATCATTCCCATCATTTGGCCCCACATTCCAAGTAGTAGGCGCCATTACTTGATAGTTTTTGATAACACCGTCTTTTACCTCAATCCAGTGTGCCAAGGCACCTCTAGCTGCTTCTGTAGCACCAAAACCTTTTCCGTCTTTTTCTACCGGTTTATTGTAGAAGTCGCCATCCAAATCAATTTGTCCTAGCCACTCATTAATTAATTGGTAGATTCTTGGTGCTTCGTGAACTCTTGCCAAAACACGGGTGAATACACTTGCTCCACCTAATTTGCGATACGCATCAATAAAGAATGGGTCTCTAATTTGATGTTCAAGATTTGCCGGATTACCAGCCATGATGCAGCGTGCCAAAGGTCCAGCTTCTGCGGCATACCCATCATATCTTGGCGCTTTTGCCCAACTGTACTTTCCATCAAAATCAGAATGGTGTAGCGGTTGGGATTTTACCGGGGTTGGAATCGGTTCATCCCAAGGGTGCAATCCATCTTCTTGGTCACCAAACCAAGAGTGCTTCACATGCTCACTGACCTTCAAATGGTCAAATTCATGCCAGTTCTCCCCGTCGAAGAAACCACTTGGACTAATCAAAGCCTTGTTTCGACCTTCAATCGTAGGATTGTTATACATGTCTTTATGCAAATAGGTTCCAAAAGCCAAGAATTTCTCAACGCCTTTACCAAACTTGTCCAAACCAAACTCTAGTCCAGCTCTGATATAAAGTCCCAAGTCACTATTCTTGTGGGAATCGCTTTCTTCCAACCATGCCAACATATCTTCCCAAGACTTGATTTCCATGTATCTTTCGATGGTACAACCCAACCAGACGGGTTCCAACCAATCATTTTTGAATTGGGTCATAATGGCATACGCTCTTGTGATATCCTTTAGGGTAGGTGCACACATCACACCTCCAGGAACCATATAACTCGAGTGCGGCCACTGTCCTCCAAAAAGTGCGTACACCTGCACGGGAAGTCCACTTGCCGTTAAGCCCGTTTGAAACGTTTCCCCAACATAGGCAGACCATCGCTTAACTACTTCTTTATATAGTGGTTTGTTGGCAAACTTCTTATTCGCCATATCCGTAGCGAAGATGGCATAAAACCATCTTGGAATACTCTGAATGGTTTCTGTAGCCTGTCCTATTGCTCGAAGCAATAAAGCATTCGGCGAAAGTTGCGTGCCCCAAGCCGTATCTAAGGCCGATGAAGCACAATAGAGGTGGGAACCTCCACAAATACCACAGATTCTCGGAGTCACAATCAATCCAGATTGTGGATCTTTTCCCGCCATGATTTTTTCAAACCCACGGAACATCGCCGCTTGGGTATGAGCTTTGGTCACTTTGCCTTCATCAATGTATACTTTTACATCTAAATCTCCTTCAACACGGCCCACAGGAGAAATATTCAATTCTTTAACAGCCATTTTATCTTTTCTAGTTAGTTGTCAATTACTTTGAAGTTTCCACAATTCTTTTATTCGTAGGGAGCACCTTTTGGAATCCTGCTTCCATGTAATAAGCTAATTTGGTTCTACCCGTAGGAACTTCCTTAGGCAAGAAGCCCAAATATTTCATGGTTTTGAAAACACTTCCCTTTTGAAGGTCATTGTGTGGAAATCCAGGTTCAGTACAACCCAAACATGGATGATTGGTCCGTGTTTTACTGGATTGACGATTCCATAAAATGTTATTACAGCTTGCACGCGTCATTGGTCCTCTACAGCCTACTTCGTAAAAGAGACAACCGCCTCTTCTTCCGAATCCTCCATCGACCTTCTGAGCAAAATTGGTCACATTGGTACAGCCATCTTGAACAAAATTGGTGAAGAATGTTTTAGGCCGGTGATATTCGTCAATGAGCACATCCCCAATTCGCCCTACAGCGATAGCCACGAGAATTTGGGTTATCCAGTCAGGGTGCGCGGGACATCCAGGAACATTGATAACAGGAAGTCCTCCTTTGGAGACATAGTCTGCCCCGAGAAAGCCACCTTTTGCTTTTTTATGGAATTGTAGTCCGGTGGATTCACTTGGATTCGGTGGTACCGCGGGAATACCTCCCCAAGTAGCACAATCTCCTATAGCAACGACATAACCAGCCACTTCAGAGAGTTCCTTTATCCAGTCCATCATGGGTCTGTCGGCAAAGTAATTCATGGTTCCCGTACCGTTTGGCCCCTGAATCAGAGAGCCTTCATAGACCAGAATATCCATTTGGACTTTCCCATCGAGGATATCCTTTAATAAGTCTTGTACTTGGTCCCCTATTTGAAGACCCGTTGTTGGGTGCCAAAGAATATTGAGTCCAAAATCGGTAATCAACTCCACAACTGTGGGTTCTTCGGCGTTCAGAAAAGACATAGTGTTTCCACTACAAGCCCCTCCTTGCAACCATAAAACATTAGCCATAATTTATTAGATTAGTTGTTTGGCGAATTGTAGAAATGTTTAAACAAAATTCAATTTTGTTTAATAAACATTGCTTTTTAATTACACAGTTTGCCAAAATCTGTTAATTTATTAGTAATATGGCAAAATAAGTAGAGAATTCAAAGGTTGGAAATCTATTTAGAATCAATCCATTTAAATTTCTTTTGAGTAAAAAATCCATCCGATAGAAATGACGAATTTCCCTTTTTGTGGTCCTACTGCATGTGGGTATTTTGTTTCTCGAGATGCGTGAACGTCCAATAAATGGGAATGATTCACTAAACTTGAGGCCGAATTACTCAGGATTAGCCCCATAATTACTAAACAACAAGAAACCTTTAAAAAAACAAACCCTTCTTTTAATTCATAGTTAAAAGAAGGATTAGTTACTATGGCAAAACTATTTTGTCCAAGTAAAGTTAGGAAAATCTTATCCGCCGCAAATACAGGTATACTTATTGGTAGCACAATATTGAACTGCTGAAGCATAACCGCAAGTAGTGTCAACAGAACCGCCTTTAATCATGTTCTTTGTAGCTTCATTTAATTCGCTTACTGTTCTTTTGTTTAGCCTTAGGCCTTTTAGATTCTTTTTTTTCATGATTCTTAAAATTTAAGGTGAATAAATAATTTAGATTCCTCGAGAAGTTAGATTTTTTTAGCTTTATGTAAGTTAAATATTACCTAAATGGTATTAATTCATTTCATAAATTGTATAAAAAAATTTTATGAAGATAGTTCATAGTTTTTGGTCAAAACCAGCTCTGGAGCAAAATAGTTCTGTTGAAAAGGCTAATGGAGGATTTAGAAGTAATAAGCACCATTATATGAGTTGGGCCTTGAGCTGTTTACAATTTAAAAAGTACTATGAGGAAGTGGAATTGGTAACCGACTTGGCTGGGAAGAAACTGTTGATAGACACTTTGAATCTTCCATATTCTAGCGTCAGAACAGACTTTGAAAATCTAAGCCATTATCCAAAACAACTTTGGGCTATTGGAAAACTATATACATACTCGTTACAGGATAAGCCTTTTTTGCACGTGGATGGTGATGTCTACATCTGGGAGAAACTGGACAATACTTTGGATAATGCAGAACTTATCGGACAACACATGGATAATAATGAAGGTCCTTATCATTACAGCATGGAACAATTAAAAAAACATGACATTTCAATTCCCAAGGTAATGGAGGATGATTTTTCGATTCAGAAGAAGTTTTATGCCACCAATGCTGGGATTCTAGGCGGCAATAATGTGGATTTTTTTAAAAAAATCCACATTATTGCCGCCTAGAATCCCAGCATTGGTGGCATAAAACTTCTTCTGAATCGAAAAAT